>JAEUQI010000003.1 GCA_016789145.1 Blastocatellia bacterium | reverse complement strand
GCTTCACCTATTCCGTCGCAGATCCGACCGCCGCACCGCTCGAAAACTACGGCGACATCGTTAACAACCCTCAGAAAAATAGGAAGTAGAAAGAGCTGCGAAGTTTCTCGCATTTAGGTGTCGACGCGTGTTACTTCTCGCGCGTGGGTAGAACTGATCATGTCGATACGCCCGTAAATAGGCGATCTTCGGCAAATAGGGCTCGGCACGTTGGTTGCTATTGACGAGCTCGGAGGAGTCTCGATGGAAGCGAATACACTTGCGCGCATACAATTCGCATTTACTGTTACATATCACTATCTATTCCCGATGTTCACGATGGGCCTGATGCCGATCATCGTGATCTTCAAGACTCTCGCACTCAAAACCGGCGACGAACGTTGGAATGAATCAGCGAGATTCTGGGGCAAGATCCTTGGCATTACATTTCTGTTCGGTGTCGTCACCGGAATTCCGATGGAGTTTCAGTTCGGCACGAACTGGGCCGTTTTCTCGAAATTCGCCGGCGGCGTCATCGGCCAGACACTCGCGATGGAAGGCACCTTCGCGTTCTTTCTCGAATCCGCATTTATCGGCCTGTTCTTGTTTGGTGAAAAGCGTCTCGGCCCGAAATTGCATTGGCTAACAGCTGTTCTGCTGTTCATCGGCACGTGGCTTTCGGGCTGGTTCATTATCGCGACGAACGCCTGGATGCAGCATCCTGTTGGTTATGAAATGGCCGCAGACGGTTCGGTTCAGCTCACTAGTTTCTGGTCGCTCGTACTGAATGAATGGGCGATCTATCAATACATGCACAACATGGGCGGAGCTGTCGTAGTTGGAGCATTTTGCGTTTCGGCGCTCGGTGCCTTTTACATTTTGAGCAACAAAAAGGCCGAATATGGGAAGATGTTTCTCAAGGTCGGCGTTATTGTCGGCTGCATCTCGAGCATCTGGATGCTGTTCCCATCGGGCGATCTACAGGGCCGCATGATTGCAAAACACCAACCCGTAACGCTCGCCGCGATGGAAGGCCTGTTTGACACGACCGAAGGTGCTCCGCTCGTATTGATCGGTCAGCCCGATATGGAGAAACAACGGCTAGACAACGCCGTTCACGTTCCAAACATGCTGAGCTTTATCACCTATCAACGTTGGGATGCTAAGGTGAAAGGCCTCAACGAATTTCCGAAAGAAGACCACCCGACCAACGTGCCGATGCTTTATTACAGCTTTCACATTATGGTCGGTTTGGGCACGATCTTCATACTGACAATGATCGTAGCGGCGTTCTGGCTTTGGCGAGGCAAGCTGTTCGACGCGAACTGGTTGCTCTGGATATTGATGCTCAGCTTTCCTTTTCCGTTCATCGCAAATACGGTCGGTTGGGCAGTCGCCGAACTAGGCCGTCAGCCGTGGCTCGTTTACGGCCTGATGCGAACCGAGCACGGCCATTCGCCGATGGTTTCGGGAGGTAACATCTTGTTCACGCTGCTTGGTTTTGCGGGAATGTACACCATCATCTCTTTGCTTTACATCTTTCTGATGCTACGGCGAATAGAGCATGGTGCGGACGAACTAGGTGCTGGCATCACGCCTGAGGAGGTTGCATAACACTATGGAAACAGTTTGGTTTATGATCGTTGCTTTCATGCTGGTCTGCTATGTGATCCTCGACGGATTCGATATCGGCGCCGGCATTGTTCATCATTTTGTCGGACGAACAGACAAAGAGCGTGCGGCCGTAATCTCATCCGTCGGGCCTGTTTGGGACGGAAATGAGGTCTGGCTGCTCGCCACGGGCGGAACGCTCTACTTCGCATTTCCGGCGTTGTACGCCGCTGGATTCTCAGGCTTTTACTTGCCGCTAATAATGGTACTGTGGCTGCTGATAATGCGCGCGACGGGCATCGAACTGCGGCATCAACTCGACAATCCGCTGTGGACGAAATTCTGGGATTTCGTATTCTCGCTTTCCAGTATATTGCTCGCGATCTTCTTCGGTGCGGCTCTCGGCAACGTCATACGCGGAGTTCCATTAGACGCGACCGGCTACTTTTTCGAGCCGCTGTTCACACATTGGGGAACGACCGGTGATACGGGCATTCTCGATTGGTTCACGGTGCTTTCGGGCGTTGTCGCATTTGTCGCTTTGTCCATTCATGGTGCCAGCTTTCTTGCCATCAAGACCGAACACGAGATGCAGGAACGCTCGCGCAAAATCGTCAGTCTCGGCTGGTTCGCGCTTGTGCTGGTGACCGTCGTGAGCTTGGTTGCGGTGATGTATGTTCGACCAACGCTGCTCGATAACTACTACTATCTGCCGGTCGGTTGGATGATACCGCTGGGCGTGCTCGCGGCTCTGATAGCGATGAAGTTCTTCAACTCAAAGGGTAACGATAAGGGAGCATTCATGGCCTCGGCGACGTATCTCGCGTTGATGCTCGGAGGTGCCGTTTACGGTCTCTATCCAAATGTGCTGCCGGCGATCGATCCTCAGCATAGCTTGACGATCCACAATGCAAGGGCCGGCGAATATGGCTTAAGCGTCGGACTGATCTGGTGGCCGATCGGCATCATCATCGCGATCGGCTACTTTGCTTTTCTGTTCCGAACATTCAAAGGCAAGGTCGAGGTTGGCGGCGAACACTAAAGAATAATTCATGTTCGTGGACGAAGGCGGCTGCGTGCCGCCTTCAAAATAAATATTGACTTTATACTGCAAAGTACTTGACAGATAAAATTACTTGGCATATTCTTCATCTGCTATGGCGAATGTCACACCATTACGAAAACAGGAAGCCGAAAGCGAAAAACCTGTAAACATCAGCGACCGTGCGATCGACAATCTGGCGTTTATACGCGAGACGATGGCTCGATCGACGCAGTTCACGGCCGTGCCGGGCTATGGCGGAATACTGATGGGCGTGACGGCTTGCGTCGCGGCGTATATCGCGAGTATTCAAGTTTATCGTGTCGATTCGCTGACGGTTTGGCTCGTCGAAGCGGCGCTGGCATTCGCTATCGGTTTGCTAGCGATGTGGCAAAAAGCAAAGCTCGGCGGGCAATCGCTGCTTTCGACGCCGTCGCGAAAGTTCGCATTCAGCTTCGCTCCGCCAATGTTCGTCGGTGTCGTGACGGTGCTTGGACTATGGAAATTTGGCCAATACGACCTGATGGCACCGGTCTGCATGCTCGCATACGGTGCTGCGGTCGCGTGCGGCGGAGCGTTCTCGGCTCGCGTAATTCCGGTAATGGGTTGGCTCTTTATGGCATGCGGAGCGATCGCTCTTCTCTTGCCAACGAAATACGCAGATCCAATGATGGCCGTCAGTTTTGGCGGGCTTCACATAATTTTCGGAGCGATCATCGCTCGCCGCTACGGCGGATAGAAAGGCAGCGGTTGCGCTTCGCAACACTGGAACGTTATTTGTGCCAGAAACACGACCGGTAGGGAGTGTGCCCATTGAGGTATTACATATGAAATTAGAGAACAAACGACTGGTCGGAATTCTCGTTGCGGTGGCATTCATGCTGCTAATACCATTCACCGCAATGAAACTCGGCGTCGAAGGCGTGAAATGGGATTGGTTTGATTTCACGATCGCGGGGGCTCTTCTTCTCGGAGCGGGTCTCGCCTGCGAGCTTTTCCTAAGAATTTTGAGAACACCCGTTCAGCGTCTCGCAGCCTGTGCGATCGTACTGGCGGTGCTTGCCGTAGTTTGGGCCGAGCTGGCGGTCGGCATCATTGGGACGCCGTTTGCAGGGAGTTGAGAACTATAAAGATGGCAAAGAATCTTGCATTAAAAGTCGATAATGCCTCAAAGCCGAACGCTCTGCGTGTAGAAAAGGCGGCCGAGAACGTGTCGAACGACCTCGACAAGGTCATTCACGAACGCATGCGGCTCGGTATCGTCTCGGCACTCGCGGCAAACGAACGGCTGAGCTTTACTGAGCTTCGGAATCTGCTCGACACGACCGACGGCAACATCTCGGTCCACGCCCGCAAGCTCGAGGACGCCGGCTACGTGACATGCGAAAAATCATTCAACGGCCGTATGCCGCTGACCGAATACAAGATCACCAAAGACGGCCGCGCCGCCCTAACACGCTACCTCGACCATATGGAAGCGTTGATCAAAGCAATGAAGAACGTTTAGTTATGGGAAACAAAACTTCATTACTACTGTGCGTCGCAACGCTAACTGTTCTAGTTTTAGGGTGCGCATGCTCTGACGACGTGTCAGTTGAGGCCATTTCCCCAGACGAAAAGCGAATCGCGACGGTCTTTGTCCGCAATTGTGGTGCAACAACCGATTACGCAACCCACGTCGCCATGAATTGGCGTTCTAGCGAGCGAAATAATGACGATATTGTTTTCTCATTGGCGGGAGACAACGAAGTTAAAGTCGTTTGGTCTGACAACAACACCTTACGAATTGCTTGCAAGGATTGCAGCGAATCCAAAATTTTTAAACTTGTGACGAAAACCGGAGACATTGTCGTGCAATTGGATAGGTGAACCACATCCAGAAGGTTCGATCGAATTTAAGGCGTTCAACAAAAATGGAAACCGCAACCTCAATCCCAAACGACCGCTACTACTACATGTTCGAGGACCCGAACGAACCCGACGAGATAGTTGAGGTTCCGCAAGATGAGATCGTACTTTCGAACATTGATGAATATGCCAGTCAGCCGACGAAACGCCAAAGACGGGTTGATTGGATAATGGGCGTGTTTCTTCCGTTAGTTTGCTTTTATTTTGATCCGATCGTTTTTGCACAGTGGTCTGGCGCGGACGCAATGCTCTCGGGATACAAAGTGCCGGCCTATATTACTGCCTTCTCGGCCATTATGGCTCACACTGCTTGGTTGTTATGGGGCGAACGAATGGGCGAATTTCGCTATTTAGTCGCCTTTATTCTCTATTTCGCAGCAGCCTCAGCAATCGTAATCGGAGCGATAATCTTTCCCGTTAGTCTATTGGGTATTCTATTCATTTTCGTGGGATTGCTCGGATTCACGCCGTTTTTTACAGCGAAGGTCTATCTAAGAAGCGCAAATCAAGCCATGTTTCCTGGCAAGAATGAAGCAGTATGAACAGCAATACTAAGATCGGTTTACACATAATTTTGGCCGCAGTTGTGATCGGTGCGGCGGCGGATGCGTTGTTGCATGTCGATCATTGGGGCATCAATGTTTTTGCTTTCAACTTCGTGTTCGTCAGCGCTGCTTTCATGCTAATGCGTAAGTTTGCTCGCGAGATGTTGACGCCGCATACGTATGCTTTGTTCGTCGCTCAATTGTTCTTCGCGGCTTGTTTCGCGTGGCGGGCTGCACCCGAACTGCGCGTTGCGTGCACTGGTGCGATATTGTGCATAATGTCGGCGCAGATGATACCAGCGTTGGGTGTGATAACCAGGCTTGCAGGCGTATTTCACTATGCGATCGGATTTGTTTGGTCTGCGATCAGTTCAGTCATCGGCTCGTTTTTGGTCATCTTCGACGACATCGAATTCTCGTCAATCGAGAGCAAAGGCTGGCAGAAACATCTATTTTCGGTCACTCGCGGCATACTGCTAGTGACACCCCTGCTGCTGCTATTCGGTGCTCTTTTTGCGGCTGCTGACGCGGCTTTCGAAGGTCTCGTAAATCGGGTTTTCAACTTCGAATTCGAAGATATTGTTCAGCATTTTATGCTTTTTGCCGTTTTCGCGTGGTTTTCGGCAGGCTATCTGCGAGCCGCGATCATACGAAGTTCGTCAAAAGGAGCCACGATAGGCATTCCTTTCGCCACCGAAACAGATCTCACAATTTTCAATGAGAAAACCGACGCAACCGCCCCAAGCCCAATGCAAAACGTCGCCCGCGAATCCGGCGAACATCCCGTCACGTTGCCCGACGACAAAACCGT
This sequence comes from Blastocatellia bacterium, assembly GCA_016789145.1. GTDB lineage: Bacteria > Acidobacteriota > Blastocatellia > Pyrinomonadales > Pyrinomonadaceae > OLB17. The sequence goes on along the minus strand of JAEUQI010000003.1, from coordinate 73,157 downwards.
CGTCGAACACATCAACAGCCCCGAGGCAGAGACACGACCGATAGAGAGTGTGCCCTCTGAGCAAGAGACACCGACCGAAAAGAAGAAGCCACCATTCACGCTCGCCGACTTCAACAACTCATTCCTACCCACAGGCTTCACGCTCGGTTCGGTCGAGATCGGTATCATTTTCGGCCTCATAAACCTGCTGTTTCTAAGCTTTGTCGTAATGCAGGTGCCGTATTTGTTCGGAGGTATGGAGATGGTGCAGAACACGCCCGATTTCAAATTAGCAGACTACGCACGCCGAGGCTTTGGCGAACTCGTCGCCGTTTCAGCCCTAGTGTTGCCGCTACTCCTCGCTGCTCATTGGCTCATTCGCCGCGAGGCAACCAAAGCGACTATGCTCTTCAAGATATTCGCCGGCATACAGATCGCGTTGCTCTTCGTGATCATGGCGTCCGCAGTCCAGCGTCTGCTCTTGCTAACCGGCAGCCTAGGCTACGGCCTCACAACCATTCGCCTGTATCCGATGATCTTTATGACCTGGCTCGCGATCGTCTTCGTTTGGTTTGCCGTAACGGTGCTACGAGGCCACCGCCAATACTTCGCTCTCGGCGCAATGTGGTCCGCATTTGCCATCATCGGAGCCACACACGTTCTGAACCCCGATGCCTTTATCGTAAAAACCAACATTGCGTTGATGCAGCAAGGACGAGAGTTTGACGCCTACTACAACTCGCAATTGAGCGCAGATGCAACGCCTACATTGCTCAGTTCTATCGACACATTTACCGAAAATGATCGGACTACGATCCTGCAAAATTTCTACTACCAACGCTGTCGACTCGCTCTAAACCCAGACGCGCGAAGTTGGAATTTTTCGCGACAGCGAACATTTGACCAGCTAGAAGCTGAGCATGCAGAACTTCTAGATCGATTTGGGAACTGTTATAGCGAATCTAATTCAGAATAAGATAAAAGGCTTGTGGTTCGCGTTCTGCGGAAATACAATCTGTACTCATGCGCGACCACATCCGCGAATATCTTTCTTACTGCAAGGTCGAAAAGGGCTTGTCGGCGAATAGTGTCGAGAGTTATGCGTCCGATCTGGAGAAATTGCGGGTTTGGGCCGATAAGAACGGCATTGCATTACTCGATATTAAACGCGTTGACCTGTCGGAATGGTTGATCGATCTTGGTCCGACGAAGGTCTCTGAGAATTCGAAGCGGCGGTTGATCAGTTCGGTTCGGGGTTTTTACAAGTTTCTGATGTTCGAAGGCCAACTCAAGGCAAACCCTGCCGAAGACATCGTCGCTCCACAAAAAGGCGTCTATCTGCCGCGGTTTCTTAACAAGGGTGAGATCGATACGCTACTTTCGACGCCCGATGTTTCGACCGAAACGGGGCTTCGCGATCGTGCGATCCTTGAATTGATGTATGCTTCGGGACTGCGAGTTTCTGAGGCCGCGAATGTTAAATTGCGAGACATCGACCTCGACGCGGGAATCATCACGACGACAGGAAAGGGAAGCAAGACTCGTCGCGTTCCGGTCGGTTCAAGTGCGGTCGAATGGCTGAAAAGCTACTCGGCAAAGCGTCGAGGTAAAGAGAACATCGATGTTGACGTGCTATTCGTCACGCCGGCAGGCTTGCCCATCACTCGTCAGATAATTCACGCGTTTATCAAGGAATACGCCGAAAAGTGCGGATTCACAGGCGTTTCGCCGCACACGCTGCGTCATTCGTTCGCAACACATCTCGTACAAAACAACGCGGACATTCGCAGTGTCCAGCAGATGCTCGGGCACGCAGACATCTCGACCACACAGATCTACACACACGTCACGAGCGAACAGCTCAAGCGAAACTACGAGCGATTTCATCCGCGTTCCAAATAGAAAAACCAATATGCTAAACTGTTTATCTACATAAGCAGGTGCATTTATGAGTAAAGAGCGGGAATTTTGCGCTTTTGAGTTGGATGAAATTCCGACGCGGCGTGACTTTATCAAGGTATCGGCGCTCGGCGTTGGAGCCGTGATGTTCGGCGGTGTTTCGGTGGGCGAAAGCTTCGCTAGCACGACGGAGATCGTCGATGGCGTGGCGGTCGAGACGGCGAAGTTATCGCTCAACATCAACGGCAAAGATTACGCTGTTGCGGTCGATACGCGGGCTTCGTTGCTTGATACGGTTCGCGATGGACTTGATCTGACAGGCTCGAAAAAGGGCTGTGATCATGGGCAATGCGGGGCTTGTACGGTGATCATCGACGGTCAACGCCAGCTCTCTTGCCTCACGCTCGCCGCGATGTGCGATGGCAAGAAGGTCACCACGATCGAAGGCCTCGCAAACGGCGAAACGCTTCATCCGATGCAGGCGGCGTTCGTCGAATATGACGCCCTGCAATGCGGCTACTGCACGCCCGGACAGATCTGTTCGGCGGTCGCCATGCTCGAAGAAGCAAAACGCGGCGACGCAAGCCAAGTAACAGGCGACGTAAAATCACGACCGAATGGCGGACCAACACGCGACGAGATCAAGGAACGCATGAGCGGCAACATCTGTCGTTGCGGTGCCTATCCGAACATAGTCGATGCCATCGAAAACGTCCGCGACGGCAAAGGAGGCAAACGATGAAGCCATTTGCCTACAAACGTGCTATCGACACCGCCGACGCAGTGCGGCTTGGGGCCGAAAACGGTTCGTCTTTCATCGCCGGCGGAACTAATATCGTCGATCTGATGAAAGAGGACATCGCCTCACCAACGACCCTCGTTGATATTTCGCGGCTCGATCTGAAGACGATCACTTCGACTGCGAACGGCGGCGTTTCGATCGGTGCTTTAGCCAAAAACACAGACACTGCTAATCATCAGCGGATCCGAACAAGCTATCCGCTACTGACCAAAGCGATCCTAGCTGGTGCCTCGCCGCAGATCCGCAACATGGCGACGAACGGCGGCAATCTGATGCAGCGTCCGCGTTGTACGTATTTTTACGACGTGTCGATGCCGTGCAACAAACGCGTGAAAGGCAGCGGTTGTGCCGCGATCAACGGACTTAATAAATATAGTGCGATCTTCGGCTGGAGCGATTCGTGTGTCGCGGTGAATCCGTCTGATATGTCTGTCGCACTGATGGCCCTGGATGCTGTTGTAAAGGTTCGAGAGGCGAGCGGCAAGATCCGAACGATCAGATTTGCCGACTTTCATCGTCTGCCGATGAATACGCCAGACATTGAGACTTCGCTCAAGAAAGGCGAACTGATCGTCGCGATCGAACTGCCAGTGCCGCGATTTGCGACGAATTATCAGTATTTGAAGCTGCGTGACCGTGCGAGCTATGCATTTGCGTTGGTTTCGATCGCTGCGGCATTTGAACTCAAGAACGGCGTCATCAGCGATGCCCGCATCGCTCTCGGCGGCGTCGCTCATAAGCCTTGGCGTGCTATCGAGGCCGAAGCCTTCCTGAAAGGAAAACGGCCGTCCGACGAGAATTTTGCAAATGCAGGCGAGCTCGCTATTAGAGGAGCTAAGCCACTAAGCGGCAACGCTTACAAGATCAAACTCGCTCGCAACGGCGTGAAACGTGCCCTCACTGACGCACTTAATATGGGAGGCACAGTAGCAAAATGAGCTTTTACGACGACGATCTCAAAGACGCCCCCGACCGTGTTGACGGCCGTGCCAAGGTAATGGGAAAGGCGAAATACATCGCCGAGCACAAGCCTGCGGGCATGCTATACGGCTATTTAGTTCAATCGACCATCGCTAAAGGAACGATCACTGCGATCGATACAGCCGAAGCTGAAAAACAGCCGGGCGTTCGGCTTGTCGTTTCACATAAGAACGCACCGAAACTCACGATTCCGGAGCGTCCCGTGGGCGCGCGGCCATTTTACCCGCTGATGTCCGCCGACATTCTGTTCAATGCTCAACCGATCGCGGTCGTTTTGGCTGATTCGTTCGAAGAGGCACGATACGCGGCGTCGCTCGTAAAGATAACTTATTCTTCGTCAAAAGCCGACAGCGACACGCGCGGAATGTTTGAAAAGGCATTGCCCGAGGCACGTGTCACACCAGATCGAGGAAAGCCGCTAGAGGTGTTTGCCACGGCTGAGGTCAAGATCGAGGCCGAATATACGATACCTTTCGAACATCATCATCCGATGGAACTTCACGCGACGGTAGCTGTGTGGGAAGGCGGCAAACTGACCGTTTACGACAAGACGCAAGGTACTCAGGGAACCGCAGGCTACGTCGCCGCAGCATTTGGAATAGATCGCACGAATGTTCGTGTCGTTGCTCCTTTCGTCGGCGGAGCCTTCGGTGCTGCATTGCGTCCGGGGCCGCAGTTGCTGATCGCTTCGATGGCGGCTAAGTTGGTTGGAAAGCCTGTGAAAGTAGTGTATTCGCGGAGACAACTCGCCACCGCTCACGGCTATCGGCCCGCTTCTACGCAGAGAATAAAGCTTGCGTCTGACAAGCAAGGCAAACTCTCGGCGATCATTCACGAGGCTGTTCACAATACTTCGTCACACGAGATATTTTCCGAAGGACTAGTCGGAATATCGCGTTCGCTGTACGCGTGTCCGAATGTGAAGACGAGCCAAACCGTCGCACGTCTCGACATGCAAACGCCGCTTTGGATGCGAGCTCCGGGAGCCGTTTCTGGTGCATTTGCCCTCGAATCGGCACTTGATGAGCTGGCGTACAAGCTAAAGATCGATCCGCTTGAATTACGTATTCGGAATTACGCTGAGACCGATCCTGAATCTGGAAAGCCATTTTCGAGTAAAGAGTTAAAAGAATGCTACCGCCAAGGCTCGGAGAAGTTCGGTTGGAGTAAACGCAAGATTGAGCCGCGAATGATGAAAGACGGCCGATGGCTGATCGGTTACGGCATGGCAACGGGAACTTGGTTCGCCGGCCAATCGCCGGCGTCGGCTCGCGTTACATTCCGCGCAAATGGCACCGTGCTTGTTGAAAGTGCCGCGACCGACATCGGTCCCGGAACCTACACAATGGGAGCAACTATCGCTGCACAAGGCCTCGGCGTGCCTATCGAACGCGTCACCTTTGCCCTTGGCGACAGCGAACTGCCACCAAGTCCCGGCCAAGGTGGCTCGACGATCACGTCTAGCGTCGGAACCGCTATCAAAGAAGCGTGCGAGAAACTCGGAACCGAATTTGCCGCAGTTGATGCGAAAACCGACGGTTCGCCGTTTAAAGACGTCGCTGCAGCGGATATCGTAGTCGAAAATGCCTCGATCATGGTCAAAGGAAAGCCTGAAACCAAGAAATCGTTTGCAGACATATTAACGGCCAATAATTTGCCACAACTTGCGGTTTTGCATCGCTCGACCGTTGCTACTGCTGAGCGTTCGAAATACTCGATCGCGTCACACGGAGCACAGTTTGTCGAGGTTGCCGTAGACGAAGAGATCGGCGTTGCTCGCGTTCGCCGCGTCGTTCAGGCGACTGCAGCAGGCAAGATCATCAATCCAAAAGGTGCCCACAGCCAAGAGATCGGCGGCGTGGTTTGGGGCGTCGGTATGGCTTTGACCGAGGTTACAGAGGTCGATGACCGTTACGCTCGCATCATGAATCCGAACCTTGCCGGCTATCATGTGCCTGTAAATGCTGACATTCCCGAGATCGAGACGATCTTTGTGCCAGAAGAAGACAAGATAGTGAATCCGCTCGGTGCCAAAGGTCTCGGTGAACTAGGATTAGTCGGTATTCCTGCAGCGATCGCTAATGCCATTTTCAACGCAACCGGCAAACGGCTCCGCGATCTGCCGATAACACCCGATAAGCTGATCGCGTAAGTGCGCTAAAAACAAGCACTTCCGCGCTTGCGCGCTTTCATCGTCTTCGCTATCATTGGAAATTTGCTATTTAGCTCTATACGACGCTGATAGCACTTTGAAAATTATTTGCATGGGTGGTCGAGCGGTCAAAGGCAACGGGCTGTAAACCCGTCGGATTAACTTCCTACGTAGGTTCGAATCCTACCCCATGCACCATATTGCGGGAGTAGCTCAGTTGGTAGAGCGTCAGCCTTCCAAGCTGAATGTCGCGAGTTCGAACCTCGTCTCCCGCTCCAAACTTTTGGGCACAAGCCCAAGTAGCTCAGGGGTAGAGCGCTTCCTTGGTAAGGAAGAGGTCCCGGGTTCAAATCCCGGCTTGGGCTCCAGTATGTTTTTAGTTTTTTGAGATTTCAGATCTGAAATTTGAGATTCAAGTAAGAGGAAAAAGATGAGCAAAGAGAAATTCGACCGTAGTAAGCCGCACGTGAACATAGGGACAATTGGGCACGTTGACCACGGCAAGACGACATTGACGGCGGCGATCACGAAGGTGATGTCGAAGCACAATCCGAAGATGGAAGTGCGAGCATTCGATTCGATCGACAATGCACCTGAAGAGAAAGCACGTGGAATCACAATTGCGACTGCACACGTTGAGTACGAGACGGCGAATCGTCACTATGCACACGTTGACTGCCCGGGCCACGCTGACTATGTCAAGAACATGATCACGGGAGCTGCACAGATGGACGGAGCTATCCTGGTGGTTGCTGCGACTGACGGCCCGATGCCGCAGACGCGTGAGCACATCCTGCTTGGCCGTCAGGTCGGTATCCCGTCGATGGTAGTGTTCATGAACAAAGTGGACATGGTCGATGATCCTGAACTGCTTGAATTGGTAGAGATGGAGATCCGAGAGCTGCTGAGCTCGTATGAGTTCCCTGGCGACGACATTCCTGTCGTTCAAGGTTCGGCACTCAAGGGCCTCGAAGGCGACCCTGCATGGGAGCCGAAGATCGACGAGCTGATGCAGGCCGTTGATGATTACATCCCGACCCCTGCACGTGAGACGGACAAGCCGTTCCTGATGCCGGTCGAAGATATCTTCACGATCCAAGGCCGCGGTACAGTGGCAACGGGACGTATCGAACGCGGCGTTATCAACGTTAACGAGCCGGTGGAGATCGTCGGTATCCGTGAAACACGCAACTCGGTCGTGACCGGCGTCGAGATGTTCAAGAAGCTTCTCGATTCGGGTATGGCAGGCGACAACGTCGGACTGCTGCTCCGAGGCGTCGAAAGAAAGGAAATTGAACGCGGACAGGTCATCGTCAAACCGGGCACGATCACGCCGCACACGAAGTTCAAGGCTGAGGCATACGTCCTGACGAAGGAAGAAGGAGGCCGTCACACGCCGTTCTTCACCGGCTATCGCCCGCAGTTCTACTTCCGTACAACGGACGTGACCGGAGTTGCACACTTGCCTGCAGGCGTCGAAATGGTGATGCCGGGCGACAACATCCAAATGGAGATCGAGCTCATCGCTCCGATCGCAATGGAAAAAGGCCTCCGCTTCGCCATCCGCGAAGGCGGCCGCACAGTCGGTGCAGGTACGGTGTCAGAGGTCGTGGAATAAGTTTGAGTAGCTAGTAGCCGGTAGTTGGTAGAAAGACTAGTTCTACTAACTACCGACTGCCAACTGCCGAATACTGAGGGGTTTATGCCGAGAGATAATATTATTTTGCAGTGCACGGAGTGCAAAGAGCGCAATTACGTGACGACAAAGAATAAGAAGAACACGCCTAACAGGCTCGAGTTCAGCAAGTTCTGCCGTCGCTGCCGCAAGCACCAGTTGCATCGAGAAAACAAGTAAGTGAAAAGGTAATGTTAAAAAGTGAGAAGTTTGAAACTGTTCACTTTTTACTACTAACTATTCACTGATCACAGGGGTATGGTGTCAATGGTTAGCATGCGGGTCTCCAAAACCTAAGGTGCGGGTTCGAGTCCTGCTACCCCTGCCAAAGTAAGATTTTAGAATTGTGATTTGAGATCTTGGATTTGAGATCCGAGATCTATGGAGAAAACAGTGTCAGACGCAGCAGCAACGACAGAAAATAGCGGAAAGCAAGGCATCGGCGATTTCATTACGAAGACTCGCGCTGAATTGGACAAGACGACGTTCCCATCATCGAGTGATGTGCGCGGCACGACGATCATTGTTATTTTGAACGTCATCTTTTTTGCAGCTTATCTGTTTCTCGTAGATCATGCGTGGACGTATATTCTCGAAGGTTTGACGTGGGTTGTTAACAAGATCGCAGGCATCTAACAAGGATATTTGAAATGAAGCAGTGGTATTTCATCCACACATATTCGGGACACGAGAACAAGGTCGTTGAGAGCCTTGCTGCGAGGATTCGCGACATGGAGCTCGGCGAGCAGATCACCGAGGTAAAGCTTCCGAAAGAAAAAGTCGTCGAGATGCGTGGCAACAAAGAGTACGTCTCGGAGCGAATGTTCTATCCGGGCTACGTGCTCGTTGAGATTGAATGTGACGAAAAGGGCAAGATCCCTGACAACGTGTTTCACGCGATCAAATCGACGCCGAAAGTGACAGGATTTCTCGGCGGAAAGCAGCCAACGCCGCTTTCGCAAGCTGAGGTCGACCAGATCGATCACAATATCGAGGTCACGACCGAAAAGCCGAAACCGAAGTTCACATACGAAGTTGGCGAGGTCGTTCGTATCAAATCGGGACCGTTCGCGAGCTTCACGGGCAAGGTTGAAGAGGTCAATGAAGACAAATCGACACTTAAGGTTTCGATCACGATTTTTGGACGCTCGACTCCGTACGAGTTGACATTCCTCGAGGTGGAGAAAGTTACCTTCGCCGAGGATGAATAAATTAGAAGAGGACATTGCCGACAAAAACACCGGCATCGTTAATCGAAAAAGAAGATGGCAAAGAAGATAGAAGGTTACATCAAGCTACAGATCCCGGCAGGTAAGGCCAATCCGGCTCCGCCGATCGGCCCTGCTTTGGGTCAGCACGGCGTTAACATCATGGAATTCTGCAAGGCGTTCAACGCCAAAACGCAGAATGACGATCCGGATATGAAGATCCCGGTCGTGATCACAGTCTATGCAGACCGTTCGTTCACTTTCGAGACAAAAACGCCGCCGGCAGCCGATCTTTTGAGAAAGGCTTCGGGAATTGCAAAAGGTTCGGGCAAGCCGAATCGCGAAAAATCAGGCACTATCAGCCGTGCAAAGATCGAAGAGATCGCAAAGCTGAAAATGCAAGATCTCAACACGACCAACCTCGAATCCGCTATGCGGACGATCGAGGGAACCGCGAAGAGCATGGGCTTGACTGTTGAGTAAGATTTTAGGACCTATAGGACTAATTCGTCCTATACGACCTATAGGGAGGCGATCATGTATCGCCGTTAATACCTGGAGGTAATATGAAACGAGGCAAGAAATATCTTGCTGCCCTCGAAAAGATCGAGGACGGCAAGAAGTACACACTTGAAGACGCGGTCTCAAAATTGAAAGAGATCGCTTTTGCAAAGTTTGACGAAACCGTCGAACTGACGATGTGGTTGGGCGTCGATCCGCGTAAGGCAGATCAGCTCGTCCGCGGCACGATCGTTCTGCCGCACGGTTTGGGCGGAGCAGCCAAAAAGGTCGTCGTTGTTGCTCAGGGCGACAAGATCCGCGAGGCACTCGATGCCGGAGCAGATGAAGCCGGGGGCGATGATATCGTCGATAAGATCAAAGGCGGCTGGCTCGATTTTGACGCACTAATTGCGACGCCCGACATGATGGGTAAGGTCGGACAGCTTGGTAAGGTTCTCGGTCCTCGAGGCCTGATGCCAAATCCAAAAACAGGAACGGTAACGATGGACGTGAAAACGGCCGTCGAAGAGACCAAGGCTGGTAAGGTAGAATACCGCGTCGATAAAACGGGCGTTATTCACTCGCCGGTTGGCAAAGTGTCGTTCGATGACGCAAAGCTGTTGGAGAATACTCGCGTCCTGATCGGTGCCGTCATGAAGGCTAAGCCGACCACAGCAAAAGGCCGTTATTTGAAGAAGATCAATTTAGCAGCAACGATGAGCCCGGGCGTATTGCTCGATGAGTTGTCGTACGTTTAAGTGAGGAGGCACTAAGAGAAATGAAATCAAGAGAAACAAAAGCACAAGATCTGGCCGCACTCACCGATTCGCTTGCTAATTCCACGTCCGCAATGGTCGTTAGCTTTACGGGCTTGACGGTGACCAAGGACCAAGAGTTTCGCAACAGCCTTCGCGAGGCAGGTGCAGAATACCAAGTTGTAAAGAATACGCTGGCTCGTATTGCGGTCAAAGGAACGCAGTTTGAGGAAGCAACTGAGCACTTCAAGGGCGTCACTGCGATCGCATGGACGAAGAACGATCCTGTCGTTCTGTCGAAAGCAATTTCGAAGTTCATGAAAGAGAATGCTGACATCTACACCTTCAAAACAGGTGTGGTTGACGGCAAGCTTGTAGATCTCGCACAGTTGACCACTATCGCAAATCTGCCTTCGAAAGAAGAGCTTATTTCGAAATTGCTCTACGTGCTCAACGCACAGGCGCAGCGTATCGTTACGGTTATCAACGCAGTTCCGCGTGACCTGGCAGTTGTGATCAAACAGATCGGAGAACAGGAAGGGCGTGCCGCTGGAGAAGTATCAGCAACACCGGCCGCGGCAGTTGAAGAGAGTGTCGCAGAGGTCGAGGCTGCTCCTGCGGATGAAACTCCGGCCGCTGAAGTAGAAGCCGCACCGGCGGAAGACGCTCCGGCTGCTGAGGCCGAAGCTGCTCCGGCGGAAGAAGTACCTGTTGCGGACGAGGTTGAATTGGAGGTTCCGGCTGAGGAAGAGCCGGCAGCCGAATAAGTTTTGAGATCGATCGATCTCGATAGAATTTGAGGTCTTAGATCTCAGATTTGAGATCACGAGCCTTAAACGGTTCGTGAAAGCCGTGCTCAAGGTAAAACGAGCCGACGTGTTGTCAGGCACATTGGCTTCGGATACTAAATGAAAGGTGATGCAACCCATTCATTGTGTGTCCCTGGGTTCTAGCGGCAATTTAATTGAAATAAAAGAACCCTAAATAGGAGATAGATAAAAATCATGGCAGTTACAAAAGCTGATGTTGTTGAATTTTTGAAAGGTATGTCGCTTCTCGAAGCGTCGGAATTGGTCAAGGAACTCGAAGAAGTATTCGGAGTTTCGGCTGCGGCAGCGGCAGCACCGATGATGATGGCAGCTCCGGCAGGCGGTGATGGCGGCGGTGCCGCGGCAGAAGAGAAGGATTCGTTCGACGTTATCCTCGAATCAGCCGGTGGCAACAAGATCGCGGTCATTAAGGTTGTTCGCGAAGTCGTTGCAGGTCTCGGCCTCAAGGAAGCTAAGGATCTCGTTGACAGCGCACCGAAAGCGATTAAAGAAGGCGCATCGAAGGCCGAAGCTGAAGAGATCAAAGCTAAGCTTACTGAAGCCGGCGCTACGATCGAGCTCAAATAGTAGATCAGCAATAACGATGGAGAGCCGGCTTGATGTTGGCTCTCCATTGCTTGCTTATTGAAAAAAGTGCTGTTAAGCTGATAGTTTCGCGAGGTTTGGACGGTTTTTCCCGATCTGCGATGTTCAGCAATACGATCTTGGGGCATTTATGCCGCACTATCGTGGTTTTTTCAGCGGTATTTAGGCCGCACAAATGGGGAGTGAGTGTCTTACACCGACACGCTCGGAAAAATTAGTTAAGGCATCTACTGCTTATCAAGCGGTCTGGGAAAACTTTACCCAAGACCGCATTTGCCGTCTTTCTATGGCAAACGTAGCCGTAAAACTTGGATTACGAGCATCGTAACAAGTCGAGCGCGATACGTCAACAGGTTTTTTACCCCTAAAGCGCGTGAGGCGCAATTGGTTTTAATATGATCAACAATCCTCTTCAAAGCAGTTCAAACGGTCTCGGGCGACGCACAAGCCAGTCGCCGGAGCGTGTGGATTTTTCGAAGATTTACACCTCGGCACAGATCCCGAATCTGATCGAGGTCCAGCGTGAATCCTACAATCGGTTCCTGCAAATGGACCTGATCCCTGAGGAGCGCGACAGCATCGGCTTGCAGTCCGTGTTTGCGACAATCTTTCCGGTTTCGGATTTCCGCGAGACAGCAACGCTCGAATACGTCGAATATCAGATCGGCAACTGGCAGTGTAAGTGCGGTAACCTCGAAGGCCTCGAGCACCTGCGTGCAAACTGTAAGAACTGCTCGGCTAAGATCAAGGTCGATCCGTTCAATCCTGCCGAAGTTCTGTGTAAGAACTGCAGCACGTTCAATGCTGTTCGTCCGAACTTGTGCAACAACTGCGGTGAGCCTGTTGGCCTCAAGCATAAGCACGACCAGAAAGAATGCCAGGAGCGCGGTATGTCGTACAGCGTTCCGCTTAAGGTAAAGATCCGTCTGACCGTTTATGACAAAGATCCGGATACAGGCGTTTCGACCGTTCGCGATATCAAGGAAGAAGATGTATTCTTCGGCGAAATTCCGCTCATGACCGATAATGGCACGTTCGTTATCAATGGCACCGAGCGTGTGATCGTTTCGCAGCTTCATCGCTCGCCGGGCGTGTTCTTTAAAGGCGACCGCGACGAATATCTTGCAAAGATCATTCCGTATCGTGGTTCCTGGGTCGAGTTCGAATATGACCAAAAAGGCATTCTGCACGCGCGTCTTGGCAAACGTAAGATCGTAGCGACCGTGTTCCTACGTGCCCTCGGTCTGTGGCTGAATCCGCAGATCGATATGAAGACCGTCTCGGATCAGATCCTGGAAGAGGTCGTCAAGAACGCTGAGTACAGCGACGCGAAGATCCTCGATCTGTTCTACGTCACCGACACGGTCACGATCGACAAAGGCAAATTCTCTATCAAGGTCAAGGCCGAAGGCGATACGCACCTTGTCGGTATGCGTGCCGAAGAAGACCTCAAAGACGGCAAAGAAGACGTTGTTCGCAAGGGCAAAAAGGTCACCAAATCAGGCCTCGCTGATCTTCGCCGTTTGAAGAAGGATGCGGTCGAGGTTGCGACTGCCGATTTCGAAGGGGCCTATGCACTCGAAGATGTCGTCAACCTCGAAACCGGCGAAGTCGTCGTCGAATCGAACACCGAGATCACTGCTGCAATGTTGCAGCAAATGGCTGAAGAAGGTGTGACCGAGTTTACGGTTTTCTTTCCGAAGCGCGACGTGATTGGCGAGATCATTTCGGCTACGCTACGTAAAGATGCTATCAGCAAGCCTGTCGATGCGCTGCTTGAGATCTACCGAAAAATGCGTCCCGGCGATCCGCCGACGGTTCCGACCGCTTATCGATTGCTCGAAGGTATGTTCTTCGACGCACGACGGTTCGATCTGTCGCGAGTTGGCCGTCTAAAGTTCAACATTAAGATGAATCGTCCGGACATGGATCGGATTACCGATCCACTACTGGCCCCGACGGATTTTCTTGACGTTGTCAACTATCTGCTTCGTATGAAGAAGGATAGTGAACATTATTATCAGGACGATATCGATCATCTCGGAAACCGCCGCGTTCGTGCGGTCGGTGAGTTGCTCGAGAATCAGTTCCGCATCGGCCTCGAACGTATGGAACGCGCTATCAAGGAGAAGATGTCCATTCAACAGGATATGTTCACCACGATGCCGCGTGACCTTGTTAATGCGAAGCCTGTAACTGCCGCGGTTCGCGAGTTCTTTGGCTCGTCGCAGCTGTCGCAGTTCATGGACCAGACGAATCCGCTGTCAGAAATTACCCATAAGCGACGTCTATCGGCTCTTGGGCCGGGTGGACTTTCGCGTGAACGCGCGGGCTTTGAGGTCCGCGATGTCCACCCGACGCACTACGGACGTATCTGCCCGATCGAGACGCCTGAAGGTCCGAACATCGGTCTGATCTCGTCGCTTTCGTGTTTCGCACGCATCAATGAATACGGCTTTATCGAATCGCCGTATCGTAAGGTCGAAGACGGCCGCGTGGTTGAGTACGTCAGGGTCCACAACGGTGGCGATACGAAATTCAAGCCTGGCGATCACGTCCCGCTCGAAGATGTCGAGGTTGCGAACAAGAAGATCAAGGACGGCAAGAAAGCTGAGTTCGAGCCGTGGCCTTTCTATCTAACCGCTTGGGAAGAAGATCGCTACATCATCGGCCAGGCAAACATTGAGCTCGACGAAAAGGGCTACATCGTCAACGACCGTAACGCAGCTCGTCAGAAAGGTGAGTTCATCACGGCTGACAAGATGGACACGCAGTATATGGATGTGTCACCGAAACAGCTCGTTTCGGTTGCTGCATCGCTGATTCCGTTCCTCGAGAACGACGACGCTAACCGAGCTCTGATGGGATCGAACATGCAACGTCAGTCCGTGCCGCTTCTCCGTGCCGAATCGCCGTTCGTCGGCACTGGTATGGAAAAGATCGCCGCTCGCGATTCGGGAGCGGTGGTCATCGCAAAGCGTGACGGCACGGTCGATTTCGTCGACAGCGAACGCATTATCGTCAAGGCCGACCATCAGGTTGACGGTACGATCTCGCGTGAGGTTACGGCGGATATTTACAGCTTGGTCAAGTTCAAGCGTTCGAACCAGAACACTTGTATCAACCAACGCCCGATCGTGTCCGTAGGCGAACGCGTACGCAAAGGCCAGGTTATTGCCGACGGGCCATGTACCGATCGCGGCGAACTTGCTCTCGGTCGTAACGTGCTCGTGGCATTCATGCCGTGGCGTGGTTACAACTTTGAGGACGCCATTTTGGTCTCCGAGAAACTCGTCAAGGACGATTACTACACGTCGATCCACATTGAGGAACTCGAGATCGAAGCTCGTGACACCAAGCTCGGACCTGAAGAGATCACGCGTGATATCCCGAATATCGGCGAGAACATGCTTCGCGATCTCGATGAATCTGGCATTATCCGCATCGGTGCTCAGGTCAAACCTGGCAGCGTGCTCGTCGGTAAGGTGACACCTAAGGGCGAAACTCAGTTGACTGCAGAAGAGAAGCTGCTTCGTGCCATTTTTGGTGAAAAAGCAGGAGACGTTAAAGACGCCAGCTTGACGTGTCCTCCGGGAATTGACGGTACGGTTGTTGATGTTCAGATCTTTACACGTAAAGGCCAAGACAAGGACGAGCGTTCACTCGATATCGAGGGAATGGAGGAAGAAAATCTTCACCGCGACCTTAATGACGAAATCCGTATTCTGCAAGAGCAGCGTGACGAGCGCATCTACGAACTGTTCGACGGCCGCAAACTAACCAAAGACTTAGTCGATGGAAAGGACGTGATCCTCAAGAAAGGCGAAACGCTGACACGCGAATTGCTGGCTGAGGTTGATACGAAATTGCTCAAAAAGGCCGAAGTTTCGGCTGGTTCGATCGACATTGCGGGCGAGGTCAAGGAATACGAACAGCGTACTGAACGCCAGATCAACATTCTCCGTGATATTTACGACGAAAAGATCACTAAGCTCAAGCAAGGCGACGAACTGCCTCCGGGCGTAATCAAGATGGTCAAGGTCTTTGTTGCCATGAAACGTAAGCTTTCGGTCGGGGACAAGATGGCTGGACGCCACGGTAACAAGGGCGTTATCGCTCGTATCTTGCCTGAGGAAGATATGCCGTACTTGCCGGATGGAACGCCGGTCGAGATCGTGCTTAATCCGCTGGGCGTGCCCTCGCGTATGAATGTCGGTCAGATCCTCGAAACTCATCTCGGATGGGCGGGCAAGGTTCTTGGACTTCATTTCGCAACACCTGTTTTCGACGGTGCAAGCGAAGACGAGATCAAGGGCTTTATCGGCAAGGCAAATGAGCGTTACGACGAACTCGGCCTGCCGCCGTCGGTTGGCCCTTCAGGCAAGACGCGTCTTTACGATGGCTTGACCGGCGAACAGTTCGAGCAGAAAGTGACCGTTGGTTACATCTATATGCTCAAGCTATCACACCTTGTTGATGACAAGATCCACGCACGTTCGATCGGGCCGTACAGCTTGATCACGCAGCAGCCGTTGGGCGGAAAGGCTCAGTTCGGTGGACAGCGTTTCGGAGAGATGGAAGTTTGGGCGCTCGAGGCATATGGTGCAGCACATATCTTGCAAGAATTGCTCACCTGTAAGTCAGACGACGTCGCCGGACGTTCGAAGATCTATGAAACGATCGTCAAGGGCGTTTCCGATTTCGCTCCGGGCATCCCGGAATCGTTCAACGTGCTCGTACGCGAGCTGCAATCGCTCTGTCTCGACGTCGAACTCATTCAAGAAGATGAGATCGATCCGGACGAGATCGTTGCCGGCGTTGATGCATTGGTCGGAGTAGATTAGTTTCAGGTTTCACGTTTCGGGTTCCAAGTTTCGGAGCCTGAAACGTGTGAGTCAATAGAAACATGGAACGTGGAACTTGGAACTAGGAACTTAAAAGAAAAAGATGTTTCGATTTAATCAAGACAACAAAACACAATTGACCACGAATTACGAGGCAATCCGAATTTCGCTTGCTTCGCCGGATAAGATCCGATCGTGGTCGCATGGTGAGGTCACCAAGCCGGAAACTATTAATTACCGTACGTTCAAACCAGAGCGCGATGGGCTGTTCTGTGCCCGCATCTTCGGACCGGTATCCGACTGGGAATGTCTGTGCGGCAAATACAAGCGAATGAAGCACCGCGGCGTGATCTGCGACAAGTGCGGCGTCGAGGTTACGCAGTCGAAGGTGCGACGCGAACGTCTCGGCCACATCGAACTTGCTTCGCCGTGTTCGCATGTTTGGTTCTTCAAAGGCCTTCCGTCGAGAATCGGCCACTTGCTCGACATCACCTTGCGTGATCTCGAAAAGATCCTTTACTTCGAGACCTACATTGTGGTTGATCCGGGCGACGTGCCCGAATTGAAAGAGAAAGAGCTGCTTTCGGACGAGCGTTATCGCGAATTGATGCGCGATCATCCGAATCAGTTTGTTGCAAAAATGGGTGCTGAGGCGATCAAGGATCTGCTTCAAACGATCGATATCGCTGAGCTTGTCGAAGATCTTCGTGCCAAGATGAAGGACGAGACTTCGCAGCAGAAAAAGCTCAAGTATTCTAAGCGATTGAAGGTTTCGAACTCGTTCCTGCGTTCGGGCAATCATCCTGATTGGATGATCCTCGACGTGATTCCGGTAATCCCGCCCGAGCTTCGTCCGCTCGTGCCGCTTGATGGCGGACGTTTTGCTACATCAGATCTTAACGACCTTTATCGTCGCGTGATCAACCGTAATAACCGTCTCAAAAAGCTTATCGAACTGCGTGCGCCTGAGGTCATCGTTCGCAACGAAAAGCGTATGCTGCAAGAGGCAGTCGATGCGTTGTTCGATAACGGACGCCGCGGTCGCGTGCTTCGCGGTGCGAACAATCGTCCGCTCAAGTCGCTTTCGGGTACATTGAAAGGTAAGCAAGGCCGTTTCCGTCAGAACCTGCTCGGAAAACGTGTCGATTATTCAGGCCGTTCGGTCATCGTCGTCGGGCCGGAACTCAAGCTTCACCAGTGCGGTCTGCCAAAGAAAATGGCACTCGAACTGTTCAAGCCGTTCATTTATAACAAGCTTGAAAAGGACGCCCACGCAGCGACGATCAAACAAGCTCGTGAAATGGTCGAACGCCAAGAGCCGATCGTTTGGGACATTCTCGAAGAAGTAATTCGCGAGCATCCGGTTCTGCTGAACCGTGCTCCGACGCTTCACCGTCTCGGTATCCAGGCTTTCGAGCCGGTACTCGTAGAGGGCAAAGCTATCAAGATCCATCCGCTCGTCTGTACAGCGTTCAACGCTGATTTTGACGGTGACCAGATGGCCGTGCATATTCCGCTCTCACCTGAGGCACAGATCGAAGCAAGCGTCTTGATGCTTGCGTCGAACAACCTTCTGTCACCGGCGTCGGGCCAGCCGATCACGGTTCCTTCGCAGGATATCGTGCTTGGTTGTTACTATTTGACGCTTGGTCGCGATAAACTTCGCGGCGAAGGCAAGGCGTTCAACTCGATCGAAGATGCACTGTTAGCACTCGACGCAGGCGTTGTCGAAACTCAATCGAAGATCCGCCTGCGATGGCGTGGTGATCTGATCGACCTGACGGCAGAACATGCTGGTCAAGATGTTATGCGTGCGAACGTTCGTGAGAACGTCGATGTCATCATCGAAACAACGGCCGGACGTGCCATCTTTAACGAGCGCCTGACGCGTGACGGCTTGCCGTTCGTTAACGGAACGCTCAAGAAGAAAGGCCTCCAGTCGCTGGTCACATTCTGTCATCTCAAGCTCGGCCACGAACAGACCGTTGCTTTGCTCGACGATCTTAA
Organism: Blastocatellia bacterium; assembly: GCA_016789145.1. Classification (GTDB taxonomy): domain Bacteria; phylum Acidobacteriota; class Blastocatellia; order Pyrinomonadales; family Pyrinomonadaceae; genus OLB17. The sequence goes on along the minus strand of JAEUQI010000003.1, from coordinate 54,939 downwards.
GGCGATGGGCTTCCTGTACGCAACGCGTTCAGGCATGTCGATTGGCATCGATGACATGGTCACACCGGCAAGCAAGAAGGGCATCATCATCGAAGCCCGTAAAGAGGTCGACAAACTTCAGAAGCAGTACGAAGACGCAACGATGACCGACATGGAACGTACCAATAAGGTCACGGCCATCTGGTCAGACGTTACCGATCGTGTTGCGAAAGAAATGTTCAAGGCCATGCACGAGCGTGAAAAGGAACGCAACGAGCTCAATCCGATCCTCGTCATGGCTGATTCAGGTGCTCGAGGTTCTGAGGCTCAGATCCGACAGCTCGCCGGTATGCGCGGCCTGATGGCTAAGCCTTCGGGTGAGATCATCGAGAATCCTATTCTCGCCAATTTCCGCGAGGGGCTCGATGTTCTGCAATACTTCATTTCGACGCACGGTGCTCGTAAGGGTCTTGCCGATACGGCACTCAAGACCGCTGATTCGGGCTATCTGACGCGTCGCCTGGTGGACGTTGCTCAGGACGTGATCGTTTCTGAAGAGGATTGTGGAACGCTTCGTGGAGTTTGGGCAGAGGCCATTATCCGTAATGGTGAAGAGGTCGAATCACTTCGCGACCGTATCGTTGGTTGCACGTCGCTCGACGATATCATCGATCCGGTCGAGGGAACGGTCATCGTCACTGCAAACACTGAGATCGACGAAGATCTCGGTGCTGCAGTTCAGCTCTCGGGCTTGCAGAAAGTTCGCATTCGCTCGGCTCTGACCTGCGAATCGCGTCGCGGTATCTGCGTCAAATGTTACGGCCGCAACCTCGCGACCGGAAACACGGTCGAGATCGGTGAGGCTGTCGGCGTTATCGCTGCTCAGTCGATCGGTGAACCGGGAACACAGCTGACGATGCGTACGTTCCACGTCGGTGGTACGGCGCGTCTCGAACAGGAAACGAAGCATCTTGCGGCCGTTGACGGAACCGTCAAATTCCTCGGCGAGGATATGAAGGTAATTAAGAACCGAGCCGGTGAGTTCGTCAGTTTACGTCGTCAATCGGAGATCGCTCTCCTAGACGATCGCGGTCGTGAAGTCGCCCGTTATACCGTCGTTTACGGTGCTCAGATCCACGTCAAGGATGGCCAAAAAGTCAAAGAGGATGATGTTCTTGTAACATGGGATCCATTCACGTTCGCAATCCTTTCCGAGGTTGACGGTACGATCAAGTATCAGGACCTAAAAGAAGGCAAGACCGTTGAAGAAGAGATCGATAAGGTTACGGGCCAGAAACGTCTCGTGGTTAAAGACTCGGACGAGAAAAATCAGCCTCGTCTTGAGATCCGCGGTGGCAACAACAAGGTTCTAAAGACCTATCAGATGCCGATCCGTGCTAATCTTCACGTCGAAGACGGCGACGAAGTTCGTGCCGGTGACATCATTGCCAAGATCCCGCGTGAGACTACCAAGACGAAAGACATCGTCGGTGGTCTGCCGCGTGTCGTCGAGCTTTTCGAGGCTCGTCGCCCGGGCGAAACGGCGGTAATGTCCGAGATCAACGGTACTATCGCTTTTGGGCCTATCTCCAAAGGTAAACGTAAACTCATCGTTACCGGCGACGACGGCACCGAAAAGGAATACGATATTCCACGTGGTACGCACATTAACGTGCAGGAAGGCGACCGTGTTCGAGCCGGTGAACCGCTCATGGACGGCCCGCTCAACCCGCACGATATCTTGCGTGTACTCGGAACCGGTGCGTTGCAGAATTACCTCGTGAACGAGATCCAAGAGGTCTATCGTCTGCAGGGCGTTAACATCAATGACAAACACATTGAGGTGATCGTTCGCCAGATGCTCCGTTGGGTCAAGATCAAGGACGTCGGCGACACCGAATTCCTGATGGAAGAGCAGGTCGATCGTTTCCGTTATGATGACGAGAATCGCCGCGTCACTGACGAAGGCGGATCGCCTTCGGTGGGTGAGCCGCTCCTTCTCGGTATTACGAAGGCATCGCTCTCCACCGATTCGTTCATCTCGGCGGCTTCGTTCCAAGAAACGACTCGCGTGCTTACAGAAGCTGCAATCTCGGGACGCGTAGATTACCTTCGCGGCCTCAAGGAGAACGTCATCATGGGACGCCTTATTCCGGCTGGAACCGGTATGAAGCATTACCGCAACGTTCAGATCGATCACGATCCGACCGCTGATATGAAGCAAGAGGATGAATTCGATGAATTGGCTGACATCCGCGGCGGCCTCGAACTACCGCCGTTGATGGACATCCCAGGCATCGATGCTGACGAGGATTTCGAAGGCGATGACATCGAAATAGAAGAAGATATCGAAGCAGAAGAGATCTTCGACATCGATGAAGCCATGAAGATCGAGATCCCGGACGACGATGAACTCTAAACGGAGCCCGGACACTCTTGTCCGGTCTTAAGTCCAAAAGAAAGCCGAGGTGAATAGTCACCTCGGCTTTTTGATTCTTATGGCTATTATCTACCAGATCTCGCAGGGTTTTGTTCGGACCATTTTCGCCGGGGCTTTGCAGGCGAAGGCCTCGGCGAATTCGGGCATGTTCGAAAGCGGGCCGTTGACACGCCATCGTGGTAGCGAGTGCGTGTTAGTAGCGACCTGTAGGCGTTCGGCTTCGGGCGAGTATTTGCCGGCCCAGACCTGAGCCCAGCCGAGGAAGAATCGCTGTTCGGGCGTGAAGCCATCGATGTTAGCGGGGCGAGGTTTGCCCTCAAGCGATCTCTTGAACGCATAGTATGAGACTGTCAGGCCTGCGAAATCACCAATGTTCTCGCCAAGAGTGAGACGGCCGTTGATGAACAGATTTGGCTGCACTTCATAATCATTGAACTGTTTTACCACACAGTCGGCGCGCTCCTCGAACGCCTTGCGATCGTCTGCGGTCCACCACATCTTAAGATTTCCGTCTGCGTCAAATCGTGAGCCTTGGTCATCAAAGCCATGCGTTATCTCATGGCCGATCACGCCGCCAATGGCTCCATAATTTATGGCGTCGTCGGCGTTAAAATTAAAGAACGGCGGCTGCAATATACCCGCAGGGAACGTGATATCGTTGTTCACGCTGCTGTACGAGGCATTGACCGTTGGCGGCGTCATCCCCATACGGCTCTTGTCCCGAGGTTTGCCTAGGTCCATGAAATTGCGATTGATCTGAAACTTGTTCGATGCCATCACATTTCCGGCGTAGGACTTACGGTCGACCATCAGGCCGGCATATCCGCGGAGTTTGTCAGGATAACCGATCTTTCGCTTGAAGGTCGATAGCTTTGCCTGAGCCTGTTTCTTGGTTTCACTTCCCATCCATGCCAGGCCGTCGATACGGCCTTTCATCGATACCATTAGGTTATCGATCAGCTCGTTCATTCTTGCTTTCGCTTCGGGCTTGAATACACGAGAGGCGTACTCCATACCTAGGGCTTCGCCCAGAGCTCCATCGACGTTCTGTACGCACGTCTTCCATCGCGGCTGCCGTTCTTTCTGGCCACTTAGGTGCTTGCCAAAGAAGTTGAAATTCTCGTCGGCAAAAGCCTTTGGTAGCATTGCAGCCATCGAATTCACTGCCATCCAGCGAAGGTATACTTTCCAATCATCGATCGAAACGGTTGATACCATCGTGTTCGCTTCTTTGAAAAAATTGGGCTGTGCTAGGTTCAGAGTTGCTTCTGGCGTGACGCCGCGAGCCGCAAAATAGGTTGTCCAATTTATGTTCGGAGTCATTTCCTGAGCCGTCGCCATGGTGACCTTGTTATAGCGAAGATCGGGATTTCGTAGCTCGGTCGAGCTCAGCGAAGCCTTAGCAAGGCGCGTTTGCATGTCCATCACCTTAGACGCGTGAGCCGCCGCTGCGTCAGGCGTGTCGCCGAGCAATTTGAACATATTGGTCATATAGTCGACGAACTTGGCTTTTGTCTCGACGGATTTGGCATCGTCTTTGGTGTAGTAATCCTTGCCGGGCATTGTCAGGCCGCCTTGGCCCGCGTTGATGATCACGGCATTCGCGTCTTTCAGGTCAGGTCCCGCTCCAAAGCTGAACAAGGCCGGCAATCCTGCGCTATGCATTTCGCCGATCAGCCTGATAACGTCAGCCGATGACTTTACCTTATCGATCTTGGACAAAAACGGCTTTAGTGGCTTGAGGCCAGCTTTTTCTATCGATGCTTCGTCCATACAAGCCGAATAGTAATCGCCGATCATTTGTGAATTACTGCCTTTCGGCGACTTAGTCCTTGCGGCAGTCTCAAGAATTTCACGAAGCAAGTTGCTGTTCGAATCGCGCAGAATGTCGAATGTGCCCCAACGCGATTCGGTTGGCGGTATCTGTGTGCTTTTGAGCCAACTTCCGTTAGCATACTGAAAGAAATCCGTGCACGCCTCGACCGAGGTATCCATTCGAGAGGTGTCGAAACCAGTGCTCTGAGCATTGGCTGCTGAATACATCGAGAACGACAAAAAGGCCGCGACAACGGCGTTAAAGGTTCGTCTTTTCATAAATTTTTCTCCAAAGAACTTGCTGGCTATTCTACGCTTTTTGCCCGAAAAAGGTTAAGGCACGGGCTCAAATAGCTTATCTACGCGATCTCGTAACTCGCGAGCTAAAAGCTTTCGATCCGGATTTGCGATAGGTTTATCGCCAAAATTGATGATCGCGGTGTACTCACGCTGATGAAACAGCCGCCACATGTGCGGGAAAAATCCGATGTCTTCCCACCAGCAGACGGCGAGATTCGCGTCGAGTTCGCCCGACGGCGTTCGATAGCTTAAGGATGCGTACGAAACGGGAATATTTTTCGCAGCGGCAAACTCGAGAAACGACGAATTGAACGGTAGCACCTCTTCACCCTTGGTACTCGTGCCCTCGGGAAACACTACAACGCCTTCGCCGGCATCGAGGCGTTCAATAATTAGTTCGCCGGCACGCGGAATGTCGCGTCGGTTCTGCCGATCGATAAAGATAGTTCCCATATCACGAACAATACGTCCAGCCAGCGGCCACGATTCGATCTCGGCCTTTGCAACGAAAACGCACCCGACAACCGCGCGTAACGCCGCTATGTCTGTATAGCTGAGGTGATTTGTAACGAGAAAGAAGGGTGGCGTCGGTATTGTCCCAGTGACCTCGATATGCATTTTTGAGAGCTTAACAAAGCTCTTCGTCCAACGCCCGAACGTTATTTGCCGCCACCCTATCCTATTCTGCTTGAAAGGGCTTAACACCAACCACCAGCCCCAGATCGCTAGTGTTCCTATAAAAAAACGAGTAAATCTGAAACTGGCACGGAGGGTACGCATCTATTGAGGTTTTCTAAAATTATATTGTGCCACAAATCGTATCGGCTGTGGCGTCTTGCCGAAGTAAGCCGGCCGCCAGTTCATTGCTCGAACCGCACGCTCGACGGATTCGTCTAGACCGAAGCCTGCCCATCGCACGATCTGCGTCTGTGTGATCTTGCCAGTTTCGTCTAACTCGATCTCTATCTCGACCGTTGCCGTGACGCTGTAAAGATATGCGGTTTGTGTATACTCCGGCTTGATGCGGCTGTATGGAGCGGGAGCAACGAAGCCAGCGGATTCCCTAGAACCTTTATCCGGGACGGATTGGATATTGCCGGTGTTCATGCGGGTAGGGCGGTTGCTTTTTATCGCGACCGCAGACACTTCCTTCATTGTGTCCGATGTAAGACTCAGCAGGTTGTCTATTGCTTTTTTCTCGGTACTGCCTTTACCGCTTTTCAGTTGATGCGAGACTAGCGTGCCGGTACGCCCGTCTACTAAGAAAATGGCTGCCCAAGCTTCGTAGTGATCGCCGAGTTCGAACGAAGTGCGTCGTAATGCTTCGGCCCGTACAAACATAATAAAGTCACTGCCTGCAACATTTGCGGCGAGGATGCCTTGTTCAGCAAGTAAATTGTATAGCTTATTCCCCAGAGCGGATCTAATAGCAGTTTGGCTCAGATCGGTATCGATCAACTTGATCGTCGACGTTTCATGAGCGGCGAGTGCGGCGACAAACTTGTCGCAAATGTCATTCTTCTCCCACGCAAACGCTAGTCTTTGGGCCCCCGAGGCGGAACAAAGCACGACGATCAACAGCGTACTAAATACTATGGTATAGCTTACCGATCTCATCCTTTAATTCTGCGGGAAAACATAGGCGGTGCAACGAATAGCCTTCTTGCAGACCACGAACGGCCGCACTGACCTCCGAGATCTCGCGAATCTCGGGACGAGAAAATCCGTGTTCGACGTATATCAGGTCCTTTTGCTTGCCTTTGTCTCTGGTATAAAAATAATTGCTCCCGTCGTTCATCGCATCTTCGACGACGTAATACTCCGGGTCGAGACCTCGATTGGCGACAATTTGCCGGGCTGAGCTAATGAATGCTGAACGTTCTTGTGCCGGCATATCCAGATCGAACGCCTTGAAAAGACGTCGATCCAAAAAACGCGACGAAAGATCTGCGAGTATCCTGTCGGTCGAACTTCGCCACTCCTTGATATAGAACAAGAAATCGGCATCATCAAGCGAAAGATGTTCGCCGAGGTCAAGAGTTTCGTTCCGCAGAACCTTGCCAAACGGCGTTTCAGATCGGTGCCAGACATCACCGCCAGAACTATTGACATCGATCGCTCGCCTTAGCAATGATTTGAGAACCGCCTCGGCGCTGCGAAGTGTTCGGTGAAAATAGACCTGCCGAAACATATAATAACGAGCTTGTAAGTAATCTTCGACGGCGAAGATTCCCGGAGCTGAGACGTAAAGATGGTCGTCCGCCTCGTTTATTTCGACCGACTTGATTATCCATTCAAGGTCATAGATGCCGTACTTCGCACCTGTCATCAAACTGTCTCGCAGTAGATAATCCATTCGGTCGACATCCAGCTGCGAAGAAACGAGTTGTGCCAATGCAACACGCCTGAAATCACCGCGAATGATAGCCGCAACGTCAGAGGCCATCGAATCGGAATGCGAGTTGAGCACTTGCCCGATCTCGGTGTCTTCGCTCATGATCGCTTCGATCGAAAATCGCTCGTGGTGGAACCCAAGGATCGACTCGATCACATGCGAAAATGGTCCATGCCCAACGTCGTGCAACAAAGCCGCAACCCGAACGGCCGTATAGTCCTCATCACTTATGTGGTATTTGGTACGAAGACGATCGAGCATCCGCGTCGCGAGATGCTGAGCGCCCAGCGAATGAGTGAAACGTGAGTGTTCGGCACCTTGATACGCAAAATAAGCAAGGCCAAGTTGGCGGATCCGACGCAAGCGCTGAAACTCGCGAGTATCGACGAGGTCGACCAATAGCCTGCCAACCGGTCGATCAGTCTCGATCCGTATAATATTGTGAACAGCGTCGCGGTAATTCCTAGCCATCGTGCTTATCGATTAGTTTAACCGATTACAAGACAAAAAAAGAGGCCGCCCCAAAGGACGGCCCCCGTAATTGCCTAGAAAGGCGAAGTTTAGAAAACAAATCGGAAACCGAAACGGATGTTACGAGCAGCTTGATAAGCACTCGGAGCACCGTAAAGTTTGTTCATGTTGAGCGGACGCTCGAGAGCAGCATTGATCTGCGAGAATGCGGTTCCGTTGAGGATAGCATTCTGGAGGCCAACGTTGTCACGGAAAGCAGCCGGATGTGCAGGGTTCACCGTATAGGTGATATCTGCAGCATCAACGATGAAGTCAAACCAACGCGACGGATTCAATGCAGTAACGTTGTTTTCGTTAAATGCATTGAGTGCCGTGATGTCGAACATGATCTTGTACTTGCTGTCACGTCCAAACTTGTACGTGTGCGTAATACCAAGATCGGTCGAGGTCAACCAAGGTGTGCGACCCATGTCTCCACGCTCTTTCCAAACGATGAACGTTTGGATGATCTCAACAGCGGTCGTCTGCGGTGATCCGCTCTGCGCGGTGGTGAAGAAAGTGAATTCGGTCGAATTCGACTTGCTGCCCCACCAGTCAAAGTTGTAACCACCGTATGCCTTAAAGACATGCGGACGATCTGTTGCGAGGAAGCCATAGTCTTCCGTTCCCTGAGCGGTGAAACCATTGATAGCCCAGTCAAAGAAACGGTTAACGCCTGGCGACGAACGTGTAGCTGCCGAGCCGTCAAGAGCACCGCCATCGAAGTAGTCAGACGCTGCGAGACCCGAGTAGTTACCCTTCAAACGGCTATAGGTATAGTTAACGTTGAAGTAGTAGTTGTTCGTGAAACGCTTGGTAAGACCGATCTCGAATGCATTGTAATCGCGACGAGCCTTTGTCTGCTTGCTGTAACCAAGAGCAATACGTTGCTGAAGAGCAACGCCCTGTCCCGGGTTACCGATCGTGTAGTACTCGTTGTTTCCGTTATCAATGTAGCCGATATCCTCGACACCGTTGATAAGCTTCTTCTGCGTGAAACGCGAGTTTAGAACAAAAGGTCCATACAGTTCGGTTTCAAAACCAACTGTGATCTCACGTTGACGGAAAGGCTTGAGGTCAGGATCGACACCGACGAGCGGCACACCAACTAGATTCTGATAGACGCTAGCTGGCAGGTTCGACGGAATACGGAAATCGGTCTGGTACTGGCTCAGGCCACCCTGGGTCGACGGGTTACCGCCACCGATGGTTTGCGGGTTCCAGTTACCAAGAATTCGAGCTGGTGTGTAGTACGTGTAGTTGACGTTAGCTGCACGGATCGGGAAGTAATCGACCTGATAGATCGCACCACCAAACGAACCGATAGGAAGTTCAAACTTCATACGGTCGCTAAAATCACCCCAGCTACCGTAGATACGGCTCTTGCCATTTCCGAAAAGATCGAAAGCAGCACCGAGACGCGGAGCGATCTTCTTGCTCCAAGGGATCTCAATTGGGATAGCTTGGCTGCCTGCACCAGTGTTGAATGCAGGTAGATTTTCGCTCTCAGCTCGTACACCAAGGTTCAAGGTCAAACGCTTATACGTCCACTTGTCCTGGATGTAAACAGCCTGTGCCAAGTTGCTTGCCGTACCGTTCTCACCAAACCGCACAAGCTCGCCCCAACCGATACAGTCTGTCGGAGCAGGGTTCACCACAACGTAGTTACACGTAATGAGACCGCCAAGTGCAGACGGATTCGAGTTGTAGTTAAGGGTTACACGACCGTTGGTGTTAACCGTAGCTGTCGAACCGCGCATTGAAGCGAAAAGCTTCGCACGCTCATAACCACCCTTCAGAATGTGGCTGCCGCCGGCCTTGAATAGCCATTGAGCATCAACGTTGAAGGTGTCACGCTTGGAAACTTCGAACTCGACGCCACCGTTACCGGTGTTCGATGTGTTGAAGCCCGACGGACAGCCAGTCTGACCGCTGGTGTAAAACACCGACGACGAGCTGCCGCGGCAGCGGAAGTTGGTGTCAAAGAAAGCAGCATATGCCGATGGCTTGCTGTTTTGGTAGCCACGGCCATAACGACCCGTGATAGCTACGTTGCTTAGCAGCAAATAGGTTGCCTGAGTCGTGAAGAGGTTTGCGTTTTCACGTCCACCCTTCAAGCGATAGAGGCTTGGGCCTGTCTGCGAATAACCTTGCTGGGTCGGGGTTCCCGAACCGCCGGTTACGATCGAGCCATTGAGGATGCCCTCGATGACACGCGGGTTCCACAAGAATGAGCTGAAACCGTTGAGTTTGTTAAAGAGCGAGTAGTCCAAACGGCCCTGAGCGTATTCATAACGCTCTTCAGCAGTGTAGATCTCGTCTTGGAATGCAGCACCATTTGCAGGGGTCAAAACCGGACCGCTTGCAGCAGTGAAAGCGTTGTAGTACTTGGTAGTACGTGTCGACGAATAACGCTGCGGAGCATAGATACCGTAGAACCAAAGGTGATCCTTAACGATGCGGCCGCCCATCGATGCCGTTGGCTCGAAAGCCAATGAATTCGTCTTAGGTGCCTGGATCGCGTAGAAACGCTGGTAATCCGGATAGATGCCATTAACACCCGTTACTGGTGCATAGTTTTGTGTTACAAAACGCGGATTCGGCTGCAGTTTCGAAGTCGTAAACTGCGAGCCAAATTCACCGTGAAGCTCGTTGGTGCCTGACTTGGTCAGAACCGAGATCACGCCGCCGCTAGCACCACCGAATTCAGCTTCAAAACCACCGGTCTTGACTGAAACTTCTTTGATAAGAGCGGTTGGAACGTTCTGGACGCTGTCGAGCGTACCATAGCGATAGCTGGTAACTTCCTGGCCATCAAGTACGAACGAGTTTTCAGCCTTCGAAGCACCGTCAACCGTAAAGCCGCCCGTCAAAGCTTCACCACGGGTTCCGGGTGAAAGCTTAAGGATCGAGCTGAAGCTGGTTCCGAGAGGCAGACGATCAGCCAATTCAGCAGTAACTGTCGTACTTGCCTTACTGTCTGTCGAGTCAACGACCACGCCCAGCGGGTCGGCCGTAACGATAACGTCAGCAGCAACTGATGTGCCCATGACGATCTCGGAAGTTGTTGTCTTTTCAGCAAGTACGAGTACTTCTGCTGATTTTTCTACGAAGCCGCTGATAGCGGCAACCGTGATCTTGTAACGACCACCGGGAACGCGTTCAAAACGGAAAACACCGCTGTCATTGGAGGTAGTCGTCTGATTGAAACCGGCAGTCAAACCGGTGATCGAGACTGATGCTCCCGGGACAACTGCGCCCGATTGATCCTTGACCGTTCCCTCGACCGCACCCGCGGTGCCCTGACCAAAAGCGATAGCGCTGGTCAAAGCAAACACGGAGAGGATCGAAACAATCAATTTTAACATTTTAGTCATTTAATCATTCTCCTTAAGAAGATTAGAGAAAACTCTCTACTAGAACAGAATTCTATGTATGCGTAGTACTTCTGCTACCTTAATGTATGCAATTTGAAAGCCAAGAAGCCCGCATCTCCCATCTACACGTAAGCTGTTGTAGAATACTGGGTTAGCGGGCTTGGTAGGCGCCTAAAGAACGGCTCGCAAGCGCCGAATCGTACGACGACTCGGACATTGTTCAGATTATTGGATTTTTAGCGTTCACGAAGATCGATGTTCACTTTTTCCTTAATCGTTCGATCAATTTCTTCGTACTCTCCTTTTCTTCCTTACTCAAGTCCTCACTATGCTTTAGATAGGCTTCAAGTTCATTAGCGGCCTCATCATTTCGGCCCTGTCGATTGTAAACGAATGACAATTGATAATGGATCTCAGGGTTTGGTGTCTTCGCTAATGTCTTTGCCAACAACAGTTGTTTTTCCGCATTGGGTAGGTCTTTTTGCAGTCGGAGAATTATCCCGTATAGCAAATGAATAGCACTTACCTGTGGCTGTTGCTTCGAGGCTTCTGAGATCGCCTTGTTGGCTGCCGGGAGTTCGTCCATTTTGTAAAAAGCGATCGCAAGACTGTAGAGACAATCAGAGCATTTCGCATTAACATCAAGAGCCTTGAGCAGATACGGATAGCCTTCCTGATATTTGCCGGTGACCACAAGAGTCTTGCCCAAGACTGCGAGAGCATTGAAGTACTGTGGAAACGCTTTTATGGCAGCCTCTAAGCTAACTTTCGCCTTTTCCGGATCACTTATGATCTTATCAAGTGCATCTTCGTACAACTTTTTGGCATTATCCGGCACCTCTTGAGCGTACACAGTTCCTAGCACGCCGGGCACTTCAGTACGAAAGCGTTTGTCGATTCTCAATCGAAATTCAACAAACTTTGTTTCACCGCGACCCGCTTGATTGTTGATCTCTATCTCTTGAGAATCTTCAAGATAATTTGAGCCCTACGGCTTGACCGCTATGGTATATCGCCCATACGGCATGCCCCTGAAGCTAAATCTACCCTGCCCGACGGCTCGCTGACGATTGACCAAAGTTCCGAGATTATCATAGAGCTCAACATAGGCATTTACGCCGGTATTCGCTTCTCCAGTTATTCGACCCTCAATGCGGTTGAGGCCCACCTGCATTAGGCCTGACGATTGTGCAATTGATTCGCTAACCCCTGCAAAAAGTAGGAGGGTGACCGCCCAGACTACAATGTGGCTTTTTTTGTTCATAAATAACCTCCGTCACTTAATGAGGTGACCCATCTTTTCTTTCTTTGTCTTCAAATAGTGTGCTGCCGGAGCCTCAGCGGCAACCTCGATCGGGATCCGTTCGACGACGCGAAGGCCTGCATCCTCGAGGGCCTTAAGCTTGTCCGGATTGTTTGATATTACACGAACTTTGCACAGACCCAAATCGAAAAGTATCTCGGCACACTGCCGATAGTCTCGACTGTCAACGGCGAAACCAAGGCGTTCGTTTGCCTCCACGGTGTCGGCACCTTCGTCTTGTAGGGCGTAAGCTCTAATTTTGTTTAGGATGCCGATACCTCGGCCTTCTTGCTGCTGATAGACTATCGCTCCGCGTCCGGATTCTTCGATCATCCAAATTGCCCGGTGAAGCTGTGGGCCGCAATCGCACTTGATCGAACCGAAAACATCGCCTGTAAGACACTGAGAATGAATTCGAACTAGCGTAGGAGTTTCGGCGTCGAGTGTGCCTTTGTATAGGACGACGAATTCTTCGTCGCTGATCGTAGAACGGTAACCGGCGATGCGAAAATCGCCATATTCCGTAGGAAGATTTGCTTCGGCAACTCGCTCGACCGTCCGATCCGAGCCTACCATTTCACAACAACTGTTTTCCACTAAGGGCTTTGCGTTGACCAACATGTGTTTCTAAAAGTATATCTCTTGTGTAACCTAAATTCCATATATTCGTTGACGGTGTCTGGATAGATTCGGCAATGCAAAAAAGCAACCGTACGGGACTATGCTGTACGGTTGCCTGCAATTGTTGCAAAAAGGAGACTTAGTCTTCCTTGTCGCTCTCTTTTGTCTTGTCTTCGTCGGCTTCTTCTTCTTTCTCGCCGTGGGCAAAAACTGCCGCGTCACTCCGTTCGAAGAGGCGAGAGACTATTCCACTCAGCACCGACGAGATCGTCGCCGGGGTTGATTCCGTCACCGGTTCATTACGGTCTTCGCCTGCCATAGCCATTTCGGTTCGAACCAACTCGACCGTAATATTGCGGCAATGACCGCATGCGGCGAGGTGGGCGACAACAGGGCGAGCCTCACGTTGGGACATTGAACCTTCGGTAAACGCCGCCAGCGTATCGTTATCAAGATGATGGAGGCTGCCGGAGATGTCCGAATCGTCCGCGATCAGAAATTCAGCCACGATTGCTTGAAATCTGTCGTTTACTTTTGCGATCTTTTCGAACTCTTTCATCACTGACATTACCTCCGTTAGATAGACGCGACCTTAGCGCAACTTTTGCGTAACTAACGGAAAAAACTTTTAACTTCCTAAATTTCCAAACAAACCGCCTGAGTGCACGTCTTCGGATGCAAGCTCCAAACACAGATCGATGTCCTTTGGCGAAAGCCCGTGCTTCGATGCCAATTCGTCCCGAAATCGTTGCTGAATAATAGCGTAACTCTTCTCCAGCCAACGCATTACGGTCGATTCGTAAACCTTGGCATCGGGCTTTGCTTCACGCGTTTGCGAACGCCGTTGAAACCAGTCTCTTAGAGGCGAACTCTCGTTCTCAGCCAGCCGAGAGATCTCTCTTAGCTTTAATCCATCTACGTGATAATACTTGAGTAAGAGGCGTTCGTGGGCGTCGAGTGAGGACATTGCCTCAGCGAGCGAAGCGACCGTTGCGGCACGATACCGGCTGCGTATAAGTTCTCTCTCAGCAGCGTCTTCGCCGGTCGGATTCTCTAGGGCAAAGTTTGCGTGGGCTGCTCCTTCACCGATGTTTTCGGTCATCTCGTCGAGCGAAACTTCGCCATGGCCTGCGCGATGTAGATCGACCACCGAATGCCAGATCACAGTACGCAGCCATCCTCGCAGCGAACCGCGTCCGCTGTATAGTGCGAACTTAGAAACTCGCTCGCCATCGACTACCCTCGTGCCGTAAAGCTCGACGTAAACCGCATCGACGACCTCGGTCGCGTCGATCTCGGTTTTTGCCAAATGACGTGCGACCCGTTCCATATACGAGCGATGCTGCTGGTCAAATTCCCACCAAGCCCGTTCGTTTCCGACCGAACACGCGAGAGCTAGGAACAGATCATTTGCCTGAAGATTGTCGAAAAACTCACGAATTTCTTCGGTAGTTATGGGTGTATCTGAAGCTGGTTCGAGATATTTGGCAACGGTGCGTTCGATCGACGATGAGAATTGCAGGAGCGTAACGCCGAGATTTGGAGCCTCAGCCTCACACTGCTCGTAAATGCGAGCAATTTCGTCAGTTAGGTATTGTGAGGTGTCTGAATTCATCAGTTCTAAGCCGGCGAAACGTAGCCCTCTGTCGTGATTCCGGGCTCTGAAATATGCAGCTTTTCGTCGGAATACTGCAAACGATATAGACGCCAATACAGCCCACGATTTGCCAATAATTCGGCGTGTGTTCCGATCTCGCGCAACTCGCCATGATGCATCACAATTATACGGTCACAGTCCTGAATCGTCGACAGGCGATGCGCGACTACCAGCGATGTACGGCCAGTCATCACGCGCGTAACGGCCTGTTGTATCAACTGTTCCGTCTCGGTGTCTATCGAGCTAGTCGCCTCATCCAGGATCAGAATCGACGGATCGAAAGACAATGCTCTCGCAAATGATATCAGTTGTTTTTGCCCGACAGAAAGCCCCGCACCACGTTCCTGCACCTCAGACGAATAGCCGTCGTCGAGTTTCGCGATAAATTCATCTGCCCGAACTTCTTTTGCCGCCCACATTATCGCGTCATCGTCGATCTTCGAATTTCCAAGCCTGATGTTCTCGGCGACAGTACCGCGAAATAGGAAAACGTCTTGCAAGACGACAGCAAAATTCGATCTCAGATCATGTAGGTTCCATTCGCGAATATCGGTTCCGTCGAGCAGTATACGGCCTCTCTGAACATCGTAGAACCGCATTATCAAATTCGTGATCGTCGTTTTGCCCGAGCCGGTATGCCCAACAAGCGCGATGCTTTCGCCAGGTTCGACCGTGAACGAAACATCTTTCAAAACCCAATCTTCCTCTTTATAAGCGAACCAAACATTCTCAAACTCGATCCTACCGACGACCTTGCCCTCGTGTTTCGGCTCCGCCGGCGAAGTTACCTCGATATCTCTATCCAACAGAATAAATATCCGATGCGACGCAACGATCGCCGCCTGCAGCACATTGAATTTGTCCGACAGATCGCGGATCGGCTGAAATAATTGAAGCGAATACTGAATGAAAGACGCAAGAATACCGATTGTCACGGCCTGGCCCGCAGTCGAAAATCCGGCTAGATACTCAAATCCGAAGAAAAAGATCACTGCGGCAATACCGACAGCACCGATCAGATCCACCATCGGATAAAAGATCGAGTAGTAATAGATCGTCTCAATATTTGCTTCGCGATAGTCGTTGTTGATCTTGCGAAAACGCGACTTAGCCTTGCCCTCGGCGTTGAAAAGCTGAACCGTTTGAGCACCCGAAATGTACTCTTGTAGAAACGCATTCAGCCGCGCATTCCGAGTTCTGACTCTGTCGAAACCTGTCCTCGCATGTTTACGAAACCAATTCGTCGCCGTGAATAGTAACGGAACGGTAATAAGCGAAACCAAAGCCAGTTTCCAATCAAGGAAGAACATTATTCCGAGGATCGCAAAGATGATGACAAGATCGCCCAGCACGTCGATCACGCCTGAGGTGAACAATTCATTTAAAGCATCGACGTCGCCGGTCAGCCGCGTCATCGTCCGCCCAACTGGATAATTGTCAAAATACGCTATCTCTTGTTTCTGCAGCTTGGTAAACAACTCGGTCCTTATGTCGAACATTACGCGCTGGCCGACCGTGTTGAGCAAAATTT
Source organism: Blastocatellia bacterium (assembly GCA_016789145.1). Classification (GTDB taxonomy): domain Bacteria; phylum Acidobacteriota; class Blastocatellia; order Pyrinomonadales; family Pyrinomonadaceae; genus OLB17. The sequence goes on along the minus strand of JAEUQI010000003.1, from coordinate 39,011 downwards.
CCTGTACATATGAGAACAAGAACCTGAACAAGAACACACCAAAAAACGCGACGGCGAATACCCACAGACCGTCTGTCTTCTTTGGCGTGATGAAATCATCGACCGCCATCTTTGTAAAATATGGCTGGGTTGAGATCAGAATGTTCGTGATAAATGTGAGAAACAGAGCCGCCGCGGCCGTCTTCCAGTACGGTCGCAGATACCGCAGCAAACGTCGTGCGATCCTAAGATCATACGTCTTTCCGATCGCGTCTTCCTCGTGATATTTGGCTACGGCGTCTGACATGGAAAGTTAGAGTTTATCGCTTTCCGTAACCGTATTGCACGAGGTCACAAGGGTTTTCTCGACTAAGCTAGCCAAACAAAGAAGAGGAACAGCGAATATAGACCCGCTGTTCCCGTTAGATACTAGTAGAAGTTTTCTCTATAAAATAGTAGGTCCTTCGGCCTGTGGCTCTGAATTGATGTAGGTCAGGGGCGACGTAGGCGTCATTTCGTTTAATGCCGTTCGCAGGATCGGGACAATTCCTTCGGCTTCCATATATTCGCGGCCGAGAAGCTTGCGGAAACGCTTTTCCTTATTATCGCCGGTCAATTCTTTCAACATTCCGCGTAGGAATGCCGTCACAAGTTCCGGTGCGAACTGTTTGCCCGCGTTTCGTCGGAGATCGTCAACGACGTCCGCCGCCGGGCGTCGAGCCTTGTACGGTCGGTCGGTGGTCATCGCATCGAACGAATCGGCGAGATTGACGAGCTTTGCTATGTACGGAATTTCGCGATCATACAATCCGTCGGGATAGCCACGGCCGTCGAGGCGTTCGTGGTGATATTTCGCGGCAAGCGGTACGTTGGTGTACGGATGGTGTATCGGCAGCAAGATCTCGTAGCCGACACCCGGATGCTTGTTCAGCTCGGCAGATTCTTTTGCGTTAATGCGATACGGGGCATTGATTATCTTTCGTTCGACTGTCAGCTTGCCGACATCGTGCAAATACCCGGCAACGGCTGCTCCCTCGACTTCTTGCGGGCCCCATTCAAGCTCGGTTGCGATGATCTCGCTGTATTTGCCGACTCGAACCGAGTGGCCTTCTGTATATTTATCTTTGCAGTCGATCGCGGTCGCAAACGCTTTAACAGTATCGTTGTAGGTCGTTCGCATATCGTCGACTAACTTTCGATTCTCTTCTGCGTGTCGTTCGATCTCGGCCATCAGATTTCGCTGAGCAATAGCGACGCCAATGTGGCGGCCCATCGCGCAGATTATCTCCTTTTCGTAGGTCGTGTATGGAAGCGAAGTTGCCTTTTCGCCAAGGAACAACGCACCGACGATCTCATCACGAACAACGAGCGGCACAAACAGTTCGATCTTTCGAGATTCGAGGCTGCGATCATAGACTTGAAAGAACGGTAAAACCTTTGCTTGTGACGTTTCGATCGCGTTCAGGCCGTTGGCGATGAACTGTCTTTCGTCCTCTAAACACAGCGACAAGCTCAACGGAAAATCGTCGCCGAGACCACGAACCGCAAGCATATTCAGTTCATGCCCATATCGCGAATAACGAGCAACACCGCCACGCATGATCGCCAGTGCTCCTGAGATCAAATGCAGCGATGTGCGAATGGTCTCCTGAAAGCTATTCTTGTTGGCGACTTCGCTGCCGAGTTCGGCGAGTGCGCCAAAGGCGTGGATCAGTTTGGTACGATCTTCGATCATGGCGAAACTCCTAAGCTATGGTCACATGATTGGTTAGGCCGAGCGATTCAAAAAGTTGTGCGGAGTCATCGTTGAGTTCCGAGAAAACGACCTTTGCGCCCGAGTTCTTTGCGGAATCGATAACGCCGAGCAGGATCGAGATGCCGATGCTGTTGATGACCTCGGTCTGCGAAAAATCGACGACGAGTTCGCGGCAGCCTTGTTCGAGGCGATCCTTGCATTCGCGTTCGATGCGTTCGCCGGTTAGCTTGTTCAAATAGTCTCCGGCCGTCACGACCGCGATGTTTTCGGCGGCAGGCGCCGCAGGCTCGTAGTGGTTTTCTGCGATCACTTAAATATATTCCTTACGTTTGTTTACGATGCGCGCACTGAGATAGTACTTGAGTGATATGTTTAACACAGAACGAAAGCCATTACAACTCGCAAATTGCCTACGCAGCAGCGGCTTTCCGCTCGACAGTTTTCGACATCACGAGCCTCGTGCCATCATCCGACTGCTGGAAAACAAGCTCGTCCATGAGATTCTTGATAAGCTTCAATCCCCAACCTCGGCGTCCGGTCGCCTCCTCGGTCGAAGCGGCCTGTTTTATCGCGACACTAACGCCACGATTTTCGATCGAAATTTGAATGTTGTCTCTCTTTGCCGTAACGCCGATGTAGATCTTGCGATCGGGGCTTAGGCTGTGTTCTGCGGCGTTGATGCAGGCTTCGACAACGGCGGTCTTGATCTGGTTTATAGCCGAACTAGGATACTCGTTTCGTCTCGCGATCTCTTCGATCATATGAACTGCGAGCATTTCGGTGTCGTCCCCCATCGGGATAGTCATACGAAATTCTTCGCTGTCATCGACGGCGGAGACGTTCTCGATGCCAACATGTGAACGTAGTAATGCAACCTGAGCCCGACTTGACCCAATGGCATTTCTCTCTGCTAAAACTGCCAAAGCCTCCGGCGAAAAGCCTTCGGGAGCGATAAGCCAGATCTTGAATGCCGGCAGATCGCAATGGGCGGCGAGCATCTCGAGACGATCGCACCAAAACTCGGTCAGGCTCGCCGAAGCTTCAAGTTTCGAATCAAGCTCGGTCGCAAGCCACGCGATGTCGCTCCCATCATTCTGTTCAAAACCGAGAGCAACGGCAGAGCGTTCTGTATCTACAAACTCACCGATCGGGCGATAGTATGCAGAGCTATGAGCCGTGTAGACGATCTTTGGCAATGTAATTATGTCGGTGTCAGTCGCCAGGCGATCGGCGATCTCAGACGCATCGCGACCCTTTAAGTCGTCGCGAAACTTGCCATAATCGAGCATCGCCAGCGGAACTTCTCGGCCATCGAACGTACGAAGTAAGTCCGCAATGCCGAGGGCCGATAGGCGACGATAATGCCTTGCCATCAAATGCGGAGCACGCTTGACGTAATGAGCGGCTCGTTCGCCAATTGCTTGTGCACGCGATATGCCCGGAGTTTCCACTGTTCGATGCAGTTCGAGATAGTCGTCCAATGCTCTGCATTCGGTCTCGACCATAAATCGATCGCCGTTGATCGACGCGATCTCCGCCGAATACAAACATGCCATTGACCTTTGCAGGTCTATCGAGCCAATTCCCAAACGCTCGCCGACCTTCTTTGCCGAGGCAGACTGTTGCGGCGACGAAGAGACCTTTGCCGTAAGCAACGAGAGAGCATGACCAAGCTCACGATCGCCACCCGCGATGGAAAACTCAGAATCCAATCGCCGCGAGATCATGCCGCCGCTCATCTCGTCGGCATAGACCGATTCGAACGCTTGAAAACTATCTAGCGATGTATTTGTAACCGCCGCGCGGCGAATGATGTCGCCGATAAACTGCGGATCTCGGTCGAGTTGGACCGCAATGAGGTCGCGAGTTTGATCGTTGATCGTAACGTTGTTCTTTCGAGCGAGCGATTCAATAAGTAGGCCTGCGTCTTCGAAACCTAGCCGCTCCACGGCCAACACTTTGTCGGTGAACTTGCCGTAAACTGCACGCCGACGTCCGCCGACTACGCAAGGAAAACCGGCTTCAATGCAAACTTCGCTAATCGCATTCATCGCAACTTCGCTGTCAGCGAAACTCAACGCTCGATGAACATTGTCGAATATGACAAAGCACCGCGTGCCGGCCGCACTCAGCCGCGAAGGCAATGCGAATAACGTCCGATATAGATCGACCCAAGGATTCTCAGCGTTTGACGTTAATAGTTCGACGACCTGATCGACAAATACAGCATCTGATAAGCCGGCGAGGCGTGTTATCTCGTCGAGACTCGGTCGAAGTTCCAGCAACGAAGCGTCGTTTCGCTTGAACGCAAGAAATTGCAACAGGAACTCATATGCGAATCTTCGTGCCGAGCTGATCGCGTCACGGTCATTGGCTGAGACCGAGAAATAGATCGGTAATATGTCGGCATTGGCTAGAAAAACGCGATCATACGTCTGACGAAGGATCTCCGAAACGCCCACTCGCGGAGCACCCGAGACGACCAGCAAATTGTCCGCAGAATGTCCGGCCGCGTGTGATTCGAGGCGCGCGATCTCGTCCAGCCGTCCGATCAGGTCGGTCAGCGGGACGCTTGAAATCAGTTTTTGCGAGCTAGTGTCGCTCATTCAAAACGCTCTATCTCCATTTGGGCAAACATTCGGACGCCGTTTCGTCCCAATCGTTTGGCGTCGTACAACGCCTTGTCTGCCGCATCTACCAAGCCTGTCGTCGAACAAAGTTCACTCGAACAGCTGGCAATGCCGATGCTCACCGTCACCTCGCGATGAGGAAACTCGGTCGCCTCGATATTGCGGCGGACACGTTCGGCGATCGCGGCGGCTTCTTCGTCAACCGTTTGCGGCAGCAGGATCGCAAATTCTTCACCGCCAAATCTTGCTGCTACGTCAGCTCCACGCAGCGTATCTTTGATCACGTCGGCGACCATTTTAAGAGCAACGTCGCCCGCCGGATGGCCGTAGGTGTCATTGTACGATTTGAAATGATCGACATCGAGCAGGAGAAAACTCATCGGATAACCATGACGATTCGAACGTTTAACTTCTTCATCCAGACGCTGCTCTATGTAGCGGCGATTGAGCAAACCGGTCAGAGCGTCGGTTACCGAGAGCTGTTCGAACTCACCGGCCTTTGCCCTGAGGGCTTCTCGGTCAATTGCAACGGCGATCTGCGGAGCGATGGCCTCTACCATTTCGAGGTCCTTGGCATTAAATGCAGTTGACGTTGCTTTGTCCGTGAAACTCAGCACGCCGATCTTTTTTTCGCCAAGCACGATAGGGCTGCTGATGAATGACCGAGTGCGATATCCGCGTTCCTCGACATTGTCTTGCAGTCCGGCCTTGAGGGCGTCAGGAACCAAGGCTGTCTTACCTCGTTCAAATATCGCATGAGCGACGCGGCGTCCGGGATCTTGTTCGGCCGTGCCTTCGGCGGTCATGCCTACCGAGGCGGCAACTCGGAATTTACCGGACAATTCGTCAATCAGAAGCAACGAAGCACGCTCGGCTTGCAATAGTTGAGCAGAATTTGCGGCAAGCTGCTGCCACAGATCGTCGCCCTCGGCATTCCGCAGTTCGCTGTCAAATTTCTTGACCGAACGTTCGATAGACTCACGTCCGTCGAGCTCGGCGCGTAATCGCAAGATCTCGAGCCGTCCGGCTACTGTATTCACGAGCCGCAATAGCTGGCGCCGTCTGTCATCACTTTCGAACTGGTCTAGGGTTGCGATCGCCGCGGTCGCATCGGTTGCGACGGCGACGGGCAGGATCGTCAGCGTTCGACCTTCGCCATTTTTTGAGCGGCGTTCGCTGAGAACAAGAGCATCGCCGTCGGATATAGCGGTTGCGATACGTTCGTCAGTCGGCGAGATGCCGATTCGAATTCCTGATATCGCCATTTGTCCGCGTGCAGTGACGTTAACGAATTTCTCTTTTCTTACAGCGAGAATAGCCGCCGATCCGAGGCCGTAGTGATCAGCTGCAAAGTCGAGCAGCATCTCGCATGCGGTGCGATAGTCTTGGCTCAAGATCGTCGAATAGAGCGAACGCCAATCGGATGTTTCATCTTTTGGTAATGCTCGGACCGGTTCGAGGTCTTCTTCGATGACCTCGGCGAAATCAACGATCTCGGGCTCAAAACGCTCGATCTCGATGGTCTCGGTCATCGCCGGTTGAACTTCCACCTCGATCTCTCGGCCGAGGCGTTCGAGCTTTTCGACCGTCTTTTCAAGAGCGACGGAAGAGCCCGTAAGCAGTACGTTGCCAAACATGGCCGAGACGGGCATTGAGCTCCATTCGCCTGTGGCTGCAAATGAGGCGGCTCTGCGATAGTTCTCCGATCTCGTAAATGTACGGCCAACGACAACTGCCACAGGTTTGCCGTTATCTGACATCGCAAGCGCTCGGCAATCGAGGCCGGCGTGACACGTGAAGCCGATCTCGCGGCCCGCGTTAAGAGCATTGTCGAGAGCCTTGCCGCAGAATGCGTTGCACTTGCCGACAAACTCGCCGTCGGGATTAAGGCTGCGGCAGATCGAATTGTTATTGAGCGCCGTCGTCTCAACGCCGCTGCGGTCGATGACCGAGATCGCCAAGCCGGAACTGTCTGCCAGATCGCTCAATTCTCTTTGCGGTGGAACTTCTTTTAGTCGTGCCATATTCGTCAAATAATAGCCCGCGAACTAACGGTTGATAACGCCGCGAATTCGTAAATGCTAATTTCCTGTATCGGGCTAAAACGCCCAATAGCAATGAGATTTCAATAAAAAAGACGCAGTCGTGAGACAGCTCGCCTCCGATCGCACAATGGCGAGAAGGCGGGAACAAGGATTCGATCTATAAATGTAAATTTTCGTGGGTCAATTTCATTGTTTTTGACACGAATTGTCGCGCGACAAATTTGGTCAAAAGTCGCGTTACAAGTTGTCGCACAAAATTGTGGTACGTACCACATATGCAACGCTGTGCCACGCCAATGAATGCCCAGAATGCCGTGTTTACAGGCAAATCTGTAACAGCTAGACCCCAAGTGGTAGAGTACTTTCCGGAAAGTGGTAGAGTACTTTGCCTAAAGTGGTACCGGAGAAGTGCCCAAGTGGTAGAGGTGTTTTTTAAAAAAGAGACCTCTACCATTTTGATCGAAAGAACCGTCGCAAAGATTGTTACGCTCATTGCGATCATCGCGCTCGTAGTGCTCGGCGTGCTCGCCGCTTTAGGCCGGATGGCGAGCAAAAAAGAGAGGCCGCAAATAAAGCTAGCCACCTTTGGGTTTTACGGAATGAAGGCAACGATCTAATTCGTGTTCTCGGATATGTGGGGCCGCTCGGGCGAGATGCGAATGCACGCGGCGTAATGTCGCGGCTTGATCTCGACGAGCTGCGGTGTCGTCGTCTTACATTCGGGGACAGCGTATTGGCAACGCGTGTGAAAATGGCAGCCGGTCGGCGGGTTTATCGGCGAAGGAACGTCGCCTTTCAAAATGATTCGCTCACGTTTCGCTTCGACCTCAGGGTCGGGAACTGGTACGGCTGAGATCAATGCCTGCGTGTATGGCATTAACGGTTCTTTGTAGATATCTTTTGCGTCAGCTAGCTCGACGATACGGCCGAGGTACATCACTGCGACTCGATCTGATAGATGCCTGACAGCCCGTAAATCGTGTGAAATGAACAGATACGTCAATTGCTTTTCAGCCTGCAAACGCTCCATTAGGTTCATTATCTGAGCCTGAATTGAGACATCAAGAGCGGAGATCGGTTCATCGGCGACAATGAATTCCGGATCTACAGCAAGTGCTCGGGCAATTCCGATTCGCTGACGCTGGCCGCCGGAAAACTCGTGTGGATAGCGTTTTATAAAACGACGCGACAGGCCTACTGTCTCCATCAACTGCTCAACGCTCACGCTGCCTTTGAGTCCGAACGTGTTCAACGGTTCACCGATGATCTGCCCGACGGTCATTCGCGGATTGAGGCTCGCGTAAGGGTCTTGAAAGATCATCTGCAGATGCTTTCGCTGGTCACGCATCGCCGAATTTGGCAGATGAGCGAGGTCTTTGCCGTTGTAAATTACCTTTCCGCCTGTCGGATTTGTAAGTCTAAGGATCGCTTTTCCAAGCGTAGATTTACCGCAACCTGATTCGCCGACGAGGCCAAGCGTCTCGCCTTTCTTGATATCGAGCGACACGCCATCGACAGCTTTGACGGTCTTGAACGCACTCAAAAGCCCGCCGCCGCTGCGGTAATGGACTCTCAGATCGTCGAGCGTGATCAAAGCGTCTGCGGACGGCACAAATTGTTTGCCTCCCGTTAGCGACAACGTTGGCTCTTTCCGCTCGTCCAACTTAAGTGCAGAGACCGCACCGCAGAACTTACACTTCACCAAGCGGTCGCCGTCATTGACGTCGAGATTCGCGGCACATTTTGGACAGCTAAGGTGTATCAACATCAGCTATTCACCTCGCTTTTCGATTGCTCGTAAACCCGCTCGGCGAAATGACAAAGCGAATGGTGTCCTGCGGCAACCTCAACAAACGGCGGAAACTCGCGGCGGCAGATATCTTCTGCTCGGTCGCAGCGTTCGGCAAACGGGCAGCCCGCCGGTAGGTTTGCGACGTCGGGCGGCAAGCCGGGAATTTGGTAAAGCTCCTTGCCTTGTACGTGGGCAGGATCAGGAACGCTGCGGAGCAGGCCCTTGGTATAAGGATTCGCGGGCCGCGAGAACAATTCCTTGGTCGGTGCCTGCTCAAAAACCTTGCCGGCGTACATTACTATGATTTTGTCGGTCATGCCGGCGACGACGCCGAGGTCGTGCGTGATCAGGATCACGCTTGTGCCCATTCGCGACTTGAGGTCTTTGATCAACTCGAGAATTTGGGCTTGGATCGTAACGTCGAGAGCGGTCGTCGGTTCGTCAGCGATCAGCAATTCCGGTTCGCAGCTCAACGCCATCGCGATCATCACGCGTTGCCGCATGCCGCCGGAGAATTCGTGCGGATATTCGTCGAGCCGATGCTCGGCATCGGGAATGCCGACGAGTTGAAGCATCTTCAAGGCATGCTCGCGAGCCTGCGTCTTCGTGTGGCCGAGATGAAGCTGCGTCACCTCCATCAACTGTTTCGAGATCTTGAGAAACGGATTTAGCGACGTCATCGGATCTTGAAAGATCATCGCGATACGCTTCCCGCGGATCTTGCGAACCTCGTCGATCGGTAACGCCAGCACATCAATGCCGTCAAACGTAACGCTGCCGCCCGCGATCTCGCCCGGCGGCGTTTGTATCAGCCGCATCACCGAGAGATTCGTCACCGATTTGCCCGAACCTGATTCGCCAACGATCCCAAGCGTCTCGCCCTTTTTCAACTCGAACGACACATCGTCAACAGCCTTGACGACGCCGTCTTCCGTACGGAAATACGTCTTAAGGCCGTCAACTTTTAAGATCGGATCAGTCATTCGTATCGTGTGCACGCGAGACGCGTGCGGTCCGTTGCTAAAACTTTCGAGTCTGCGGATCTAGAGCATCACGCAGGCCGTCGCCTAAGAAATTAAGTGAAAACAAAGTCAATGCCATCGTCACGCCCGGAGCGATAAGCTGCCACGGGAATATCGCCAGATTCTTTATTCCATCAGCCGCGAGGCTGCCCCACGACGCGTACGGCGGCTGAACGCCTAGGCCGAGGAACGATAGAAACGCCTCGGTCAGCATTACGCTCGGGATCGTCAGCGTCGCGTAAACGATCACAGGCCCGAGCGTGTTCGGTATCAGATGGCGAAAGATAATGCCGAACGTCGAAACGCCCGTCGCCTTTGCCGCGAGCACAAACTCCTGATTCTTCAAGGTCAAAACCTGCCCACGAACAACGCGTGCCATCGTTAGCCAAGACACCAATCCAAGCGCAAAAAACAACAGAAATATCTGGCTTAGGCCTTGATTGCCGGCACCGCCGATATTAGTTGATAGCCATTTGATCCATTCCGGCGTGCTCGGTCCGCCGAACACGGCGAGCAATACGATGACGATGAGGATGTAAGGTATCGAATAAAAAATATCGACAATGCGCATCATCACGTTGTCGATGAATCCGCCAAGATAGCCCGCTATCGCACCATACGAAACGCCGATCAGCAGCGACACGAGCGTTGATATTATGCCGACCATCAGGCTGATACGGCCGCCTTGTAATACGCGAGCCAACAGGTCGCGTCCGGCGTCGTCGGTGCCCATCGGATGCTGCAATGACGGTGGCATTGAGCGTGCGAGGTTACCGTCCGTCGGCATCGTGTCGTACGAAAAACCAGTCGCGGCCTTTACGATGTATGGCCCCACGATCACGGCGACGACCATAAACACGAGCACACAAAGCCCGAACACCGCGAGCTTATTTTTTAGCAGGCGCCGCCAAGCGTCTCGCCAGAGCGAGGTTGGCTTTTGTGTGCTAACTTCCTCCGACATAACTATTCGTACCTGATCCGCGGATCGAGAAATCCGTAACAAACATCGACGATCAGGTTAAAGACCATGATCAAGATCGACAGAAAAGCGACGATGCCGAGTATCAGCGGTTCGTCGCGATTGAAAACTGATTGAATAAAAATATTGCCGAGGCCGGGAATTGCGAAGACCTTTTCGACAACGACCGTTCCCGCGAGCAATGCCGCGAGTGCCGGGCCTGTAAACGACAACACCGGAACCAAACCGCCGCGAAGCGCATGGCGGAATAACACCGTCTTCTCATCAAGGCCTTTGGCACGTGCCGTGCGAATGTAGTCCGACCGCAAAACCTCGAGCATTCCCGCACGAGTCAAACGTGCGATATACGCCGCATAGATCGCCGCGAGTGTGCAAACCGGCAGTATGAGTCCTGCGATCCCGCCCCAACGAGCCGGCGGCAGCCAGTAAAGCCAGAACGAGAACACAAGCACCAGCAATGGTCCCAGGACAAAATTCGGCACCGATAACCCAAGCATCGCAAGCGACATCGAGCCGTAGTCGAACGACGAATTTTGTTTAAGTGCAGCGAATGTTCCGGCAGACAGACCGATCAACAACGCGAGCAAGTAACCGAGAATTCCGATCGTCGCCGAATACGGCAGATGCCGAGTGATGATCTCGTTAACGGATTGGCCTTGGTATTTAACGGAATCGCCAAAATCGCCGCGGATGATGTTCGACATCATCATGCCGTATTGCGTGTACCACGGCTGATCGAGTCCGTATTTCTTCTTGATGTTTGCTTCGATCGCGGCAGGCAGCTTCTTTTCGCCGGTGTAGAAATTGCCGGGCGCAAGACGCACCAAACCCCAGGTCAATGTCACTACTATGAGTGCCATCGGGATTATGATCAGGGTCCTGCGTATGATGAAGCTCAGCATTCGTTATTTCTGCGCAGCCTTTTGCGTGCTCACAAGGTCGGCCAGTTGTTGATCGACCTGTGCGTCCGGCACATTCATTATGTTCGCGACGTCCTTGTCCCATTTCGCCGGATTGCGTTCGATATAGACGAACTTCCAGGGCAAAAGCGTCCCAGGATTTGGGTACATTCCTTTTACATAAGGTTTTTTCATCCAATTGGTCGCGTTTACCGTGAGCGGTATCATCGGCAGCTGCTCCATCAGATATTCTTCTGCGCGAGCCATCAGTTCGTATCGTTTTTGGGCGTCGAGTTCGACGTTGGCATCGTCGAGCAACTTGTCGTATTTGGGGTCGTAAAAACCTGCGGCACCTTCGTTATCCTTGCCGTATTGCAGACTCAGGAACGTATATGGATCCATATAGTCGCCCGACCAGAGGAACTGAGCAAAGCCCTCGTACTGTAGCGATTTGAAGAACGGCAAGTACGTTTTGAATTCCATCGTCTTGAGCGGCACCGTGACGCCAAGGTTTCGCTTCCACTGTGCCTGTAGGAATTCGGCGACCGATTTGTTGTTCTCGTTCGTGTTGAAATTGATCGCCAGCCGATCGACGGGAAACGTCGGGCATTCAAACTGGTCGCCGTTCTTAACGACCGGAAAACCTGCTTCGGTCAGCAATTTCCTCGCGGTCTCCGGATCGAACTTATAACGCTTTTCCCAAGCGTCGGCTGCGATGCCCTTTTCGTTTCGGATCTCTTCGCCAACTTTCGCTGCAGCCTTGGCATAATCAGGGAAACTGCCCTGCGGAACCTTTCCGTAAAGCGGCTGTGTGATCTTGCGGAATTTGGACAGAGCCTCACGGTCGAGGCCAAGCAAGAAAGCACGTCTGACTTTCACATTGTCGAACGGCGGCTTGGTCGTATTCATCGAATAATACGCCGTAGCCGCTTCGGGAAAATCAAGATACTCGTCCTTGTACTGGCGAACCTCGTTTATCCACGATGATGGAACCGTGTGGTTGAGGAAGGCATCGATAGAGCCTGCTTTGTAAAGGTTCAATATCGTCGAGTTTTCCTCGACAGGATAGAAATCGATGCGGTCGAGGTGCACATTCTTAGCGTCCCAATAGTTCGGATCGCGTTCGACGATCAGGCGGTCGTATGGCCTGTATTCCTTGATCTTGAACGGGCCGTTGGTGACGATATTCTCAGGCCGCGTCCAGTCTTTTCCATGCTTTTCGATGGCATGCTGCGGAACTAGGCGGAAGAACTGATGAGCGAAAAGGCCGAGGAAATATGGTGCACTTTGTTTGAGAGTGATACGTAAAGTGTAGTCGTCGATCGCCTCGACGCCGATATCCTTGCCTTCGATCGGCACGAACTCTGCGCCTTGAACGAGGGCCTTCAGTTTTTCGTCGCCATCGAGAACCTTCGTTCGCTTCTTCTCATCGCCATAGATAGTGAGCCGAGTCGGCGACTGCATGAACTTGCGAAATTCTGTCTCGGGACCGAATGGAGTAGAAGGCTTTGCGGGCGTCGGTTCGAGATCTGCCTCGGTCAGGAATCTGCCGTCCTTTTTTATAAAGACCTTCTCACCATTGAAATCCTCAGAATACTTGATCGCATAGCCAAGTCCGGCAGTCCGCGATGTCGTTTCCGGCGAGAATCCTCGTCTTAAACTGTAAACAAAATCATTTGCCGTTATCGGTTTCCCATCGCTCCATTTTGCGTCTTGGCGCAGGTGGAAAATGAATTCATCGACCTTTGGGCTGATCTCCCAGCTTTTGGCCAGAGCCGGGATCGGTTGCTGGTCCTTCGGACCATATTCCACAAGTCCCTCGTAGAGAGCCATGAAGATACGAGCTTCGGGCTGGCCGTCGGGCAATTGAGGGTCGAGAGTTTCAGGTTCTGAGCCTGTAACGTAGCGAAGGACGTTGTCAGACGGCGGGGAAGTTCTGCCGAAATATTTGCTCGAAGCTGACGTCGAACAGCCAACGAGACCCAATGCGGTGGTCCACAGCAGAAATAAGGCGAGGAGTCGATTGTTACAAGAAGACGTCCTGTTCTCCATAGATCGGATCAAACCGCACAAAAGAAATCAGAGATGTTCGCTAGGGGAAAGCCGCTACAGAATCTTAGCCGAATCGAACCAAAAATGAAACCCCTAGAGTTTTGATAGTTATTCAGCTAGGTTCGAGCTTTCGCTCCATTCGGTATCAATGGATATCGCTTTGAGCAGTGGGGCATCAAGAACGTTCGTTTCGAATCCCAGAACATAGGGCTTCACTAGCGAATACGACGTAGGAAAGTAGATCGGTATCGCCCTCAGATCGTAAAGTGCATCTTCTTCGTTAAATAGCTTTTCCGCAGGCGAACTTTCCGGTTGAGCAGTAAGGGCTGAACTCGGGTCGGTGTCTTCGGAGGCGATCGCATTCGGGCCTGACGGCGGCAGATCGGCCTCAGGTGATAAAAAGTCCGGCGTGGTTCGTTCAACATCAAGTTGCGGGATAACCATCTTGTCGTAGCCAAGTATTGCGGCGAGGCTCATCGTTTCATCAGCGGACGGCAAGACAACACCTCGCCTTAACAGATCGAATTCGCCGCTTTTCCTTATTGAGGCTAATTCCGCATTGTCCTTGAACAATAACTCCGTCTCAATATTTAAGTGTTGTTTCCAAGTTTTGGCGACAGCTCGGGCTACACGCTGCTGCAGGTCGTTTCGGTTAACTACGAGACGAATTTTCGGAAAGCCGCTACCGTTTGGAAATCCGGCTAGTTCTAATAATTGTTTCGCTCGTTCGGCATTGAATGACAACGAAGGCTCGGTTGTTTTGCCCAGCGGCAGGAATCGGTTAGCGGGCTCGGCTGATCCGCGCAATTCCGCATCAACGATCTGCTCCCTGTCGATCGCAAGGGCTAATGCCTCACGAACACGGCGGTCACTGAACGGCGGGACGGCAGTATTGACCTGATAAAAATTCAAAGCAGCGTGCGTATTTCGACGGAAATCCTTGAACGGCGTCATCAATTTCAACGCCAATGGCTCAAAATCAGAGTTCGTTACGATGTCGATCTGACCTTTCTTGTACGCATCAAACGCTTGGTCAGGATTCTGCTGTTCGACAAAAACAAGCCTGTCGAGCTTAACTGAACTGCTATCCCAATAGGTTTCCGAGCGTTCTAACTCAAGTCTGCCGTCAACGGCCTTTACCAGCTTGAACGGGCCATTCGTAATGGTCTCAACGTTCGGCTTTCCGTTATCGAGACCTTTGCCATCGCCGTAAACCGGCATAAAGATCGGGTTTGCCAAAAGTTTTGGTAGGTTTGCGTCAGGTCGACGTAATCTGATCTCGATCGTATTTTCGTCTTTAGCGATCACACCAAAACTGTCGCCCGACGGTTTGGCTGTTATCGGCGACGACGGCGCGGCGACCTCGGGAACCGGAATTTGGACAGGTTCGACTTTTGGCTTTTGAAACTGCGAGGTTGGTTCTGACGGTGTTGATTGACCATTCGAAACATTTTTTTCGATCTCAGGCGTTTCGGTCAGTTTCGCCGCGTCCGTATCGCTGAATCCGACAATATTAGAAAGCAAGCCGCGATGAGCTCCGCGGTCGCCAATTGCGGCAAGGCGTTTGAATGAACGTAAGAAATCGGCCGAGTTTAGCTTATGGCCATTTGACCATTTTGCATTGCTGCGAATAACAAACGTCCATACACGCTGGTCTTCGCTCGTTGTCCAACTTTCCGCTGTGCCCGGAATTGCATCAAGGCTGCGTGGGTCGATCTCGGTAAGGCCCTCGTAGGTAGCGCGAAGTATGTCGGTCTCAGGTGCGGCCGCCGCGAGTGCCGGATCGAAATGCTTTGGCGCTTTTCCATTTGACCAGCGGATCTCTTGTAGCTTTGGTGCTGCGGTCTCGGCTAGGTACGGTTTGACCGTTGGCTTTTCGATCTGAGCGCACGATGAGAAAAGCAAAAGCGAACTGAGAATGAGCGCTACGAGGCCGATGCTCAAGGCATCTATTCGGGAGTTTGAGATTGGTCCGTTCCGTCGCTGCATTTCAATGAAAAGAGATCGCTGTAAACTTCGTTGACTTGTCGTTTTGTATCGTCAAATCCGGCTGAAGTGTCTATCAGAAAGTCCGCAAATCTCTTTTTCTCATCCTGTGATAGCTGTGCGGCGATCCGTTTCTCAGCCGTTTCTCGGTCAAGAGAATCGCGTAACATCAATCTTTTCAATTGTATCGCGCTTTCGCACCATACGACAATCAATTTGTCGAACCGCCGATATCCGCCCGATTCGATCATAAGAGCCGCATCGACGATTGCAATGCTGTCAGCGTCGTCTTGCTCAATATTCGCGAGCCATTCATGCTGAGCCGTAAATACGCGCGGATGCACGATCGAATTGAGTAATTCGCGTTTTGCGGCATCTGCGAATACGATCGCTGCCATGCGCTTTCGATCAAGCGAACCATCGCCATCGAGTATCTCTTGACCAAAATTATCAACTATCTCGGCGAGGCCTTCGGTGCCTTTTGCAACGACTTCGCGTGCAGTTCGGTCGGCATCAAGCACGTGACAGCCAAGCTCGCGAAAGCATTCGAGCACGAACGATTTCCCGACAGCAATTGAACCTGTAAGACCGACTTTCAGCATTAGACGGCCCGATCGTGGCGCTTTGCGAGCTTTGCGACATTGAATTCGGCGATCTCGGCTAGCGTCAGCCTGAGTTCATCTGCACAAGCTGAGATGTACCAGAGCACGTCGCCGAGTTCGTCTTTGAGTTTTCCACGAACTTCGTCGGTGATAACTCCAGCGTTGTCGCGTTGGATCTTTTTGACGATGTTTGCGACCTCGCCAGCTTCACCGGCTAGGCCGAGCGTCGGATATTCCAAGTTCGACATTCGACGAGGATAGAGGGCCGTTTGGCTCGCTTCGGATTGGTATTCTTCGAAATTCATATAGTAAAAGTGAAAACGTACAAACGTGAAAAAGTGAAAACTGACAGAATGCAGACGGTCCGGGGCTTTAACTCTTAAAGATTTGAGATCTTAACCATTCAGTCGCCTCGTCTTTGCGGCATCGACCGTGTTCTTCATCAACATCGCCACGGTCAACAAGCCAACGCCGCCTGGAACAGGCGTGAAATTCGCAGCTTTTGCCATTGCGTCACGCTGATTTACGTCACCGATCAGTGTTGAACCTCGCTTTTCGATCGCCGCGAGACGCTTTTCGACATCCTCGTCGGGAAAAGTTGAAGCAACAGCATTTAGGTCAACAAACGGATTGATGCCGACATCGATCACAGTCGAGCCTTCTCCAATGTGTTCTGCCTTGATGTAAGCCGGTCGCCCGATCGCGGCGACGAGGATTTCAGCCGAGCGCGTGATCGCGGCGAGGTCTGCGGTTCGCGAATGACATATCGTCACTGTCGCGTTTTCACGCAACAACAATGCCGCCATCGGTTTTCCGACGATATTGCTGCGACCGACGATGACCGCGTGTTTGCCTGCGATCTCAATATTTGAACGCTTTAGAATTTCGATAACACCGGCGGGCGTGCATGGCACCAAAGCTTTGTGGCCAAGATTAAGGCGGCCGACGTTGAGAGGGTGAAATCCATCGACATCTTTATCAGCAGCAACGGCTTCGAGCACGGCACGTTCATCGATCTGATCCGGCAAGGGCAGTTGGACAAGGATGCCATCCACGATGTCATTGTTCGAAAGTTCGGTTACCAGCGCAAGCAATTCATCGGTCGTCGTCTCGGCAGGCAAATGATGAAGCCTCGACTCGATGCCGACTTCTGCCGCCATCTTAACTTTGTTGCCGACATAGACCTCGGATGCGGGATCCTCGCCCACGCGAATGACATCCAGCCGAGGCGAAAATCCATGGATCTCACGCAGATCGGCAACTTCTGCCGCAACCTCGGCAATGATCTCGTCAGCAATTTTTCGTCCGCTAAGAACTCGTGCTCTCATAAAAAGATGATTCTAACCGACGCCGGCATCGGTGTCAGCATTGCCGGCGAAGAAATTGCGAGATACCATTTCAATCTGAGCTAGAATGTTTATTAAACGGATCAGTTCATGGGCACCAAGGTCTATCGCGGTCGCTATTTTGGTCGCGACGCTTGGTTTTGGTGTGCCTGCTCAACATATTTCGCCGATCGCCGGTCTAGCAGAATCCGACAGGCCTGGCCCGGCGATAGAAGAGCTTCATCGCCAGAAACTTCAGGATCCGAGTGTTTTTGCTGCTAATAACCTCGATTATTTGCTGGCGCGAATCGCGGAAAGATCAGGGAACGTTTCGCTTGCGGTCGAAAACTACCATTCTGTCGTCGCTCGAAATTCGATACTCAAAGCGTACGCACTTTTCCACCTTTCGCAGTGTTTTCGTTCGATGGGAAACTTGTTGATAGAACGAGTTTATTTAGAGCGAATTTTGATCGAAACTCCCGGCAGCTTGCTCGTTTCGGTCGCGAACGCACGGCTCGCTCGAAGTGCAAATGAGGTCGAAAACTTCGCATCAGCGGCCACGCATTTGTTGTCGAATAATTTCAAGGCTGCGGGCGACACTTCCGCGAGGGGAGCTAATTACTGGCGAGACGACCAGGTTCTGCTCGGCGAGGTCCGCATGCGCCAAGGCCGTGTCGACGAAGCTCAGGCAATATTTACGGCCTTGATCGCTTCGACTCCGATCGCAGAACAGCCCGATGACGCCGCCCGTTCGGCGGCGCGTGGGCTCGATCTCATCGCCGGCGGAAGATTAGACGGTACGACCGTGACAGTTGCGAAACTGACCGAGGCCGAGCATATTCAGCGAGCGAAGATCTATCAATTCAATAGGGACTTCCGTCTTGCCAACGCTCATTTCGAAGCGATGGGAAACACCGGTGCATCGCCCGACGTGATAGCCGATTCTTTGTTCCAGATCGGCCGCGGCTATGCCCAATCGAATGAATACGTCGAGGTTTTGAAATGGTTTGAACGCATTCTCGAACAATATCCGAACACTGCGATCGCAAAAGACGCTCTACTTCAAAACGCAGCAGCCTACGCCCGTGTCGGCAAACCTCGCGAATCGATCACACGCTATCAGCGATTCATCGACAGATATCCGAGTGATGAAAAGCTCGATCGAGCTTATTTGAACGTGATCGATCTGCTTCGCGACCAAGGCGATATCAACGAGGCGTTGAAATGGACCTCGAAAACACAAGAAATATTCGCAGGAAAACTTCCGGCAACGATCGCATTGTTTGTCGAAGCAAGGATCCATTTGTCTCGCAATGAATGGTTGCTGGCTCTTGAGAAACTGGACCGTCTTCGTGGGGTGTCTGATCTTGGCGGCAAGACAATTCCCGGCGGAACCGACGCAACTGAGGTCGGTTTCCTGCGATGCCGAGCACTCGAAAAACTAGTTCGAACCGACGAAGCGATCGTCTGCTACCTCGCAATTCCCGATGGCCGCGATTCATATTATGGCTGGCGTTCGACATTGCGGCTGGCCGAATTAGGATCGGACGAGGCCGCTCGACCATTCATATTGCAACATGTTTCGCGATCGCTGTTAACGCTTAAAGCGAAGAATACCGACGAGCAGCGTCGTGCTGCCAACGATCTACTTCGGCTGTCGAACGATAAGGAAGTTCGAGCAAGGGCGACGGAGGCTTACCTCGCAGCGGTCAAACAAATGCCGGCGTATTCGCAATTTCCGGAGCTCAAGCCGACGCTACCTGTCGCTCGTCAAGTTCTCACGGCAGATACGAAAATGCCTCGCGACGGTGCGGCGGAATTACTCTTTCTCGGTCTGTATGACGAGGCCGCGATGCAGTTTGCAGCGAGCGAATCGTCGAACAAAAGCGAGACGCTCGCCGTCATGCTTCGGGGCGGCAATGCTGAGCGTTCAGTTGCGGTGACCGAGCCACTGTGGTCGAAAGTTCCGGCGGATATATTGCCGGAAATGTTGCCACGAGAGCAATTGCGTCTGCTTTATCCGATACTAAACCGCGACGACCTTTTGTTCTTTGGTGATCGTCACAAGGTCGATCCGAGGTTGCTGCTCGCGATAATGCGACAGGAATCGCGTTTTCGCACCGACGCCAGGTCGAACGCAGCGGCACGCGGGCTGATGCAATTCATCGCTCCGACCGCAAATAAGATCGCGACATCTTTGGGCCGCGATGGCTTTCGGCAAGAGGAGCTATATTCTGCGAAAACGGCGATAGAATTTGGATCGCGTTACATCGAGGACCTGTTCAAACTGTTTCCCGAACAGCCGCAGGCCGTGGTCGCCAGCTACAATGGCGGCGAAGATAATCTCAAACGATGGGTCGCACGTTCAGGCGGTAACGACCCTGATCTTTATGTCGCCGAGATAATTTTTACTCAGTCGAAAGACTACGTTTACCGCGTTATGGCAAACTATCGAATGTATTGTCATTTA
Organism: Blastocatellia bacterium; assembly: GCA_016789145.1. Lineage (GTDB taxonomy): Bacteria > Acidobacteriota > Blastocatellia > Pyrinomonadales > Pyrinomonadaceae > OLB17. The sequence continues at coordinate 19,474 of JAEUQI010000003.1, read as the reverse complement.
TATGACCGCGAGTTGAATTTATTGAATTAGTTATGCGTCTTTTTATCATTGTTCTATTTTCAGCCTTCATTCTTGCGTGCGGAACTAAACCGGAAAACACCAACGACGTTTCCGCGACCGCCAAACGATATCCGCTAAAGGGCAAGGTCACTGCCGTCGATAAAGCGAACAAGAAAGCTACGGTCGAACACGAAGAGGTTCCGGGCTACATGCCGCCGATGACGATGGATTTTGAGATCCGCGAGAATTGGGTTTGGGAAGACCTGCAGCCCGGCGTTCGTATTCAATCCGAACTCGTCGTCGATAACGCAAACGGAAAATATTGGCTAGAAAAGATAGCGATCGAAGCTGCTTCGATCCCGGGCCAAGACCCCGCAGTCGATCCGAACGTCGGTCAAGTTGGGCAACAAGTGCCGGAGTTCACGCTAACTGACCAAGACGGCAAACCTGTTTCACTCAGCGATTACAAGGGCAAAGCCTTAGCGATCACGTTCATCTATTCGCGATGTCCGCTGCCGGAATTTTGCATCAAGATGTCAACGAATTTCAGCGACATTGCACGTGCCGCTGCAAAAGATGACGCGATCAAAGACAAGGTTCGCTTGCTCAGCATCTCGTTCGATCCCGAAACCGACACGCCCGCGAAGCTTCGTTCCTACGGCATCGGCTATCTTGGCAAAGATGCCAAGCCTGACTTCACAGTCTGGAAACTAGCCGTCGGCAAAGACGCCGAGGTCCGCAAGGTCGCCGATTTCTTCGGCCTAAAGTACCGCATCGACGAGACCGACAAGACCCAATTCCAACACAACCTTCGCACCATCGTCGTCTCACCAGAAGGCAAGGTCGTGAGGATTTTCAACGGCAGCACGTGGAAACCGCAGGAATTGCTTGATGCGTTGGGACACGCCGCAAAATAGGAATAAGACCTACGCTTTCGAATAGACCGATTTTCCGGCGACGTATGTGTCTGACACATCACGGCCGCTTGCTGAGAAAACGATCGCCGATTCGACGTCTCCCAGCGGCTTCATAGATTGATGTTCAAGTGAGATTACGGCGATGTCGGCTTGTTTGCCGACCTCTAACGAGCCGATCTTGTCGTCAAGTCCTAATGCCTCGGCCCCGCCGAGTGTGACGATCCTTAGCATTTCTCCGGCTTGTATGAAGCGGTTCGAGTCGTTTCGATTTCGTGCTGTTAGCGCGGCAAATCTCGATTCTTCGATGATGTCGCAAAGGTTATTACTTGCGACCGAATCGCTGCCAAGGCCGACAATAATTCCAGAATTGAGAAACTTCTCTAATGGTGCCGCTCCATGGCCAAACTTTGCGTTGGATTTCGGGCAGTGAGCGATCGATGAGCCTGATGATTCAATACGGCGAATATCGTCGTCGGAAACATGAACACAATGTCCAAGAAGTGGCCGTGTAGAGAGTACCCCAAGACGATCCAAATACTCGATCGGCGACGAATGCGGGCTGTACCATTCCAGTTCAAACCTCTCGTAAACCTCTGAAAAGAAACCAGTTCCACGCGTAAGCAGTTCGACCTCCGCAAGCGATTCGGCAGCGTGGATTGAGAGCGGGACTCGATTGATAATGGCGTATTGGGCGATGAGTTCGAATAACTGTGAGCTAACGGTGTACGGCGAATGAGGAGAAATGCCAATGCTGACCAAGTGAGTTTCTTCGCTTTTGAGAGCTTCGAACTTGGTCGCAAGAGCCAGAAAATCATCGTTCGCCGTACGATTATCCGGCGAAAATTCTGTCTCCTGAAACACAACCCCGCGAAGCCCGACCTCTTTGATCGCCGTTAACCCAACATTGCCGTTACGCCCAATATCTCCAAAACAAGTGACGCCCGCACGAGCACCTTCGCGGACACCGATGATCGCGGCAGATAGCAATTCGTCTTCTGACAATTCAGCTCGGATCGAATTTAGTTTCAGCAGCCATGTCGCAAAATCGTGTTCGACATCGTCGAGCTGATTCCGCATCGCCGTGATCTCGAGATGCGAATGACAGTTCACAAAGCCCGGCAGTATCGCCGCGTTTCCGAGTTTGACAATCTCAGCATCGGCGAAACGCGAGCCGAGTTCCGCTTGCTCGCCAACAGCGTGGATCGTGTCGCCATCGATCGCAACAAAGCTGTCCTTAATAGGCGGCGAAGATATCGGCAAGACGTGATCGGCTGTGAGAATTTTCATTTTGCGGTCTTTGCAGGAATTTCACGGTAACGCCTTAGGATCGACGTGACATAGGCCTTGGTTGATGAAATTCCGATGCGGGAGATGAAATCGGCCTCGCTTATCGTGTCTGCGTCAATATCTTTTGTCCATTCGGTCACACGGCTCGGGCCGGCGTTATATGCGGCGAGCATCATCGCCGTTTCGGCTTGTCGACCACGATATTGTTCGCGAAGTTTCTCTAAATACCAGCAGCCGACCTGTATGTTCTTTTCCGGATCTGAAAGCAAGCCATAGAGGTCTTCGGACGCTTGTCGCTCGTAAACCTTGAGGCCGGTTTCTTTCGCCCATTCGCGGGCAACGGTAGGAGTAACTTGCATCAAGCCAACCTCTTGGTCGGCTCCGACCTTCCACGGACGATAGTAAGTTTCCTCGTAAATAATGCTCCAAACGAGCAGTTCGTCAACGCGATAAACGCGCGAGTGCCGTTCGATCAGCGTGTCGAATCGATGTTCCCAATAGCCGGGAAAATAGATGGCCGCCGAGCCGACGATCACGGCAATGACGAAAATTATCGAAATGAGATATCGGCCCATTCGAACCGAGTTTACAACAGAGAGTGGTTGTTAGGTAATGCTAGTCTGCTTTGGAAGTAAGTTCAGAGGCTTCTTCTGCTCCGACGCTATTGGCCTCTGTATCTTTCGCAAGCATCGGCTCGACAAACTTCGCGACATCAAACTCAGACTCCGCGGACATCGTTTCGCGAATCTCAAGGAGAATCTCGTTGAATTTCGAGCGTCTGTACATTTCTTTACGATGCCGCTTGCGACACTAATTCTGAATCCGTAGTGTCCGCCGTTGCCGTACGAAATGCAAGCCCGCCTTCGTGGCTAAATACCTCGATCTTGCCCGACGAGCCAATGTTCCCCTTTAGTATCGATTCGGACAATTCGTCCTCGACGTACTTTTGCAATGCTCTTTTCAAAGGCCTAGCACCGTATTTTCTGTCTGCACAGGTTATCTCGATGAGCCAATTCTTAGCGTCGTCAGTGAGTGCGACGGAGATATTCTGACCGGCCGTTATCGTGTTGAGCTTGCCGATCTGCAGGTCGATTATGCGTAACAGATCTTCGTCCGTAAGCTCGTCGAACATTACGATCTCATCAAGACGATTGATAAATTCCGGAGCGAAAGTTTGCTTGACCGACGCCATCACGTTCTCTTCTAGTTTCTCGCGGCTAGCGTTGCGGTCGGCAGCAAATCCGAGCGAACCGCTCTTCTGGATCGCACGTGCGCCGATATTTGAGGTCATCACGAAGATCGCGTGTTTGCAGTCGATCGTTTGGCCGTTCGCATCAGTTAGTATGCCGTCTTCGAACACTTGCAGCAGTACGTTGTAGACGTCAGGATGAGCTTTTTCGATCTCGTCGAATAGCACAACGGCATATGGCGAACGCCTTAGCTTCTCGGTCAACTGGCCGCCCTCTTCATGGCCGACATATCCCGGAGGCGAGCCGATGAATTTCGAGACCGAATGTTTCTCCATGAACTCGCTCATGTCGAATCGCACAAGCGACCGTTCTGAACCGAATAGGAACTCAGCTATGGAACGAGCAACCTCGGTCTTGCCGACGCCTGTGGGCCCAAGGAACAAGAACGAGCCGACAGGACGATTTGGATTCTTCAATCCGGCGCGAGAGCGACGAATAGCTCTAGCAAGAGCTGAGATCGCCGGCCGTTGGGCGACGATGCGTTCATGCAGGGCTGATTCAATGCTCATCAGCTTAGCGGCTTCTTCTTGGCCAATAGCCGTAACGGGAATTCCCGTCCATTTTGATATGACATTGTTGACGTCGTCGGCAGACACTTCGGTACCGAAAAAAGTGCTTTCGATCGATCGCAATTCGAGTGAGATCAACTGGTCTTCGTTAGCCGACAGGCGTTTCCATTTATCTACCGTGTCTTTCCACGATGGCTCGTCGAACGATTCTTGCTGATGGCGCAACTTCGCCTTGGCACCTGCCTCGTCAAGAACGTCGATCGCCTTGTCCGGCAGAAAACGGTCGGTAATGTAGCGGTTCGATTGTTTGACTGCAGCCGCGAGAGCCTCGGGTGTATAGCGAACTTGGTGAAATGCCTCATAGCGTTCCGCAACGCCGAGCACGATCTGCAATGCTTCGTCTTCTGACGGCGGTTCGACCTTGACGACCTGAAAGCGGCGTTCTAGAGCACGATCTTTGGCGATGGTCTTGCGATATTCCGAAGGTGTAGTTGCGCCTATGCACTGCATTTCGCCGCGAGACAATGCAGGCTTCAAAATGTTTGCCGCATCAAGCGTTCCTTCGGCAGAGCCGGCACCGACGAGTGTGTGGATCTCGTCAATGAAAATGATCATGTCAGTGCTCTTCTGCAGCTCGGTCATGATCTTTTTGAGACGCTCTTCGAACTGGCCTCGATACTTTGTACCGGCAACGGTAGCTGAGAGATCGAGCGACAAGATACGCTTCCGTTCCAAAAACGACGGAACTGAGCGATCGACGATCCGTTGAGCCAGCCCCTCGATGATCGCAGTCTTGCCTACGCCCGATTCGCCGATCAATACAGGGTTGTTCTTTGTGCGACGACAAAGGATCTCTATCAAACGTTCAATTTCGTCTTCGCGCCCGACGAGCGGATCTAGTTTGCCATCGGCGGCGTCGCGAGTCAGATCGCGTGTATATTCTGATAGGCCATCGGGCTTTGCTTCTTCTGCAGGCGCCTGATTGAAAACGCCCGGAACTGCCGCTTGTTTCGACATTTCGCCGCGTACATCGTGCAGACGTAATCCATAGCCGAACAAAATCTCGGCGGCAACGCTACGTTCTTCACGAACCAATCCGAGCAGCAGATGCTCCGGTCCAATGTGACGGTTCTTTAGTTGACGGCTTTCTTCGTTAGCGTAAAACAGAATTCGCTTGGTCAATGGTGCGAGGTGAAGCTCGGATGATTGCGGAATTCGTTCACGCAAAACGATACGCTGCTCGACATCGCGGCGGATCGTATCGACAGTCAGCGAATGATTGAACGGGAAAAAGCGAGCCGGAAGATTTTTGTCTTCACGCATCAGGCCGAGCAGGATGTGTTCAGGGGCGATGACTTGCGAACCGTACTGCAGAGCTTCGTAGCGTGCGAAAAAAATTACTCTGCGTGACCTCTCGGTATAACGTTCGAACATAAATAGGACAACTTCCCCAGCGATATCGACTGAAAACAATTATAGCCGAGATGGGACTCCATTTCGTTAAATTTTAAAAGAAAAAACTGCCTTACGAGCTTAGTTATCCTAAAACGCGCAAAGCAATCGTAAATCCAGATTTGTTGAGCAATTTATTGAGAAAAATTAGTTCGGTCGCGCCGAGAGTGGTTCAAGATCAAAGTGGTCGTCCCCAACGATCTCGCGTACGATGGCTTGGTCACGTTTTGTGACACCGCGAAGCATCTTACCAGCCGGTGCGAGTTCGACCTTTGAGGTGAGCACACGAGCAATTCGACGCGGCAAGAATTTCGGTGCGATCGCTGCGATCGAATCAGCCAGCGACACGATGTCGCCGCCGCCGGGCCATAGTTCGCGTACGACGGTTTCGTCCGTACGATTCACCAATCTCAATAGCGTAAGTGCAACTAAGTAAAGGTCGTCGATCTGACCAATGAACGGCAAAACGTCAGGAATAAAATCGAGCGGCGAGATCACATAAACGATCGCTCCTAGGAATAGTGCCTTCTCAGCCGTCGGAACTCGCCCATCCTTGAGCAAGCGTCCGAGCAGAACGACCAGGTTTGGCAGAAACATCAAAAAGCTTCTGAGCCGACCTTTCATCTCCGACCTTTCGCTGCGTGCGATCCGCTTTTCTGTTTTTACGAGCTTGCTCATTTTATCTACGTTCTCCGTGTATAGACCCAAGTCTAGAAACAACCTGTGCTTTGTGCAAGTTTTGTCGGATTTAGTTGTATGGTAAATTCTAGGTTCAGATCATGATCTTGCAACGAATTCGCGAGCGAGCCGCCGCCGACATCCAACACATCATCTTGCCCGAGGGCGAAGACATTCGCACCATTGAGGCTGCGGCCATCTGTTCGCGTGATCGGATTGCCAAGATCACGCTCATTGGTTCCGAATCCGTCATCCGCGAACAAGCCGCAAAGGCAGGAGCAAATCTCAACGGCGTCGAGATCATCGATCATAAAACGTCCCACGAACGAGCGAAGTTCGCCAATTTGTATCATCAAATGCGCCGTGCAAAAGGCACCACGCTTGAAGAAGCCGAACAGGCCGTCCGCGATCCTTTGTATTTCGGAAACTTGCTCGTTCGCGAAGGCAAAGCCGACGGCAGCGTTGCGGGGGCAACAAACACGACAGCTCACACGGTCGCAGCGGCATTGCGTTGCATCGGTGTGAAAGCCGGAATGAAGACCGTCTCGTCCTTCTTTCTGATGGTCGTGCCGGATAAGAAATTTGGCGAGAAAGGTGCGATGATCTATGCCGATTGCGGCGTCGTTATCGATCCTGACTCAGGCGAACTTGCTGAGATCGCTATCGCATCGGCCGATTCGTGCCGGGCGTTACTTGAGGCGGAACCGCGAGTGGCGATGCTGTCGTTCTCCACAAAAGGCAGTGCGAAACACCAACAGATCGACAAGGTCGTCGAAGCAACTAAGACCGTCCGTGCCAGAATGCCCGAACTCGTCATCGATGGCGAACTCCAAGCTGACGCTGCTCTTGTGCCATCCGTCGCCTCGTCAAAAGCTCCGGCGTCAAACGTCGCCGGCCGAGCCAACGTGCTCATCTTCCCGGACCTCAACGCCGGAAACATCGCCTACAAACTAACCGAACGCCTCACGGGCGGCGCGGCAATCGGCCCCATTCTCCAAGGCCTCGACCGCCCCTGCAACGACCTATCGCGAGGCTGCAAAGCCGAAGACATCGTTGATGCAGTTGCCATAACGGCAGTGCAATCGCAGGCGAGAAAGCTCACTTAGTCGGCTTTCTTTTTTTCAGGTCGAATTTTTCCGTCGGCTTGAGAAAGAATACGGTCATACCGTTCTTTGCATTAGCATTATCAACAAACATCACTTGTGTTGCTCCGGCGACAGTTAGTTGTCGATTGTCTTCGATGAGGACGGCGGTGTCTTCGTCGATGCCGACGCCGAGGTATTTTGAATTTTCGATGATGAATCCGAATAAGCGATTGTGGCGTTGGCGAACGAGGAAATGCTGATCGAACATCACGTTCGGAATGAGGCCGAGGCCGCCGCGGACGCCGACTTTCTTTCCGTCGAGTATCTTCAGATCAGCATCGCCGGTCATCATAGGGTCGGACATGACGGCGGCTCCGGCACTTGTGCCGCCAAATGGAATGCCGTTCGCGTATTTCTCGCGAATGAGCTTGAGCAACTCAGCATCTGCAAGGACGTCCATCGTGCGATTCTGGTCGCCGCCTGAGAAGAAGACGCCGGTTGCGGCACCCAACTGCGCAATGAATTTTGCTTTCTTTTCTGCGTCCAGAGGCCGTGTAGCGGCGTGGATGACGGATGGCGAACCTGATTCGGTAAACTGCTTTTGGAGCGAGACAAAACTCTCCTCAGGCACGCCGCTCGCCCACGTTATTACGAGGATCTGTGATTTTTGCCCACCGCTCCATTCGACAAATTTCTTCATCGCATCGGCCGGCCTTGCGCCGCCTCCAACGACCAATAGACGTTGCTGCCCGAATGCAATACTGCTGAAAACTATGATCGAGACTATGACAAACTGTAAGCGAAACTTCATAGGTCTGATTATTGCCAGCTACGGAAAGCCAGCACGGCGTTTAGCCCGCCGAATGCAAACGACGACGAGATAGCCGCATCGACATCAGCCGGACGAGCCTTGTTGGCGATGACATCGACGTTACATTGCGGATCTATTTCGGTGAAGTTAGCGGTTGGCGGCAATAGTTTGTTCCTAAGTCCGAGAACGGTCGCGGCCGCTTCTATCGCGCCGGCGGCACCGAGAGCATGGCCGTGCATCGACTTGGTCGAACTAACAGCGACATTCTTTACATGCTCGCCGAACACGATGCCGAGAGCTTCGGCTTCCATTGTGTCGTTCGCCTGTGTTGCCGTGCCATGGGCGTTGGCATAGCCTACTTCTTCAACCGCGACATTTCCGTCTTCGAGAGCCTGCCGCATTGCCTTTGCGGCCCCGTTGGCAAGCGGCATCGTCAAATGATGAGCGTCGGCCGACATTCCAAACCCGACGATCTCGGCTATGATCTCAGCACCTCGGGCTTGGGCGCGTTCTAGCGACTCAATGACGAACATCGCGGCTCCCTCGCCTAGTATCATTCCGGTGCGGTCTTTCGAGAACGGTCGGCATGTGTCGGGAGAAACAACCCGCATCGTTTCCCAAGCCTTGAGGTTCCCGTAGCAGATCGGAGCCTCGCTACCACCTGTGATCGCCGCATCTAACGTGCCCTGCCTGACGAGCCAAAACGCTTGTCCGATCGCATGATTTGCCGACGAACACGCTGTCGAGGTCGTGAATGTTGCTCCGGTCAGCCCATACTCCATCGACACGTGGCTCGCAACGGCGTTGCTCATACCGCGGGGAATGGCGATCGGCTGATGCCGCTGTTGGCCCTCGGCGTAGAGCTTGTAATAGAGCTCATCCTCGGTCATCTTCCCGCCGAGACACGAGCCGGTGATGACGCCGCAGCGATCCTTTAGTTTGTCGTCGAATTCGATACCTGAGGCATTTACAGCCTCGCGGGCAGCAACAATTCCGTATTGAGCGAACGGATCGAGCCAGAGCAGATTCTTTTCCTCGAAATGTTCGAGTCCGTCAAAGCCCTTGATCTCAGCGGCGTTGCGAAAGCGGATCGTCGAATTATCTAGTTTAGAAATTGGCCCTATGCCGGAGCGGCCGTTGCTCAGCGAATCCCAAAATTCGCCAACGTTCTTTCCAATTGCCGATACGACTCCAACGCCGGTAATTACAACTCTATTCATTAGCGGTCTATGCTGCCGGGGGGCGTGGGACGTTCGCCATTTGATCAGGATTTGCCAAGAGCCATTCGATGCCCTCGACTGCCTCGGCGACGCTCTTCATTGACTGAACCTTGTCATCCGGGATCATAATGTCGAACGCCTCCTCCAGTTCGAAAATAAGATTCAAACCATCGAGCGAATCAAAACCCAGCTCTTCGAACGTAGTCTCGCTCTTGATCTCATCAACAGATACTTTCTTAAAATCGGCGAATACTTGTCGTACTCGTTCTTCAACTGTTCCGGTTGCCATAGCGTTTTCCTGCCTAACAATTCAAATGCGAGTATATAGTTATGCTCTCTCGCGAGCAATCGGCCAACGAAACGAAGTCAGTAGATCGGGTCTTCGCCGGGCGGACGCGTTTTCCAACGTTTGTGGGTCCACATCCATTGTTCGGGATACTGTCGGATCAGGGACTCAAGCTCTGCCGTAAATGCAGCGGTGGTCTCAAGCACGTCACGCTTTCGGTCTCCGGTATTTGCGGTCTCCATCAGCTTTCCGTGTATGAACCTATAACGAGACTTCTCTTTGTCCCATACACAGGCGACGGGATACAGGTAAGCGTTGGAACGGATCGCGATCATTGCTGCTCCCGTTGGCGTGCAGGCAGGGACTCCGAAGAAAGGAACGAAAACGCCTTCGCGTGGATGGGCGTTGACGTCAGCCAGGATGCCAAGACCGAATTTCGTTTTCAGGACGCTGATCGCGGTCATCGCAGAATTCGACTTGTTAATAGGCGTATTCCCAAACCGCATCCTAAGTGACGACAGCAATTCTTCGATCTTCGGATTATCCAGCGGCCGGGCCAGATAACTGATCGGCTCGTAAAGCGCCGCAAACGCGAGAACCAATATTTCCCAGTTCCCAAAATGCCCCGTAACCAGCAGCACGCCACGCTTTTCGTTCTTGACTCGCTTATAGAGTGCTTCCGTCTCTTCATCGAAACTGAAATCGATGATATCGGCAAGTGTTTCAGGCGTGTACTTGTGAAACTGACTCAGTTCTCCGACGACGCGTCCGAGGCTCTCGAAAGAGCCGATCAGTATTCGCCTACGTTCAGCATCATCTAGTTCGGGGAAAGCTAAGGAGAGATTCTTTAACCCAACATTCTTTGCTCTCGGGACGAATCTCGCACTAAGTTTGAACGCTGCCGAGCAGACTCGTATCGCCGCCTTTCTCGGCAATATGCCTATCAGAAAAAAGGCAGCCCGGAACGCAGCGTATTCAATGTTGATCTGTAGTCCGCTCTTTTTCGCCATCGACAGTAATAACTTTAGTCGTCGCCTTTCGCGACGGCAAATTTGTACGCAAAGTAACTCTTACAAAACTCTTACAATCGCCGATCGAAATTCCTGTTAGGCTGAAATTGAGGCGATACTCGCCCGGATATATACCTATCAAGGAAACACTAATGCCTACAAACGTAATCAAATTTGAATCACCTGCTAGCCAAAGGCTCAATTGGGACACCATCATTCTTGTCGCGATATTTCACGTGATCGCGATCGTATCGTTGTTCATGATGAACTGGGCGAGCCTCGCGGCCCTCGTTCTGACATGGTGGATCAGCGGAAGCCTTGGCATCGGGCTCGGGTATCATCGCTTGCTCACACACAAGGGATTTAAGACCCCGCGTTGGTTGATGCGAACGCTGGCCACATTTGGTGCTCTCGCGCTTCAGTCCGGGCCGATCGCTTGGGTCACAACGCATCGTCTGCACCACGCGTTCACCGATACGGATCGCGATCCGCATAGCCCACGAAATGGCGGTTATTGGGCACACATTGGTTGGATATTTAAGGGAACCGCACAGGTTCAGCCGCAGTCAGTCGTTGAAAAATACTCTCCTGACCTTCTGAAAGATCCATATCTAGTAGCACTCGAAAAGTATTACTACGTGCCTACCGTCGTGGTCGGTGCAGCTGCATTTTTGATCGGCGGAGTGCCTATGCTATTAGCGACCGTCTTCCTACGAACCGTGATGCTTTGGCATTTTACCTGGCTCGTAAATTCGGCGACACATATGTGGGGCAGCCGCAGGTTCGATGTGCGTGACGACTCCAGAAACAATGCCGTCGTTGCTGCGTTGACTTGGGGCGAGGGCTGGCACAATAACCATCATGCCGTTCCGCGTTCAGCCAAGCACGGACTGACGTGGCGTGAGTTCGACATCAATTGGATGCAGATCCGAGTGCTCGAGAAACTCGGCCTCGCCACAGACGTTTACGCCTATGACCTAGAGGACGAAAAGAACACCGAAGCGATCAAGATGGCTGCCTGATCAAGAGATAGGAAAGTTTCCGAGGGCAAAAGTAGATGTCACATTTACTTTTGCCCTTTTACTTTCTAACTTCTAGTTAGCATGCGTCGGCGTAAGACAGCGATATTCTTTTTGATCTTCGGCATTTGCTTGTCTGCACTTGCCGTTGCATTAAATATCGGTTGGGTCATCTTAAGTTTACGCGAAGTCGCTCTGCTTGTGTTCGGAGTTGTTTTCTTTGCTCTGATCATCACGGGTTTGATACTTAATACAATCTTCCTTGTTCGTGAGATCCGCAGAAATGAGCAGCACGATGCGTTCCTTAACGCCGTAACTCACGAACTAAAAACGCCCATCGCCTCCATCAAACTCTATCTCGATACTCTCAAGAAGCACGACGTTGATGAGGCAAAACGACGCGAGTTCTACGACGTGATGCTCGCCGATAATGCCCGCCTTCTCGGTACCGTCGAACAGGTGTTGAGAGCAAGCCAGGTGCGAGAGAAGCAGCGATTAGAATCCAAAACCGACCTCGATCTGAATGCCGTGGTTGAAGAGTCGGTTTACGTAACGAACAGCCGTTATCATCTCGAAGAGGGCGTGATCAGGCTCACCGTTCCTTCAGAACCAGTTATTGTAAATGGTGTCCGTGAGGAATTGCAGACAGCGATCGCAAACCTGATCGACAACGCGATCAAGTATTCGCCGGATGGGCCCAAGATCTCGATCAAATTGCGTAGGAGCGGAAAAACTGCGGAGTTATACATCAAAGATAACGGCAAGGGTATCGAAAGTAGCGATCTAAAGCGGATATTCACGCGCTTTTATCGCGTTGCTAATATAAGCGACAAGCCAATAAAGGGCACGGGACTCGGGCTATGGATCGTATCGTCTATCGTTAGCAAACATGGCGGCGATGTGTCTGCCGAGAGCCGCGGACTGGGCCGCGGCAGCACGTTCGTAATGAGATTGCCATGCAAATGAAAGTTTTGATCGTCGAAGACGAGTTCTCGCTTGCCGAGGGCTTACGATTTAATTTCGATGCCGAAGGCTACGCTGCCGATGTTGCCGCAACGGGCGAGGTCGCTCTCGAACGATTGAACGAATCGAAATATGACGCCATCGTTCTCGACGTGATGATGCCCGGCAAAAGCGGCTTTGAGGTTGCGGCCGATTTGAGAGAACGCGGCGATTACACGCCGATCCTTATGCTGACAGCTCTGGGTCGCCCGGAAGATGTGTTGCTTGGTTTCGAATCAGGAGCCGACGATTACCTCACAAAGCCTTTCGATCTGAACATCCTGCTCGTGAGAGTCAGTGGGCTGATCAGACGCGATTCTTGGTCGCGAAGTAAGCCTTCGAATGCCAGAAATGCAAATATCTTCGATATCAACGGGCGTAAGATCGATCTCGAGAATCTGACTTTGTCTAAAGGCGATGAGGTGATTCGGCTGACGCTGATGGAGGCAAAGCTGATCGAGTACTTGATCGCAAACATCGGGAAGCCGGTTTCGCGAAAGTCTATTCTCGAGGACGTTTGGCAACTGCAGGAAGATACCGATACGCGAGCGATCGATAATTTTATCGTGCGTCTGCGGCGCTACGTCGAGGATGAGCCGAACAATCCTAAGATCGTTGAGACCGTTCGCGGCGTAGGTTACCGACTGAATCAAACGCCGTGATGGGCACTCGAACGTCCGACCACGCGTATCTCGCGACGCCAGTCTTCGTGCAGCTCAAAACGCCACATCTCGATCTCTCTCGAGACCATTGCCGCAAATCGTTCGTGATCGGCATGATAGCTCCACGCCGGGGCGACCAAATAAACTAGCGTCGGAACATCTGCGATCTCGCGGCCTTCGAACAGATCGGCCTCAGCCAGAATGCCGCGGCGCCGCTGCAACTCGATCCGCCGCCAATAGCCTGCCGCCTGAAAGGGCATCGTCCTATCAGGCGAAGTCTTGATCTCGACCAGCACTAAACGACCATCATTGCGTAGAGCCAACAGATCTATTTTGTCGCCTGCAGAGCGAAATTGATTATAGACGGGCGATACGAACAGATTCGGATCGAGCTGATTTACATCGCGTCGCAAGATCGATTCGAGCCAAGCCTCGGGCGAAGCCTTGTAATATCGATGACGCAAATTCGTGCATTCCGGCGTGCGATAATTGGCAAGTTCACCCACAAGGCCACTCAGTTTCGGACGGCTGGCTTCTGTCAAGGGGATCATCTCACGATTCATGCCAAACCATGCACGCTCAGTTTTCATTACCGTGCGAACTCTTGCGAATTGCAGGCCATTGAATCGAAGAGTCTCGCCATTTCTGGTGTTAACGCTATCGATATTGTTAAAGGAAAGCGACATTATTTGCCGCGCTAATTTGCTGGGCAATTCACTGTCAGGCCGTATGAGTTTGCGTGGTTTTTCGCGCCAAAGTTCGCTGAGTTTCCTTGACGAAAGCACCTGCAGCCGTGGTGATTCGCCGGTCCGGTCGATGCGAATGATGCTTATCTTCGAACGCCATTTATCATTCAACAAAGCGTGAAGCTTTTGCAGATTTGCAGCACGAGGCTTTTCGGCAATGATATTGATGGAAAGTATCGGACCCTTTTTCCGTGCCGAGAGAGCCTCAAGCCAAGTGATCGCCGATGCGAGGAACGACTCAGGGTCGAGCTTTGCCGTAACGTCAGCTACCGCGGCGGCAGGCCCGTCGCAGGTGTTGTAGAGTATCTGAGCAATGCGGCCGTTGTCGACATTTAGTGAGACGCGTTCGAGCTTTGTGCCCGGAAACGAAGTGGCGATCAGCGCTGCGATATCGTTGGCGATCTGCTCGCGAGCCTGCCTAATTTCTTCGGTCAGAACACGAGCCGCAACACGAGGCGTCAGAGTGATCGAGCCGATGTCCGATCCAAACTGGCCGGTCGTTTCAAGTACGACTTCGTCCTCATTGATCGACGACGACGCTATTCGACAGGACCGATGCCCCTGATCGTCGATGAATTCGAAGAGCAACTTCTCGTTCGACAGATGGACCGAAAACTCACTTCTTGACAAAGGAAATGGCCGAGAGCCTTTGCGTAAGAGCAGCCACTCGGGGTGAGCGTCGAGCGTTTCGATCAGTTGGGAGACATCGATCATCTGGAGTAAAAGTAGTCGACCATCGCTCGCGACCAATCGTCATAGCCCTGCTCCGATGGATGAAGCCCGTCGGCAAAAAAGCCATCTTCGCGAACATCGACAGGCTGCGGAAAATAGCGAACACGTTCCAGTTCGGCCGTGAACTCTCGCGCATTGGCGTCGTGCATTTGTGACAGCCGCCACAATATCGATTTGATCGGTTCGGGCATGATCGGCGACATCACGATCATCGGGCAATTAGACATATAGATGGTCGAGTTCGGGCTGAAACCTCGAATGATCCCGATCAGTTCGAGCATATCGTATCGCCATTTCCGCGGGCTCGACAGCTTCATCACATCATTTCCGCCGAGGCCCAGCAAAACATGTTCGTAAGCCTGTCTTGGAACGAGCGGGACTAACTCATCGATCGTCCGCCGGGCCGTAACTCCATTTTTCCCAACAACTTGCCACTCTATGAGTTTCCCGATCTTATCGCTCAGATAGTGTGCAAATCGACCGGCGAGTGCACGCTCGTGATCGCGGGCTCCGAGGCCGGCGACAGTCGATTCGCCCAATACGAGTAACGATTCCGAATCGCCGCTGCCGACAGCTCCGGAAAATGGGCCCTCGGCGTCGGGCAGCAGGCCGACCTTCCAACGCGTGATCTGCCCCTGAACCAACAGCATCGGAACAATCGGCAACAAACCTGCCGAACCCGCGATAAACTCGCGTTGTAGTTTCTTGAGTAAAGGCGTGTCGCTCATCGTGTCGGGCGCATGTCTACGGCGTATGTTAAAATTTCGCTACGACGAATGTTTTTGTCAACCCGACGACTACTGATCTCAATCACAGGCATAGCGATCTCACTTGCGGTCTCCTGCGGCTCGACGCCTCAGGTTTCTAACACGGCGCTCCCGCCGATCGAGAAGATCGACGGCATCTATCCGTTTTCAGTTATTGAGCCGCAGGTCTATTCATGCAAGATAGTCGAAACTGTCGCAGGTGTTTCCCGAACATATTTCGCCGCCCGAAATGGCGACCAATCTCGTTTAGATATCGATCACGGTTTGCCGTCGCAGGTTTCGGTGATCAATGACGGCCGCACCATCAGGATCGATCATAAGACCAAAACATACACCGAGTCGGCTCCGGCCGCCGAAGTGCCGCGACCGGGCACAAACGCGACACTGTTCCGAACAATGCTGTTCGATTTGAAGCGGGCGAAATTTGAAAAGCTCGGCGTCGAATCGAATCTTACAAAATTTCGAGCGACCATCGACGGTGAGACGTCGAGCGAGCGATTTGTTTACATCGATGACAAGATAGGCTTTCCGGTTCGCATGGAGATCATCTCGGTCGAAGGCGACGTTCGAAGGGAAGTAATGAAGATCGAGATCGTTGATCTCACGACCGAGGCCGCGAGCGACCTGTTCAAGGTACCGGCGGGCTTCACTCGTGCGGCACCGCGATAAATATGAAAACTGACGAACATCAAATTACTCCTGAGCAGCGTGCATTCGCCGAAAGTGCACTACACGACCTGCCATTTTCCAAGCTGATCGGTATGCGGCTAGTCGATCTGTCGCCCGGCGTTGCCAAGATCGCGATCGAGATGCGCGACGATCTGCGGCAGCCGAGCGGCGTTTTGCACGGCGGCGTGACCGCGACGCTCATCGACACGGCGATGGCGTTTGCAGTGCGTACACATTTGCCGATCGATGCGGCGACGGCGACGATCGATCTGACGGTTCACTATTTGCGGCCACACTTGAGCGGCACTTTTCTTTGCACGGCAACTGTCGTCCGAGCCGGAAAGCGGATCTTTACGGTCTCTGCCGACGTTCACAATGAGGTAGGAAAACTCATTGCGACGGGCATCTCGACGTATACGAAAGTTTAAACGCAGAGAACGTCGAGATCGCGGAGATCGCTAAACCAAGACTGCGCGATCATAGATCTTGATCTAAAAAGCCAGCGAACGTTGCGGTCTTTGCGTTAAATTCCTTGCTTATGGAGCAGCTCAAACAATTCGCCCGCTACGCGGCACCGTACAAAGGCACGATCTTGATCGGGGTCGCCTGTATCGCTGTGTCGATGGCGTTTGGGATGTTCGTTCCATATATGGTCGGCGTCGCGGTCGATGACCTCGCGAGCGAGATCACCTGGCAAAAGGTCGTCTATTATCCGCTGGTGATCCTCGGCATCAATGCCATCAGCGGCATCTTTCTGTTCTTTCAGCGTCGATTGATCATCAACACTTCGCGACATATCGAATACGACATGCGCGAAGAGTTCTACGCTTCCGTGGTCGATCAGCCGCTTGAATATTTCCAGCAGAATCGCGTCGGCGACCTGATGGCTCGGGCGACAAACGACCTCGGAGCCGTTCGCCAGATCGTCGGGCCGATGATCCTTTACAGTTGCCAAGCGATCTTTGCACTCGCGATCTCGATACCGATAATGCTGAGCATTTCGGTGTGGCTGACGCTCGTTCTGCTCATTCCGATGCCGCTCGTGAGCATTACGGTCAAGGTTCTCGGTGCACAAATTCACAAGCGATTTGAGAAGATTCAAGAATTTTTCTCAGACATTACGGCTCGAGCCCAAGAGAATCTGACGGGCGTTCGCGTCGTCCGTGCCTACGCTCAAGAGGAACCGGAGATCGAGCGTTTTCAAGTGCTCAATCGCGAATACGCCGCTCAGAATCTTCGTCTCGTAAAATGGGCGGCTGCGATGCGTCCGTTGCTTTTCTTTTTCATCGGCCTCGGTTTTGTCATCATCGTCGCGGTCGGAATTCCGATGGCAGTTCGCGGCGAGATCTCGGCAGGCGATTTCACGGCGTTCATCCTATATCTGCAGCGGATGATCTGGTACCTCATCGCACTTGGATACGTCGTCAACCTCTGGCAACGCGGTACCGCGTCGTTCAAGCGATTCAAGACGGTTCTCGATGCCGAACCTGCCATCAAGGACGCCGCCGATGTTACAGAACAGCCTGACATCGCCGGCAGCATCGAGTTTCGCAACCTAAACTTCGCCTATAATGGCAGTTCGGTCCTCAGCGACATCGATCTAACCATCAACGCCGGCCAAACAGTTGCCTTTGTCGGCAAGACCGGCAGCGGCAAATCGACGCTTGTCTCGCTCGTGCCGCGTCTTCTCGACGCTCCCGAAGGCTCGGTTCTCATCGACGGAAAGCCGGTCAAAGAATTCCCAATAGCCCAACTGCGAAGTGCCATCGGCTTTGTTCCACAAGAAACCTTCCTGTTCAGCGACACACTCGCCGCGAATATTGCTTTTGGTTTGTCAGAACCACCCGCGGTAGCGGGTGGTTTAACTCCGAGCACCACTAACTCCCAGATGAAAGGAGGTGACTCGGTTAATGACAACGGCCTCAATACGAAACTTCAACCACCCGCTACCGCAGGTGGTTCTGACATAACCGTCGAAGATGCCGCTCGTATCGCAGGACTCGCCGATGATGTCGCGGAGTTTCCGGACGGCTACGAACAGCTCGTCGGCGAACGCGGCATCACCCTTTCGGGTGGTCAGAAACAACGAACTGCCATCGCACGTGCCGTAATGCGTGACCCTAAGATACTGATCCTCGACGATTCGCTTTCGGCGGTCGATACCTATACAGAGGAGACGATCCTGCAGAATCTCCGAGGCGTTCGCTCGGGCCGCACGACGCTGATCGTCTCGCATCGAGTCTCGACCATCAAAGACGCCGACCTGATCTGCGTCCTCGAAAATGGCCGCATCGTCGAACGCGGCACCCACGAACAACTGCTCGCCCTAGACGGCGACTACGCCGACCTCTACGAACGCCAGCGGCTCGAAGATGAGTTAGAATCTACAGAATAGGAGAGTAATGCAACATGCCAAACCCTAGTGCCGAACAGTCCTACAGAACACTACTCATCATCTGGGCAGCCCTTTTGTTCTCGCAGTTTATGTTTGTTGTTCTGATCTGGTTCTCAAAGCCGGAACTGTTCAAGTTCGACTTCTCTCAGCCGTTGCTCGGGGACAATGCTGTGATCGTCGGCGTTTTCGCGATGTTGTCGTTCAGCGACATAGTCATCTCGCTCATCCTTAGAAAGAAAACTCTCGAACGCTCGGTCGCCGAACAAAGCATTCCGCTCGTCCAAACCGCAATGATCATCGGCTGCGCATTGAGCGAAGCGATCTCGCTATTCGGCGTAATGTTGGCGTTTGCTTTCAACTATCAGTATTTCTTCGTCTTTTCCATCTTGGGCGTTATCGGCATCCTGCTGCATTTCCCACGCCGCAGCGACGTTCATGCGGCGAGCTACCGGCAGTAAAAGGTCAAGACGCCAATAGTCTCACGCCAAGACTTACCAACAATAGCAATATCGCGAACGCGAATAGCAACTGCATCGCGGTAAGTTTGCTCTTTGCCGGATCATCGATCATTGCGATGCGCGAGCGGCGTTCTTTGCGGCGATGAGAGTTGTTCTTTGTAGCCATAACAACTTTGTACCACACTTTTTGTTGTACCGAACAACCTGATTCTCGGTTCTGATGTCCGCGTCCTTTTCGATTATGAAAATTAAGGTGACACAATGTTGCATCTATGATATACTTGTTAGAGTCCGCAATCCTCGCGGCAGGTTGATCTTTGACATCCAAATAAACTCGCACACAGTTAGTACTTCACGGAAATCACTGTTTCTAACGGTGCGGACAGTCGGAACGCGGGCTTCCAGCCCGCAAGTCAAGTCTCGTGAAACACGCCGCGGACAGCAAGAACGCCCGGAGGGGACACGCCGGGGACGCGAGTGGACAGAAACCAAAAAAGGCAGACCTTACGGCCAGCCATG
>JAEUQI010000039.1 GCA_016789145.1 Blastocatellia bacterium | reverse complement strand
GTTCGGACAGGAAATCGTCGGTCGTATCGTACCGTGTCGCAAAGGTCGCGAGGCCCTTTAGATCTTCGAGACGAACATCGGCGTTGTCGTACGTTTCTTGCAAAAACTGCTCGTAGCCGTGCGTCACTACAAGTTCGATCTGTTTTGCAGGATTGCCGCGATTCTCGTCCGCGGCCAGCATTTCTAGAAGCACGATGAATGAACGCCAGGCAGCGGAGCGGAGGCGAGGTGTCGACTGGAGAGCAAGCATCCCTGCTTGCAACGCCTCGGACGCGGCTGCACCTTCGCCGCCACTGGCAAGCAGGGATGCTTGCCCTCCAATCGCCTCATACACTCGAGCGGCGGTTTTGTTGCCGATGCCGGGAACCATTTTTAGGATACGTTTCCAAGCGAGTTCGTCTCGGGGATTTACTATGACTCGAAGGTACGAGATGACGTCTTTGATGTGTGCCTGCTCGAAAAATCGGACGCCGGATTGGATGCGATAAGGAATGCCACGACGCGAGAGCTCGAGCTGGAGTTCGATCGAATGATAATGCGAGCGATACAGAACGGCGATGTCTTCTAGTGGCGTGCCTTCGTCTCGGAGTTCGAGAATTCGGGAGGCGACAAACGCCGACTGCTGCTCGACATCGCTGCACGGAACGAGTGCCGGCAGAAAGTCGCGGCTGCGTTTTACGGCAGTCAGCATCTTCGGAAACTGCTTTCGATTACACGCGATCGAGGTATTGGCAAGAGATAAGATCTCAGGCGTTGACCGATAATTCGTCTCAAGTTTGAAGACCTCAGCCTCAGGATAACGCTTGTTGAATTCGTAGATATTCGAGAATTCAGCGCCTCGCCACGCGAAGATCGACTGAGCGTCATCGCCGACGACCATTACGTTGCGGTGCTTTGCTGCGAGAAGGTCGATCAGCTCGGCTTGAAGCTTGTTCGTGTCCTGATATTCATCGACCAAGATGTGCTGAAACTGCTCGGCATATAGGTCATGAACGTCTTTGTGTTCGACGAGCAGCCGCTTTGCGTTGAGCAGCAGATCGTCGTAATCCATCACGTTTCGCTCGTGCTTTCGAGTTCTGTAAACCATCTCGATACGCTTTACATGGTCGGCGACGGTGTGGAAATACGGATATTGAGCGACGATCACGTCATCGATCGGCGTATCGGTGTTGTTGGCGAACGAGATGATCGATTGGAGAACTTCGGCCTTTGGAAATCGCTTTTTTGTGGTGTCGATGCCGAGTTCATCGATGCAGACGTTGATGAATTCGCGTGAGTCTTCGGTATCGAGGATAGAGTAGTTCGCGTCGTAGCCAAGCACGCTGCCGTGCCGTCGAAGCATCATATTCGCGATGCGATGAAACGTGCCGCCCCACGTTCGGTGCACGTTCTGCGAGCCAGTCAGTTCGCCGACACGGCGCAGCATCTCGCGAGCAGCTCGGTTCGTAAATGTTGCAAGTAAGATATGTTGCGGGGACACGCCCTGCTCGATAAGGTATGCAACTCGATAGGTTATCGCACGAGTTTTGCCGGTGCCTGCACCGGCGACGACCAATGCAGACTTTGGTTTTGATGTGACAACGCGGAACTGCTCTTCGTTCAACTCGGAACGATAGCGCGTCAGTTTTTCAGGGACCGAACCTTGATCGCGTTTTATAACGTAGCGTGCCACGTTTCAGTTATAACACGCTATTGCTGATGAGCAAACCTCTCAAGAGCCACTTTTATCTCATCGCGAACGCGTCGAAACAATGCCATTTGCTCCTCGTCGCTAACGGCAGCTTCCGCAGGATCGTCGAACGACCAATGGATTCGAGTAGCTTGACCTGGAAAGTTCGGACAAGTTTCGTTGGCGTTATCGCAGACCGTTATCAAATAGTCGAACTCCGTATCGAGGAACTCGTCGAGGCATTTTGAACGATGCCCCGAAATGTCGATCCCGATCTCAGCCATTGCAGCTATAGCCTGCGGGCGAACAAAGCTCGCGATCGTTCCGGCGCTTTCGACCTCAAATTTGTCGCTAGCGATATGCCGCAGCAGGCCCTCTGCCATTTGGCTTCGGGCTGAGTTTCCGGTGCAAAGTATCAAAACTCGTAATTTGTCAGACATAGACCTAGCTTGCGAATCCCTTTTTGAATCTTAGTGCTACACGAACGAGTAGAATGAGTGCCGGAACTTCGATCAGTGGTCCGATGACTGCTGCAAATGCGACGCCTGAATTGATGCCGAAAACCGCGATCGCGATGGCAATGCCGAGCTCGAAATTATTGCCCGCTGCCGTGAATGCAAGCGAAGCGCTTTTCGGATAATCGGCTCCTGCCTTCTTGGCGAGAAAGAACGCGGAGAAGAACATTATCGCGAAGTAGAGCAAAAGCGGTATCGCGATGCGAATAACGTCGAACGGTATCTCGACAATGAGCTGGCCCTTGTAGCTGAACATCACGATGATCGTAAACAGCAATGCGACGAGCGTGATCGGGCTGATCTTAGGAATGAATACCTTGTCGTACCATTCGCGGCGGCGAAGCCTGAGCAAGATGAATCTCGTCAACATTCCTGCGAAAAACGGAATGCCGAGATATATCAGGACGCTCTCGGCGATCTGCCAAATGCGGATGTTGACCTCGACGCCGGCGATACCGAACAACGGCGGCAGCATCGTGACGAAAATATAGGCATAGACGCTGTAAAACAGAACTTGAAAAATCGAATTGAATGCCACGAGACCCGCAACATATTCGGTGTCACCGCCGGCGAGGTCATTCCAAACGATCACCATCGCGATGCAGCGAGCAATGCCGATCATCACAAGGCCGATCAGATATTCGGGCTTGTCCGGCAGTAGTAGAACAGCCAAGCCAAACATCAAAAGCGGTCCGATGATCCAATTCTGCACGAGCGATAGCACGAGTATCTTGCCGTTGCGAAAAACCGATGGCAGTTCTTCGTATTTCACCTTAGCGAGCGGCGGATACATCATCAAGATGAGCCCGATTGCGATCGGAATGTTGGTCGTTCCGGCCTGAAAACTGTTGATAAAATTCGCAGTTCCGGGAACCAAATATCCGATCGCAACGCCGATAGCCATCGCCGCGAAGATCCATAGCGTCAGGAAGCGGTCTAGGAAAGAAAGTTTCTTCATGATCTAGTTACAACGACCTCAGCGTTCCGACCCATTGCCCGCGGTCAACGGACTTGGAAGTGCGGCATCGCAGCAGAGAGTCATCGAAATATATTTGCCCGATACTGGGTCGAGACTGAATGCATAGACCTGCCAATCTTTATCAAATAGTTTCTTGATGCTTTTCGTGTCGGCGTCCGTACGGCATTCGCTGCGAAGATAGCATTTCTGAGGTATGAATTTTTCTCTTAGATTCATTTCCTAAATGAATTTGTCGATGCTCGCCGACTTTTGGTATCAACTCGACGAGGATCGATATGTTTGTTAGAGACTAGCAACAGGCCGTTGCGACTTCCTGATTCTTGCGTTCGATATTGGTGAACGTTGGTGTACAGCAGGTTGCGTCGTTCGACTTGGCATCGGCGAGGTTGTCCTCAAGAACGACGAATACTTCCCACTCATTTCCGTCGGGATCATTGACCCAAGCTTTGTCTTGCAGAGCGTAGCAGCAGGTCGTCTGCATTTCTTCGCGTGGCGTGAGGCCGCGTTCTTTCCATTGTTCGCGAATAGCGATCACGTCTTCGGTGGTCCCGACCTGAATGCCCATATGAGATAGAGCGCCTTTGCCTTGGAAGGCGACTTGGTTAAGCGTCAGGTTGAGCGGCGGATTCTGGACGTCGAATTTTGCATAGCCGGTGCGGACCTTCGACGGTTCGATCCCGAGCATTTTCTTGTAGAAATCGATGCTGTTTTCTACGTTCGCGACGTTTAGAGCGAGATGGGCTTTTAGTGTATTGATTGCGGTCATATTAAACTCCTTAGAACATATCAATTACGCATAAGCATAATTGTATTATCGAGAATATGCGCGCTAAACAATTATGTCAAGCCATAATTGTAATATGTTATAATTTTTTTGTGACTAGCTTTGATTCGGAAACTTTTTTTGCGGCATTGGCTGACCGAACGCGATTGAGGTTGTTGAACTTGATGCGTGACGGTGAGGTTTGTGTGTGTTTTTTTGCCGAAGCTCTGGGAACCAACAACCCAAAGATCTCGCGGCATCTTTCATACCTAAAACGAGCGAACTTGGTCGCCGGACGTCGCGACGGAAAATGGATGCATTATAGTATTAATGAACCGAAAGACACTGGAGCGAAAGAGGTATTTTCAGCAACGATGAAGATGCTCGAAAACGACCCTGAAATGAAGGCCGACCGCGAAACCCTGGCGAGCAATTGCTGTATGCCGATGGAATTGGCGCAGATCGGACGCAGCAAGAAATCTCAATCAACGTAAGCTACTTGAATTTCCGTAACTCGTCCGGATAAGGTATCCAGAGTTTTTGATTCGGTTCGATCTTGTTAGCATCAGGGCCGATAACGCCGATATTCGCCTTGTGCAACGGAATGTACTTCATCATATCGCCATAGTATTTTTCAGCGATCTTCGATAGCCAATCACCTGATTTAACAATGTAGTGCCGCTTTTCGCGTCCGTCGTGGCCTCGTTCGGGAACGTGACCGCCGACACCGCCGCCGGGCATTGTGCGTTCAGGGATCTCAAATCCAGGATGCGGACGCGTTTCTACCTCGCGAGCAAGTCGCTCCTTACACTGATGAAAAGCATATGCGACATGCGGCTTGGTCCATGACCATACGTCCATCGCTCCGGCTTGGTCGCGGGCTGGTGTGACGTAGGTCGGAAAAGGCTCGCCGAATTCCCAGATAGTGGGAAGAGGCAGGCCGGTGGTCGGATGGGCAGCCTTTGTCCACGGCACACCGCCCAGGCCGCCATGAGTTGCAAAAAAGTATTTGTAAAACTCGACCGTCTTGCTCGGATCTTCTAGCGTGCCTCCGCAACTACCAAATGTTAGCCGCGAGTGGGTGGATATTTGATTTCGCCGCGGGTGAATCACTTTCCTAACGGTATCCACGATACGAGTATTTCGAAAATATGGATCGCCGAGCGTGTTGGTGCGGTCCACAGCGTCAAAAAGCACCAGACATTCGACAGGTATGTTTTCTTCGACTTTCAACCATTTTGCGACCTCAATCACAGCGGCAGCGCCTCGGCTGTAGCCGCCGAGAAAAACTGCCTTCGCACCGTTATGTTTGAAACTCGCCTTGACCCAATTGAAACAGGCTCTGGCTCGTTCCGCCGTGTCCAGCCCGGATGTATAAGGGCCTCGCAGATACCAAGTGTCATCGAAATCGACCAGTTCGTTTCGCTGCAATCGATTAACAAAACTCTGGTGGAACGACCGTTGGTAATCGCCTGGTAGTTCCGCTGTTCCCGTCTCGGCGGATGTTCCGTCAACGCCAGCAAAAATAATCATATCGCTCCTCTAACCTGCTCTATTTTCGAGTCGAAGGAACGGGCCATGCCGTCCCTTTTGTTGGCAGCCGAGCCGCCATTGATTTACCCTCGGCCGTTGTCCAAGGCAGCCCTGTGAACAGCGATGTCGAAGGCCCCGCGAGCCGTCCGTCCATTGGTGCTCCGCTCGCAGGAATTTCCATATCGACGAGGAACGCGTTCGACGAAAGATTTACGTTCGACGTCTGTTCCGGATGCGGCATCGGCCGGCCTTTGCGCCCGACGGTCCAACGCCAAGTTCGCCAAACAGCTCCGTCCTTAGAGATAGTGCATTGCCAGTCTCCGGGAAAGTCCTCCATCTGCAAACGGCCCGATCTTCGGTCGCCGCCCCACGACAGCGGAACTAAAGTTCGCACCATCTGAAACTGCATCTTCTCTTCGTACGGCAGACCTGCCTTGTATTTTGGAGCGAGGCGATCTTGGTAAATGTTGAATGCGTTCTGGACGTATTTCGAATCTGCCTGAGTCGCATATTCGCCGGGACCTGGAAACGCAAGCGGTTTTCCATCAACGGTGCACGCAAAAGTGGTCGCCGGGAGATTGTTCATTATGTTCGCATCGGGGCTGATGCTGTAATGAAGTTCGACTTGATTATGGCCGGAAAGTTCGGGCCTCTGTGCGTAATCAAAATACGGAATGTGGCCCGCCGGACGTAGATACATAAACGACACTGCTGATTCGCTATGCCGATCGACCATGTATTCAGGTGGAGCCGTTCCGGGCTGCTGGCCGGACGGGACACGGTTTATCGGGACGACATTAATCTTATAGGTGCGAACAAGTTTTTCGCTGCCGCCGCTCATGCGATAGACGTGAACGTCGAATACACCCGTTTCCTTTGTCGCCGATGCCACTTGCCAGCAATCGACCGTCCATGCAAAGCCTTCGACGAACTTGCCTGACTGCGGATGATAGATGCTCGTGTTGCACAGCGTAGTGCCGGTCGCTTTACCGTTCTTGAGTACGACAAACTTGATCTGCGTGCCGTCAGAGTAGCTGCCGAAGATGCGAGTGTATGCCTTTAGCATCCAGCCCTTGTGTTCGGGCGACTGATTTGGGCCGGTCAGTGTCGAAGCGACGGGAGCCTCGAACCATGTAAAGCCGTCATCGACCACATCTTGGCGACCCGATTGGGCGGAAATAGATGCTACAAAAAATACAAACGTAAATACAAAAAGTACGGTGCGTTTCATAAGCGTTTAATTTAGTTTTTGTGAACAGCAAACACTATAGCATAGGTTTGTAAAACGTAATGAACGTTTATACTTGAGGTATGAAAGTCTCAAAGCGAACATTCTTCAGGGTCATTGCCTTCGCTAGCGTCGCTGTCGTCGGTGCGATTGGTCTGGTTTCGGTAGATGCCGCTGCCAAGACGAATGGGAATGCGGTTTCGTCGCGTTCGCTGTACGCCACGCACTGCGCAAGTTGTCATGGTAGTGATGGACGCTCGAACACAAAACGCGGCCGCGAGACAGAGGCCGATGATATTTCCGGCGGGATCAGCACGGCGAAGACAATACGAATTGTCAAAAATGGAAAAGGCGACATGCCGAGTTTCAAACGAAAACTGACAGCCGCCCAAATTACTTCTGTCGCTCGCTACGTGGCGACCCTTTAGTCTATTTCTTTGACCACTGAGCTTGCCATTTTCGCATTTGAGCGATCTCGGCTTCTTGTGCCTTTATGATCTCGCGCGCAAGTTTTTTCAGGTCGTCGGTCTCAGACTTTGCGATCACGTCTCGTGACATAACAATTGCACCCTCGTGATGGGGAACCATCTGGCGGATGAACTCAAGGTCGAAATCGACGCCTTTCGTGGCCTTAAGTTTTGCCATATCCATCCCTTTCATTGACTCAGACATTCCGGGTATTTCCATATTTATCGCTGGTTTTGCGTTTGGAAATCGCTGAATTCTCCACTGCTTCATCGTCGCGATCTCTTTTTGTTGGTCACGCTGCATTTGTTCGGCAAACTGAGTGATCTCTAGCGTTTTTGCGTTTTTATAGGCTGGTGCTGCCATTGCTATAGCGCCCTCGTGATGGGCGATCATCGTATCGATCCATTGCAGATCATACGGCGCTTCTTTAGCTCCGGGCGAAGACTCCATCTTCGAGTGATCCATTTTCGAATGGTCGTCGGATTTTGTATTCGCGGCGTGTGAGTGCCCATGATGGGTTGTCCCATTTTCCGGCTGGCTTGCGACAGAGTTCGAGTTGTCGGGCGAACAGGCCGACATGTAAACGATAAGATAGCCGACCAAGATAAAGTGTACTGCCTTCATATCTTCTATTATGCAATAGACTTCAATACAAGGTGAATACCTTAAATCCGCGGATGACCTGCTCGAAAACGTCGCCGCCGAATGTTAGAATCTAGTTATTGCGTTCTTCGCTTAGGATTAGGAGCTAAATGTTATGAAACTTCCGGGTGGAATGGACCTTGGTTCAATGATGCGGCAGGCACAAGAGATGCAGGCCAAGATGGGAAACGAGATGAAGAATCTCGTCGTCGAAGCTGCCGCCGGCGGCGGTGTGGTTTCGGTCAAGATGCGTGGCGATTTCGAAGTATTGGCAGTAACGATCTCGCCTGATCTTGTAAAAGATGGCGATGTCGAGATGATCCAAGACTTGACGGTAGCCGCCCTCAATGAAGGCCGCCGCAAGGTCGAAGAGTCGCTCAAGGGCAAATTGGGCGGAATGCTGCCCCCAGGGCTAATGTAGAACTGAAAACCGATAACGGAGTATCGTGTGTTCTCCGCTTTCAGTTCTCAGTTTTCAATTTATATGCTGGATTATTCAGAGCCGGTCGCTAAGCTGATCGACGAATTCAAACGCCTGCCCGGCATTGGGGGCAAGTCAGCTCAGCGGTTGGCTTTTCACGTTTTGCGGCGGCCGCAGAATGAAGTCGAGGCTTTTGCAAACGCGCTTCGCGATGTAAAGGCGCGCATCGTTTTCTGCTCTGTTTGCAACAATTTGACGGACGTCGATCCGTGTCTTTATTGCACAAATCCGAAACGCGACCGTTCGCAGATCTGTATTGTCGAAGAACCGTATAATCTCGTATCGATCGAGAAGACGCGTTCTTTTCGCGGGCTTTATCACATACTGCATGGTTCGCTGTCGCCGCTGAGAGGCATAGGGCCGGACGATTTGATGCTGAATAATCTGATCACACGTCTGCGTCCGGAAAACAACGACGGGATCGAGATCGCCGAGATCATCATCGCCACTAACCCCACAACCGAAGGCGAGGCGACTGCAAACTATATCGCTCGCTTGCTTAAGCCGCTCGACATGAAAGTTACAAGGATCGCGATGGGAATGCCCGTCGGCTCGGACCTTGAGTTCGTTGACGAGGTCACGATGGACAAGGCGCTCGCCAATCGACACGAAATGTAGGTCAAAAGTTAGAACAGAAAACTGAAAACGGAAAACGGGCAAATTGCCATCGTTTTCCGTTTTGCATTTTCAGTTCCCAGATCAGAATCTGACCTTTTCTTCTTCAGACTCGCTTGCTGAACGCGAGTTTCTCCACTCGTCTTCGGTTTCGTAGAAGTTCACGTCGAAGCTCAGCAACGATTTTGCGGGGATGCCGCCGAATTCGTCAGGAGCGTCCTCGAATTTGGCGATAGTTCCGATACCGATCACCTCGGTGCCGAGTTCTTTCACCAGTTCGATCGTCTCTTCGATCGCTTTGCCGGAGCGGTTGATATCGTCCACGATGATCGCGGGATATACCTCGTAGTCCGACATATATTGACGAAATTGACGTTTACCCTCTTCCATTTCTGCCCAATATATCTGCTGGGCACCGAGAGCTTCGCGGACGCCGAATGCGACCATGATCCCGCCCGGGCTCGGGCTAATGACCGAGACCTTGGGTAATCGGCTCGAGATCGATTTTTCTAGACGGAACATTCGGCTGAGACCGACCGACAGAATGCGAGCGTTGTCGTAATAGCGAAATGCTAGCGGCATTTGAAAATAGTGCGACGCGTGCTTGCCGTTCGGATAGATAAAGTGACCCTTGCGATACGCGCCGGTATCGACCATGATCTTCATCACGTCTTCGGGTGGTGGAATTAAGTTGACCATTTTTTGACTCCTAGAATTGCTGTGAATTAAGAATTTTAGTTTGCGGCTTCGTCATAATCAAACCTTTCCGCGAAAAACTTCGCGGATGAGCGACTTTTGATCGCTATTAAGTTCCGTGGGGAGATCGTCGATAGCAAACCAGCGGATCTGAAGTATCTCGCTGCTTCCAACCTTGCCGTCGCCGGTCGATCGAGCGGTAAACAGTATCTCGATGTGCTTTCGCAACACTCGCGTCCTCAGCTGGCGTACGTCTGATAGCTCAAGTCCGGTCTCTTCGCGAAGCTCTCTCCTGATGCCTTCCTCGGGCTGTTCATACGGTATCAAAAATCCGCCCGGCAAGCCCCAGCCCGACGCGGGACGCAGTAAATGCTCGAGCAATAGGACCTCGCCGTTCTCATTAGCGATAACTGCCACGACCGACGCCGTGAATTTGTGCTGACTAGTCCGAATTATCCGCAACCGCAGCCAACTCGGCAATTTCTTCCAGACTTTACCCAATAACGCCTTCATCTAGTTCGCCGAATGCTGGAGAAACAACAATGTTGTGCATTTACTATTAATAACGAGTAGTGTGCGTGCACGACTTATTGATCCATCTTAACAGCTCCTCCCACACAGACTGAATATGACATACAAGACGTTCTTCATTCGATATGCCGTTGCTGCATTGATCGGCTTATACTTGACCGGTTCTTCCGAGGGGCAATCAAACGCGCTGAACGATGAATTGTCGAAGCATTTTGCCGATCATAAGATCGCAACTGTTCAAATTCTCGGCAGAACGCTTGTGTTTTCCGCCGATGGTGATCGTCAAGAGATCGTGCTTACACCTCATGATATGCGTGCCGGGCGTTTTCGTGCGGAGGTGAGCGGCACCTTGGGAATTCAGTCGATCGAACGGATGCCTGTGAACACTTTCAAGGGTGTTACAAGCGACGGTGGTCGTTCGCGTGTGAATTTCATTGCCGGCCGATACGAAGGCTATTTTGAGCGTGACGGTATTCGGATGTTCTTTGAACCGGCATCGCGATTCACTACGACCAATACAGACCGTTATATTTTGTATCGCGCTGAGGACGTCCGCAGTGATAAACACATAGGGTGCGGTTTGAGCCTCGCTGAACGAACAAATGAGATCGAAAATTCCACGCCGGAGATCCTGAACGCTTCGATCACATCGCTGAAGCGAATTGAACTCGCGGTCGATGCGGACTTCGAATATGTCAACACGCTTGGCAGCGTCAACGCGGCCAATGCCGAGATACTTGGTATTTTGAATACTATCGAAGGCTTTTACGAAACTGAGCTTGGCCTCACGATCAGCATAGTTTACCAACACGCATGGACCTCGCCCGATCCTTACGCCGCAGCTAATGCTGAATTTACCGTACGTAATTTTCAAAATCATTGGAACGCGACTGCGCCTTTCAACGCGATTCAGCGTGATACGGCTCACTTGTTCTCGGGCAAGGCGAATGTGCAATCTCAAGGCTGGGCTTTCATCGGCGTTGTTTGCAACAATCCGGGATTTGCATACGGAGCGAGCGGTTATATCAATTGGGCTCCGGGCAAGTACTTGATCACGAGCCACGAGTTGGCACACAACCTTGGGGCAAATCACGCCGAGGCGCCGCAGGGCTGTGCAGATTCGATCATGAACGCACAGTTGTCCGGTACGACGCCGTTGACGTTTTGCCAGTTCTCTCGAAGTGAAGTGACGAGCCATGTTTCGGTCAATAGTTGCCTAACGTCGCCATACGCCTGCCGATTCGATTTTGACGGAGACAACAAAGCAGATCTTTCGATCTTTCGTCCGAGCGTCGGCGAATGGTGGACCCTGATGAGCACTAACGGGGCGAATTCTGCGGCCCAGTTCGGTTCGTCAAGCGATATGATCGTTCCCGCCGACCACACCGGCGACGGAAAAGCAGACGTGGCGATCTTCCGTCCGTCAAACGGTAATTGGTTCGTGCTCCGCAGCGAAGATCAGACATTCTATGCGTTTCCATTCGGAGCGAATGGCGACACGCCGGTGCCTGATGATTTTGACGCCGATGGCAAAGCGGACGCGGCGGTTTTTCGACCGTCAACCGGAATGTGGTTCATCAACAGATCGAGCGGCGGCATCGACATTACGAGCTTCGGCTCGGTCGGCGACCTTCCGGTAAATGCCGATTACGATGGTGACGGCCGCTCGGACATCGCGATCTTTCGGCCCGCAACAGGGCACTGGTGGATACAGCGATCGACGGCCGGAACAGTCGTCTGGCAATTTGGTGCCGCGTCGGACCGAACCGTTCCGGGCGATTACACTGGCGATGGCAAGGCCGATGTTGCCATCTACAGGCCCGCTTCCGGCGAATGGTCGATATTGCGAAGCGAAGACCAGAGCTTCTATTCGTTCCCGTTCGGAGCGGTGGGCGATATTCCTGCGTCGGGCGATTATGACGGCGACGGAAAATTTGACGCCGCCGTATTTCGGCCGAGCATCAACACCTGGTTCGCTCAACGTTCGACCGCCGGAACGATGATCCAACAATTCGGCGCGAATGGCGACATTCCACTGCCAAGTGCTTTTGTCAGATAGTCGCCTGAGTTTTGCATAAACTCGAATCGTGATAACCTAAGAAAATTCCAAACCGAATCTTTTAAGGGGTCTGAAATTCGAGAAATTATGCGATACCGACTTATTCCGACGGCCGTACTGAGCCGCTTAAGTTATAGCTTCCTGCTTGCCTTATTCGTTGCCATATCTTTCGCCGATACAAGTGCTCAAGGTGGACAGATCATGTCAACCGAGCCTGAGATCGGCCGTAACATCAAGTACGACGTTTCGCCGCCGCTTTCGAGGATCAAGCCCGACATTTCGCAGAAAGTAAAGAAAGCCGACGACGATAAAGGCCTCGATGGGCCCGTTGACCGCTATGATCATAGCGGAGACGCCGCATTGCAATCGACCAACGGCGTCGGTGCATTCTCGTCGCCTGACCTAATTCCGGGGACGGTCGCAAACTTTGCCGGCATGGGCGGCCTAGGAAGTTCGCCTCCGGATCCTGTTGGCGATATCGGTCCAAACCACTACGTGCAGATGGTCAATGCACGGTTTCAGATCTTTACTCGAGCGGGCGTTTCAGTTTTCGGTCCCTCCAATATAAACACGTTGTTCGCCGGATTTGGCGGGCCGTGTCAAACCGAGAATGCCGGCGATCCGATCGTCGTCTATGACCAGTTCGCCGACCGCTGGATACTGAGCCAGTTTACCGACAGCGTTGGGCCATTCTTCAATTGCGTCGCGATCTCGACAACAGGCGACCCGACAGGTACGTATTTCCGCTACGCATTTGAGACGCCATTCTTTCCGGATTATCCCAAGTACGGCATCTGGCGCGATTCTTACTTGCTGAACACCCGTGAGAACGGCGGCAACATCATGGGAAATATCGCTATCGACCGCCAAGCGATGATCACGGGCAATCCTGTTGTCCGTACAGTTCGCTGGACCGTAGCTCAGGGTGCTGCCGGGCCAAATGGCCTGTTGCCGGCTGACATAGACGGATTTGGCCTGCCGCCGGCAGGAGCACCGGGCTACTTTGTCGGCACTTCGGACAATGACATTGGTGCTGCCGCTGATGCTGTCCAACTTTATCGGCTTACGGTCGATTGGACGCCCGCGACGCCAACGTCGTCATTCACGCTGGCGGCTTCAATGCCAACATCATCGTTTGACACCGTCTTTCCATGCTCGCCGACCTCGCGATCGTGCATTCCGCAGCCGGGCACGACGACCCGTCTCGACATTCTCTCTTACAGACAGCGGCCGACGTTTCGTCTGGCATATCGTAATTTTGGTACTTACGAATCGCTCGTAACACTTCAATCCGTTGAGGCAGCATCCGGAATTGCCGGAATGCGCTGGTGGGAGATCCGCGATCCTGCGGGGACGCCGTTCATTCACCAGGAAGGAACCTATGGCCCCGGAGCGACCGACGGCATCCACCGCTGGATGGGCAGTATTGCCATGGACCGACTCGGAAATATGGGCATGGGCTATAGCGTTTCAAATGGCACCGACACGTTTCCCGGGATCAGATATACCGGCCGTCTCGTCAGCGATCCGCTTGGTACCATGCCGCAGGGCGAAGGCGTTGTCATCAATGGCGGCGGCGTTCAGCTCAGCACCGGAAACCGTTGGGGCGATTATACTTCGATGAATATCGACCCGCTCGACGATTGTACGTTCTGGTACACGAACCAGTACTACGCAACGACCTCAACGGCGGCATATGCCACCAGGATCGCTTCGTTCAAGTTTCCGAACTGCCTCGCAACCCGCCGTCCGGTCACCGATTTTGACGGCGATGGCAAGACCGATATTTCGGTATTTCGGCCTGCGCCGGGGCAATGGTGGTTCCTGCGTAGCAGCGATAACTCGAACGGAGCCGCTGCGTTTGGTACGAGTACTGATACGCTCGTGCCTGCTGATTATACCGGCGACGGCAAGACCGACCTTGCGTTCTATCGTCCGTCGGACGGCAATTGGTTCGTGCTTCGCAGCGAAAACTCTACGTTCTACGCTTTCCCGTTCGGCATCACCACCGACCAACCGATGCCGGCTGATTACGACGCCGACGGCAAGACCGACGCCGCTGTATTTCGAGCTTCGAACAGCACTTGGTACATCAACCGCTCGACCGGCGGCACCGGCATCATAAATTTCGGTATCGCCGGCGATCTGCCTGTCTCGAGCGATTATGACGGCGACGGCCGAGCTGACATCGCGATATTTAGGCCTTCGACGGCGACGTGGTGGATCAACCGCTCGTCAGGAACTACGATCGCTTATCAATTCGGCACAGCGTCTGACCGTCTCGTGCCGGGCGATTATACCGGCGACGGCAAATCTGACCTTGCGATCTACCGGCCATCGACCGGATCCTGGTTTGTGCTTCGGAGCGAGGACCTGAGCTTTTATGCTGTTCCGTTCGGCAACAGTACCGACGTTCCGTCTCCGGGCGATTATGATGGCGACGGCAAATTCGATACGGCAGTTTTCCGGCCGTCGGATTCAACGTGGTACATCAATCGCTCGACCGCAGGCATCCTGATACGGCCGTTCGGAATACCGGGCGATATCTCAGTTCCGAGTGTTTACGTGAGGTAAAACGCGACCCTAGCGTCAGGATCAGGCTGTCAGAAATGGCAGCCTTTTTTGCGTTCTGTCCACAAGTGTCCACGGCGTGTCCACCGCGTGTCCACCGGCTGTCCACGGCGTGTCCACGGGTGTTCGTGGACACGGAAGTGGTTGGTAATCAACGAGTTAGCGGCATTTTGGCTTCGATTTTCGCCGTTTTTCAAAAAAACTGTCTTACACGTGTATTACACCTCGTAAGATCGACCGTATTTACTGCGTGAAACGGTCATGACGTCGGATCATGACCGTTCCGACTGTCCGCACTGTCCCGAGCGTTCTTGCCGTCCCGCGCGTTCTTGCTGTCCGCGGCATGTTTCACGAAACATGACGTGCGGGCTGGAAGCCCGCGTTCCGACTGTCCGCACTGTCCCGAGCGTTCTCGCCGTTCGCGGCGTTCTTGCTATCCGCGGCGTGTTTCATGAAACATCACGGGCGGGCTGGAAGCCCGCGTTCCGACTGTCCGCACCGTTAGAAACTGTGCTTTCCGTTAAGTCCTATTTCCGTGCGAGTGTATTTAGATGTCAAAGATCGAGCCGCTGCAGATATTGCAACTATCACTCAGTATATCATAAATGCAACAAAACGAGCAGTATTTTCTTTTCGAAGTGAATAAGAAAAGAGGCTGTCGAGGTCATATCTCGGACAGCCTTGGGGTTTGTTTGCAGTTGAAAAAATTACGGCTTTTTGAGAGATGTATCAGGTTTCGCGGGATCACAAACTTCGATCTTATCGTTTGAGGCAACTACAACTTTGGTCTCGGTAGCAGGCAATCCGAGCTTTTGACGGATAAATTTCTCGCCCTCATGCTCTATCATTTCGCCGTTGATGATATGAGTCTTCGTCAGGAGCGTGTCGCCTTTCGCTGATACTTTCGCAGGATCTATGAAGATGTACCACGGCGAGCCCCATTTGCGCGTATCGCCCGTTTGGGTTCGATATTTGTAGTGGTCGGTAAGCAGACGGTCGCCGCGGGCTTCGGATGCGTAAACAAGCGGAAATGCGATCTTGAATTGCTCGAGATTCGACTTCATCGTCGCGACCGGATCGTAATGGCCGACTCCGATGATCTCGAGGCCGTCGCCTTTGTACTTTTCGTAGAACTTGTTCAGAAACCGCAGATCGTACTGCCAGTTGCCGCACCACGGAGCGTAGTAGATGACCATCACGAGCTTTTTGCCCGCGATCATCTTTCGCAGCTCGCGATCTTCGCCGGTGCGGACGTCCTTGAGCGTCCAATTCTTATAGCTGATCTCTTTCTCAAGAAGCGGAGCCTGCTCATTCTGTGCCGATGCGGCGACGAACGTTACCAATAAAATTGCTATTGCCAGTACTGCTTTCATACTCAATTTACGTTAACTAAAAGCCTATCGTTTCAGATGCCGAACCGCAAGCAAATAGTTGGCACCTTAAGTTTGTGATCGGATTATGATAATCTTTCATCAATTCTTATGGCAGACGCACCTACAGTTTCGGACATTTTTCGTTACGCATTGGAACTTCGATCGCAGAATTCGAGTGCTTCGTACAAAGACGTAAAATCGCAGATCATCAGCAAATACAGCGGCGGCCCATTGCCCGAGACCGCATATTTGACGATCCCTGAATACGACAACATCGCTCCCGAAGAAGATTGGACCGCCGGCCTGCCGATCGTGCTGCGCGGCATCCACAACAATGATTGGAACGACGTCGCTCACGGCATCATTATCAGCCTCGAACAGGTCGAAAACTATCCAAAGATGTCCGGCCGCGAAGACGACCCAGCCAAAGAATGGCGCAACCGCGAAAAAGGCATCGCCTCAGCCGAAGAGAAAAACTTAACCAAATGGATGCCTGAGGAACTGATGGCGATGGCGCAGAAGAGCCTCGCTAAATAGGTCTTTAGACAGTTAATTTCAAACCATCTGATGCCTCGATCACTTCGCATAGTGGTTCGAGGCGTTTTACTTCTGCGGCGAAATCAACATCGTCCCATTCGGGATAGAAGTGTGTGAGCATCGCCCGTTTAGGCTTTGCTCGGCGGATCAGGTGAACTGCTTCGGCTAGTTCGAGGTGTTTTTCGATCGGTTTGTTTGCAAAGAATGAGCATTCGAGAATGAACAGATCGACGCCATTTGCGAACGCCGCAAGCGACGTGTCGAGACCGGTATCTGCGCTAAAAAGAAGTGTCGATTCACCATCGCGAATGAGTATCGCGAGGCTCTCGTCGGTGTGCGGCGTTTTGGCGGCGACAGCTTCGATGCCTGGCAATATCGAAAAATTGTCGAGCGGTTCGACCTCGATGACCTCGATCGGAAACGGCTGTTCGGTCAGTTTGTAATTGTTAACGGCGTCCATTCGCTCGATCAGCCCTTGCAGCCCGAGAGGGCCGAATATCTTCAGCGGCTTTGTTCGCGATCTCGTCGCTTCAGCATGTTTTGTTCCGGCCAAAAGCGACATTAGGCCGCCGCAGTGGTCTATGTGGAAATGTGAGATCCAGATCGCATCCAGCTCGTGCCACGGTAGATTCTCCTCGGCCATTCGACGGGCTGCAGTAGGCGAGCAATCCAACAATAACGTTCCGCTCGACGTTTCGAGCCAAAATCCCGAACTCGTCCGCGTCGGATGCGGAACGGTTGTGCCCGAACCTAGAACCGTGAGTTTCATTACCGATATGTTAGATTAAAACTATGAGCCAAGTCGATATTCTCGCCGTTTTTGCGCATCCTGATGACCTCGAACTCTACGTCAGCGGCACGATGCTGAAGATGAAACATCTTGGCTATCGAACTGGTGCGCTCGACGTAACCCGCGGCGAAATGGGCACTCGCGGCACCGTCGAAGGCCGTGCTGCTGAGGCAGAGAATGCGGCGAAGATACTGAAGCTCGACATTCGCGAGAATCTTGGACTCGCTGATGGCCACGTGTTCGTTGACGATGCCGCCCGGACCGCGATGGTGCGTGCTTTGCGTCGTCTCAAACCAAAAGTCATATTGACGCATCAGTCCGGCGACACACATCCCGATCACGATCACATTTCAACGTTGGTTCGCGAATGCTCGCGGCTCGTGGCGATGCGGAATTACGATCCCGAAACCGGAGACGAGAAAATTCCGCCGCCGATCGTTGCCCACGCCGTGTTCTCTCGACGCATCGTGCCGTCGTTCATCGTCGATATCTCGGATCATCTTGACGAGCGAATGGAGGCGATCAAGGCACACCGTTCGCAGTTCTACGACCCAAAATCGACCGAGCCCGAAACGATGCTCACCGGCAAAAGCTACCTCGACGACATCGAATCGCGAGCCCGCTATTTCGGCCAACTCATCGGCGTCCGAGCCGGCGAACCGTTCTACGTCGCCGAGGCTCTGAACGTCCACGATCCCGTCGATCTGCTCACACGACCAATGAATCTCTATTCGTAGAGAACGTCTGAAAACTAAGTACAGATTTGATGATGAGAGGATCATTACCGCGGATTACGCGGATTAAGCGGATTTAGTGCAGATTTCTGAACGATATATCCTTCTCTATCTGCCAAATCCGCGATATCTGCGGTTAAACTTACATTCTCGTTCGCGACCTCACGACTTTTCAGACAGCCTCAATTAAGGCCAAGGAGGCTGAATTACACCAGTCTGCAATCTTGACAAAAAAGTAACGATTTCCTAATCTATACCTTACGGGAACGCTCGAAATACAAATCTGAGAGTGGTTTATGAAGATCTCTGCACAAGAAGAATACGGCCTGCGATGCCTCGTGCAGCTAGCAAGCCTTAACGAAGGCGAGAGCGTCACTTTGCCGCAAATGGCCGAGCGCGAAGGCATCTCGACCGCCAACGCCGGCAAACTGATGTGGCTGTTGAACAAGGCTGGTTTCGTCCAATCAACACGCGGCACCAAGGGCGGCTATTTGCTCGCGAGACCGGCGAACGAGATTCGCCTTAGCGAGATAATCAAGGTTTTAGACGAAGACGTGATCGATAATCATTGCGGCAGCTACACTGGCGTGCTCGACATCTGCGTGCACAAAGGCGACTGCGGCATACGGCCGGTGCTTGTTGGTTTGCACGAGATCGTCGAGAACGCGTTGTCGCAAATTACGCTGGCCCAATTGGTCGGCGGCGAACGCAAGGTCGATGCGATGTTTCATAGCATCCAAGGAATTCACCGAACGCTCGAAGCGAATAGGGTCTAAGGATCAAAGGAATTTATCCGCAGATCGCGCAGATGACGCGGATCAGAAATTTTTACTAATGGTTTTATCTGCGTTATCCGCGTTCATCTGCGGCCAGAAAATCTTATGTCGACAGCAGCAGAATTACTTACAAATCGGGAATACAAATACGGCTTTGTCACGGATATCGAGACCGAGACGATCGATAAGGGTCTGTCAGAAGACACCGTTCGGCTGATCTCGTCGAAAAAGAACGAGCCCGAATGGCTGCTCGATTTCCGGCTCAAGGCTTTTCGTCGTTGGCTCGAAATGACGCCGCCCGACAATTGGGCGAATTTCGCATATCCGAAGATCGATTTTCAGAATATTTCGTACTACTCGGCACCGAAACAGAAGCCAAAGAAAGCGTCGATGGACGAGGTCGATCCTGAGTTGATCAAAACATTTGAGAAGCTAGGAATTCCGCTGTCGGAGCAGAAGATGCTCGCAAATGTCGCGGTCGATGCGGTGTTTGATTCGGTTTCTGTTGCGACGACCTACAAAGACAAACTCAAGAAAGCGGGCGTCATTTTCTGCTCGTTTACCGAGGCTGTCGAGGAATATCCTGAGCTGATCCAGAAATATCTCGGCTCGGTCGTGCCTGTCAGTGACAACTATTACGCGGCTCTGAATTCTGCCGTATTCTCTGACGGTTCGTTCGTCTTTATCCCAAAAGGCGTTCGCTGCCCGATGGAATTATCGACGTATTTCCGCATCAATACGCAGGAGTCAGGCCAATTCGAACGCACGCTAATTGTTGCAGAGGAAGGCGGTTACGTTGCTTATAACGAAGGCTGTACGGCACCGCAATTCGATACGAATCAATTGCACGCGGCGGTTGTCGAGCTTGTTGCATTGGACGACGCTGAGATCAAGTATTCGACCGTCCAGAACTGGTACGCCGGCGATGAGACGGGCAAGGGCGGCATTTATAATTTTGTGACCAAGCGTGGCGCGTGTCGCGGCGTTAACTCGAAAATTTCGTGGACGCAGGTCGAGACCGGCAGTGCGATCACTTGGAAATATCCGAGCGTGATATTGCAGGGCGATAATTCGATCGGCGAATTCTATTCGGTTGCGCTCACCAACAACGCCCAGATCGCTGACACCGGCACCAAGATGATCCATCTTGGCAAGAACACGAAATCGACGATCATCTCAAAAGGCATCTCGGCCGGAAAATCGAACAACAGCTATCGAGGTCTTGTTAAGGTGATGCCGAAAGCCGAGGGCGCGCGTAATTACACACAGTGCGATTCGATGCTGATCGGCGGAAAATGCGAGGCGAACACGTTCCCGTATATCGAGGTAATGAACAACACCGCCCGGGTCGAACACGAGGCGACGACCAGCAAGATCAGCGAAGACCAACTGTTCTACCTCCAACAACGCGGCATCCCGCAAGAAGACGCCGTCTCACTCATTATCAATGGCTTCTGCAAAGAGGTCTTCCGCGAACTGCCAATGGAGTATGCGGTGGAAGCGACGAAGTTGCTGGGGTTGAAATTGGAAGGAAGTGTAGGCTAGCAAATATGCATCTCATAGCAAGTGAACGAGAAAAAATTGCTGAAATTTGTCGTAGAAACGATATTTCGTTTTGCGGCCTCTTCGGATCGTTTGCTCGCGGCGAGGGTAATTCTGAAAGCGATATCGATCTACTCGTTAGATTCTCAAAACCAAAGGGCTATGACTTTTTGGACGCCGCTATAGAGATCGAAGAGGCACTTGGCAAAAAGGTCGATCTGATCACTGAAAATGGACTGAGCAAACACATTCGCGAATACGTTTACAAAGATCTGCAGGTGCTCTATGGAGAAAGACAACAAAATATTCCTGCTTGATATTCTCGACTGTATTTCTGCGATCGACACGTTCCTCGTTGAATATGACTTCGAGACCTTTGCGAAAGATCGAAAAACAGTCGATGCAGTGGTCCGGAACATAGAGGTTATCGGTGAGGCAGCGAATAATCTAACTTTGGAATTTCGCAATGAGAATCCGCAGATCGCCTGGCGAAAAATGATTGATACGCGGAATCGAATCGTACATGGTTATGCTTCGGTTGACCTTGAGATCATTTGGAACATTGCTCAAAGCGACCTAGATCAATTGCAGATCGAGATCGAAACGATCTTGGAGAGAATGAAATGAGACTAGTTCAACCACCAAACCAACCGCAGCCAAAAGGTCATTACTCGCCAGGCATTGAGCATAACGGCTTGATCTATGTTTCGGGGCAGTTGCCGATGTCGCTGGATACGCGTGAGCCGTTTACGGGTGATATTGGTGAGCAGACGGAATTGGCTTTGCGAAATGTCGAGGCGGTTTTGCAGGCTGCGGGGAGCGATCTGAGCCATGTTTTGCAGATGACGATATATGTTTCCGATATGGAATTGTGGGCAGCAGTCAATGCGAAATACGCCGAGGTGATGGGCGAACATCGTCCGGCGAGGGCGATAGTGCCGGTCAAAGATCTGCATTTTGATACGAAGATCGAGATACTGGCGATAGCGGCTGTCGCATCGTCATAGCCGTAGAGAATGATGAATAAGCTTTTCAACATCGTCATACTGTTTACTTTGTTTGCTCTTGGTGCATTTCAGATATCGGCTCAAAGTAAACGGGCCGTCGAATCGGCTGATGCGCCGAAGGCGATCGGGCCATATTCGCAGGCTATTCTGGCGAATGGTTTTGTGTTTACGGCCGGACAGATCGGCAGTGATCCGAAGACCGGAACGCTTGTCGAGGGCGGCATTGTCGAGCAGACCGAGCAGGCATTGAAGAATCTGTCTGCAGTGTTGAAAGCATCAAATTCGAGTTTTGATAACGCCGTCAAGGTGACGGTGTTTCTCGCTGACATGAACGATTTTGCCAAGATGAACGAGGTTTTTGCCAAGTTCTTCAAAGCACCGTTCCCGGCACGCTCGACGGTTCAGGTAGCAAGATTGCCTCGCGATGCGAAGGTCGAGATCGAATTGATCGCAGTAGTTGGGAACGCAGGCAGCCTGCCTGCTCCCCGACCGTAGAAGAAGCAGGCTGGCAGCCTGCGTTCCGTTTTATGCAATTTTACGGTGTAGATTGGTTGGCGACGGTGGCGGGATTGACGGGAGTGTATCTGCTTGGCAGCCAGAAACGCTACGGTTTCCTCGTGATGATGGTTGCGAGTTCGAGCTGGTTTACCGTCGGCGTGATCATCAACAGTTTGCCACTGATGCTCGGAAGCGTAGTTTTCTTTGCATTACATCTTCGCGGTTGGTTCAAATGGAGCCGCGATGCGAAAACCGAGGCACAGGTATGAAGTTAGATATCTATCAAGTTGATGCATTTACGTCGGTGCCGTTCAAGGGAAATCCGGCGGCGGTCGTGCCGCTCGATTCGTGGCTTGACGATGAGGTATTGCTCAATATTGCGGCTGAGAACAACCTCGCCGAGACCGCATTTTTTGTGAAAGACGGTGACGCGTTCGAGCTTCGCTGGTTCACGCCGACGGTTGAAATGCCGCTTTGTGGACATGCGACGCTAGCGTCTGCGTATGTTTTGTTCGAGGAACTCGGCTTCGAGGGTGAGACGATACGATTCAAAACTCGCAAACGTGGCGACCTAAATGTT
Organism: Blastocatellia bacterium; assembly: GCA_016789145.1. Taxonomy (GTDB): domain Bacteria; phylum Acidobacteriota; class Blastocatellia; order Pyrinomonadales; family Pyrinomonadaceae; genus OLB17. The sequence continues at coordinate 6,819 of JAEUQI010000039.1, read as the reverse complement.
TCGAGAGACGGCGATCGATTTGTGCTCGATTTTCCGGCATATCCGATGATCGAGATCGAGCCGATCGAGATGCTGGTCAACGCCGAGGTTCCGCCGCTCAAGTACTGGGAATCGCAGGACAACATGCTGTTCCTGTTGGTCAAGGATCAGAAGACGGTCGAGACTTTGGAACCGGACATGTCTGACGTGCTGAAACTGCCGTACGACGAAGTGATCGTCATGGCAAAAGGCGACGATTGTGATTTCGCTTCGCGAATGTTCGCACCAAAGATCGGTATTCCCGAGGATCCTGTGACGGGAGCGATACATTGTTCGCTGATACCGCATTGGGCTGGCGAGCTTGGAAAGAATGAGTTATTTGCACGCCAAGTATCCCCACGAGGCGGCGAATTGTATTGCGAGCTTGTCGGCGACCGTGTTCGGATCGGCGGCAACGCTGTGCTTTATTTGAAAGGTGAGATCTATGTCGACGCCGGAAAAAGCATCGCAGCCTGAGGTCAGGCTCGCCACCGAAAGCGATTCGCCGGGCATTGCTGACGTCGTGCGGCGGGCGTTCGGCGTGTATCGCGAAAACTATACGGCGGAGGCAATGGAAGTCGTCACGCCTGAGCCGGCGGAGTTCACGCGGCGACTCTCGGTCGGGCCGCAATGGGTCGTCGAGCTCGATGGTGCAATTGTAGGAACTGTCTCGGTCACGGTTGAAGAGGGCGACCTGTACGTAAAAACGATGGCAGTCGACCCAAGCGTACAAGGCCGCGGTATTGCGCATTTGCTGATGAATGCCATCGACGAATACGCGAGATCGACCACGCATGACCGAATATTCTTGTACACAACGTACTTTTCAGTTGGGGCTAAACAGCTTTACGAAAAGCACGGCTACACCTGGGTCCGCGACACGCCGCCCGAGGAATGGTACGGCGTCCCGGGGCTTGAGATGGAGAAGTTCATCAACCGCGAATATCGCGCTTGACATAGAATTCGTCGTTTATTAAATTGTTGTCGAGAAAGGGGAGTAGATAGCCCTACGAGGTTTGGCGGATCGTCATTACGGCAGCAGCAAGTTGTCCGGTTCGCTAAAAAAGTATCAAGACCTTTCACAGTTATGCATTTCGCATTTTCTGTGAAAGGTCTTTTTTTGTGCCTTCACATGCAAAAGCGAGTTGCAGTTCGTTGATCAAAGTAAAAGGAGTAATAAGGTAATGAAAAATACTATTTTGGCATTCGCGATGATGATCGTACTTTCGACGATCAGTTTTGGACAGGAGGTCGTTTATGGTCACAAGGCGACGAACTTTAATATCACGGAAGAAATGGTGATCAACGCGCAGAAAGCTTGGTCAGAATCGCTGCTCAAGATCAGCAAGACACACATGGACGGCGGCGACTACAAGAAGGTCGCGAATGAAGCTCTCGACAAAGGCTATAACTACGAGAATGGGATCGTGCTATTTAAGCCGACGCTAACGACCGGTGACCAGACGTTTCGCCTCGACAAAGAAGGTGCATTGGCATACTTCGTCGGCGGAAATCCGAAGTACCCGAACGACACCGGATTTGCTCTCAAGGGCTGGGTTCGCTACGTAACTAAGAATTCGGGCATTATCCTGAACGGAAGCACCGCGATCTCGATGGGCAATATCTACCTGTACGACAAGGCCGGAAATGAGACGGTCGTGGACAAAACGTGGGGCTTCAAAATGAACGAACTTGGCCAGCTAAAGATCGTTCTTCACCACTCGTCATTGCCGTATAAACCAGCCGCAACGGCTACAAAAGCTAAGTAATTCGGAAAATATTGCCGAAAACACGAAAATCTTGAAAAAAAAGTCAAGATTTCACCCGAAAGCCCGCTTCTCGACAAGATGCGGGCTTTTGTTTTTGATAAAATAACGTTTTCGCGCAATGCGACCAAACGAAATTATGTTGCTTGAAGTAAAAGACTTACACGCCGGGATCGACGGCAAAGAAATTTTGAAGGGGCTGAATCTGCAGGTCAATGCCGGCGAGGTTCATGCGATCATGGGGCCAAATGGCTCGGGCAAATCGACTTTGTCGAAGGTTTTGGCGGGGCATCCGTCCTACGAAGTAATCTCAGGTGAGGTCCTTTTCGAGGGCAAAGACCTGCTCGAACTCGACCCTGACGAACGTGCCCGTGAGGGCGTCTTCATGGCGTTTCAGTATCCTGTCGAGGTGCCGGGCGTTTCAAATTCGCAGTTTCTCAGGCTCGCTTACAACCAGAAAGCCTTGCATCACGGACAGGAAGAACTCGATCCGCTTGAGTTTAATGATTACCTGAAAGAGAAGGCGAAGATCGTCGAGATGGACCCGCAATTTTTCAAGCGTTCGGTTAACGAAGGCTTTTCTGGCGGCGAGAAAAAGCGTAACGAAATACTGCAAATGGCGGTGCTTGAGCCAAAGCTTGCCATTCTCGATGAGACCGATTCGGGCCTCGATATTGATGCTCTGCGGATCGTTGCTGAGGGTGTGAACAAGCTACGTTCGAGCGAGAACGCGATCATCTTGGTCACACACTATCAGCGTCTTTTGAACTACATTCAGCCTGATTTTGTACACGTCTTAGCCAACGGCAAGATCGTCAAAGAAGGCGGCAAGGAACTCGCCCTCGAGCTCGAAGAAAAGGGCTACGATTGGGTCAAGGGCGCGACGAACTAGAGCTTTTTTTGCTTTCTTGATGAGTTGCCACTAGCTTCAGCAAGTGGTTGCGGAGTGAAGTTGGAAGTAGGCTTAAGCGGAAATTTGGCTAAAGCCGGAAACTTGATTGGAGCATCGTCCACTAGCTAAAGCTAGTGGCATCTTATACTTTGGCTGATTCGAACCAAACTAAACTTAACGGATCCGGCGGCATCGCGGCGGCGTTTGCCGTGTTCGCCGTCGTCTGCATCGCTGCCTTCCTCGCCTATCGCGGCGAAGACATCGGCAAGATCGGAACGCTCGTGGGCAATCTCGGCGGCGGCTCTTGGTTTGGTTCGGGATCTGTTGACTCGCTGATCGGCGGCATCGCGGCCGGACTGATATTAATTGCTTGGTTTGGGATCGGCACGCTTGTATTTCGATATCTGAAAGTCGAACGAGCAGAGAACCATTCGCATGTTCTTGAGCTTGTTCGAAACATTGCTGTCGGTGCGGCGATCACTTCGCTCGTTTGGTTCTTCTTGGGGCTTGGTGGTTTTTACATTCCGGCGCTCGCAGGAATGGTGTTGCTTTTCGGATTCGTTGATGGCGTTATTGGTCTAACACGGGTTCGCGAAGCAAAAGCGGAAAGCCGTGTACCAGAGTCCGCAGGAATGTTTGACAAGGTTCTGCTTTTGCTGATCGCTGTTCCGGTGTTGCTCGCACTTATCTCAGCCATCGCACCACCGACGGCGAAGGATTCGTTGCTCTACCATTTTTCGGTTCCAAAGGCCTTTATAGCTCAAGGCAGTAGTGCGTATATCGAAGGGAATATCGCGAGCTATTTGGCGCTCGGCACCGAAATGCAAATCGTATGGGCGCGTCTGCTTGGCAGTTTCTATAGCGAACGAGCGGCTGAGGTCGCGGGAAGTGTTGTCGTTTGGCTGTTCTTTCCTTTGCTGCTTGCGTCAGTTTTTGGTTGGGCACGGGAGACGAATATTTCGCGTCGCTGGTCGCTGATCGCGGTGCTGATGGTCGCGTCCGTGCCGACGGCGTATCACATATCGTCGAGCGGTTACATCGATGTCGCACTCGCGTTGTTTGTGACTCTTGCGATCTACAGTTTGTGCCGCTGGTGGCGAGAGCCCTCGAATACGACGGCTATGTTGGTCGCGATATTTGTCGGAGCGGCTTTGGGGATGAAGCTGACGACGGCGTTTGTTATAGCGGCGTTTGCTTTGGTGGTGCTGCTGCGTGCCCGTAACGCGAACGAAGAGCAGGCCGGCAGCCTGCGTTCCGGGCGAATTGTCGCACTTGGATTTGGGGCTCTGTTGCTCGCGGGCGTTTTCGCTTCGCCTACGTATATTCGCACTTGGATCGCGACTGGTTCGCCGGTGTTTCCGTTTTATATGAGCATCTGGCCCGGCAAGGCCGAGGGCTGGGACGTCGAGCGTTCGAATTTGTTCCAAGGAATGAATTCGCAATACGGCGGAGCAGATGTAGATAAGACACGATATTTGACCGCTCCGATAGTGGTTTCCATCGCGGCTCAGCCTGAGGAACCAAAGAATTACGATGGCGTTCTCGGCGTCGCGTTTTTGCTCGGCTTGCCGCTCTTGATATTTGCATTGTGGAAACTTGAGCTTCCTGTCGAAGCAAAAATAGCCGCGGGCGTCGCCGGCATAATGTTCGCGTTCTGGCTGTTCTCAAGCGCGCAATTGCGGTATCTGCTACCGATAGTTCCCGCACTCGCGATAGCGATAGCCGCATCGGTCGAGGCATTTGGCGAGCGGTTTCGCAATATTGCACAGTACGCTTTCGCGGCTTCGTCACTGGTCGCAATTGCAACGACTTTTGCATGGTTCTCGCAGAAAGCACCACTTCGCGTAGCTCTCGGCGGCGAGACTCGCGATGAATATCTGGTCCGCAACCTCGATTATTACCCGTTCTATCAAACGGTAAACAGCGAAGCGCCGACGGACGCCAAAGTGTGGCTCATCAACATGCGCCGCGATACCTATCACATCACCAGGCCGGTGTTCTCAGATTATTTGTTCGAAGATTGGACGTTGCGAAAGTTCGTTTGGGAATCGAATAGCATCGCCGAACTGCGTTCGAAAGCAAAAGCGATGGGCGTCGGTTATGTTCTCGCTCGCCACGATTTTTTATTTAATTTTGACCGATCAACTCTTGTCGATGAAAAAAAGTCGCGCAGTGAGAATGAAGCAAAGTTAAGAATGGCAAAGGAACTTTTGCTCGACGGAGCCGTTAAGTCGGACGCGAAGTTTAGTTTAGTGAAGTTGAATTAAGACAGATTGAAATGACTACAGCAGTAACAGTTACAGAATTTGCAGGATCGTTTGCCGAGTTTCTCGCTCATTTGAGCGACGATGCGACGACCACTTTGCGCGAAGAGGCGTTTCGCTATTTCGAAGCCATCGGCTTTCCCACGCCGAAAGATGAAGATTGGAAATACACAAACGTCGGTTCAGTGGTTAGTGAAAAGTGGTTAGTGAATAGTGCGGGGAAATCTGGCGACGTCGGCGGATTTAACTACAAACGAAATGGTTTCACGGCGCTGAATCTTGCGTTCGCCGATGTTGTCGTTGTGCGAATTCCGAGCGAGACCATTGTAGTCGAACCGATCGAGCTGAGCTTTACGGCTGAGGATGGCAAGGCTATTTTTCCGCACGTGATCATTGTCGCCGAATCTGGAAGTAAGGCGACGATCGTTGAGACCTATGCGGCTTCGGGGCGTGGATTCACGAACGCGGCGGTTCAGGTGTTGGTCGAGGAAAATGCAAATCTGACGCATTATCGTGTGCAGAAAGATTCGGTCGAGGCGTTCAACTACGGCGTGACCGAGGTCGAAGTTCGCCGCGGCGGGCATTACGATTCGACGAATATCAATCTCGGAGCCGCACTTTCTCGGCATGATATCGAGCTGAAATTCGTCGCCGAAGGAGCCGAGGCTTGGGTCGATGGCCTTTACATGCTCAGCGGTGAACAGCACCACGATACGCATTCGATCATCGATCACGCGTTACCAAATTGCCTGTCGCACCAGACGTACAAGGGCGTGCTGAACGACAGTTCGCGAGGTGTGTTCAACGGCAAGGTGTTCGTCCGCGAAAATGCCCACGGCACCGATGCTCAGCAATCGAACAAGAATTTGCTGCTTTCGAACGATGCCCGCGTCGATACTAAGCCGCAGCTTGAGATATTCAACGACGACGTAAAATGCTCGCACGGAGCGACCGTGGGCCAGCTTGAGGAAGAAGAGCTGTTTTATCTGCTAACTCGAGGTTTGCCGGAGACGTTGGCAAAGAATTTGTTGACGTACGGATTCGCTGAGCAGGTGATAAACAAGATCGGCATCGAATCTATAAAATCAGAACTCGACGAAATGGTTCTTAGGAGACTAAGTACAATTTTATGAAGAAAATGTGTTTTGGATCTATAGTTCTGATGCTCGCCGTTTCGAGCTTTTCCTTTGGGCAAACGGCGTCGAAGACCGATCTGTCGAAACTGGTCGGTACGTGGAAAGTTGACCTAAGACCGACACCTGATGCGGCGGAATATTTCCAGGAATTTGTCATCACAAAGTTTGACGGCAAAACTTTCACGGGCACCTTCTACGGAGCGCCGATAAAAGGTGGCGTGGTAAATACAGATTGGGAAACGGTGTATCTGGCGTTCACCAGCGAAGACGGCTCGGGGTTATACGCTCATTTCGCGACGCTCGAAGGCAACAAGTTGAAAGGAGCCACAAACTCGACCGGCCGCGGATTCCTAATGCCGTGGCGAGCCGAGAAAAAGGCGGAAACGCCAAAGGCAGTAACGAAATAATGACCGAACAAGCTAAAACGAAAGTGAACTGGGACGTAGATAAAATTAGACAAGATTTTCCGATACTCTCGCGTGAGGTGAATGGCGAGCCGCTCGTCTATCTCGACAACGGTGCTTCGTCGCAGGTGCCGCAGTCGGTGATCGACCGAATGTCGACATACGCAGCGGACGAGCATTCGAACATTCACCGAGGCGTTCACTATCTGTCGCAGCACGCGACGACCGCTTACGAGGCGGCGCGTGAGAAGGTGAAACGGTTTATCAACGCGCCTGATGTCAAAGAATGCATCTTCGTTCGTGGCACGACCGAGGGCATCAATCTCGTGGCGCAAAGCT
>JAEUQI010000038.1 GCA_016789145.1 Blastocatellia bacterium | reverse complement strand
CCGACAGCGACCGCAAGGTCTCGGACCTTTACGACATGATCCACCCGAACGCGAACGACACATTCACCGTCCGTTCCGTATTCGTCATCGGCCCGGACAAAAAGGTGAAGCTGACGCTAACGTACCCCGCTTCGACAGGCCGTAACTTCGCGGAGATCTTGCGAGTGATCGATTCCCTTCAACTCACCGCAAAATACTCCGTCGCCACGCCCGTAAATTGGCAAGACGGCGACGACTGCATCATCGTACCCGCAGTCTCAAACGAAGACGCGAAAGAAAAATTCCCCAAAGGCTGGAACGAGATCAAACCATACCTGCGAGTAACGCCGCAGCCGAATAAATAAGAGGTTTTGCCCGCAAAATACGCGAAAGAGGCGAAAACTATGGGTTTCTCAGAATGGTACGCTAATTTATTCTCTAACCGAATGACGGAACGACAGGTCGAACGGTGGCTCAGGGCGTCTAGACGCGGAAAGTGGCACTTCGTTTTGGTGACGAGCCTCAAGTTCGCGATCGGCGTCTTTGTATTGCAAAATGTGGTCGATCTATTGTTCGGACGGGAATTTGACCCGTTCGGCTCGAGGAACGTATTCTTATTGATTTTCAGCCCGATCATGGGTCTTATAGGTTGGTGGAACAGTGATTCAAAATACAAAAATCATCTATTACACCTTCAGATCGAAAAGGGACTCTCACGAAAATAGTACAACATCGATCGAGTAACAAATATGGCTCGGACATGGGCGAGAATTCTTCCGAAAATGAGCGACGAGTCGGCTCAATGGTGGGCTAATGTGCGTGCAAAGGGAAAATTCGCTTACATTCGTAAGAGGTTACTTATTGAGGCCTGTACACTCCTTTTGATCTGGACACTTTTTTGGATTTTCGATTGGGAGGTTTCCATCGGCATTCTTTTGTTCTTTTTCGTCTTGGGAGGCGCCACGAGTTTTCGATTGTGGTCGGACTTTGAAGATCAGTATTCCGAATACGAGCTTGCTCGGATCGTCAACGATAATCCACACTCAGATCAACAATGAGCAAAATGTCACGAAAACAATTCCTCCGCTGGGAAAAACTGCGGATGCGGGGCGAGCGTCTGTATATCGCTAAAGCCGCGATGGTCTATGGCGTGCTCGCGTTCGTCGGATTGAATGCGTTGAGTTGGGCGTGGAGCGGGACGGCTTTGGCGAGGGAGTTTGTGATCTTATATCCGATTCTCGGCGCGATATTCGGAATGGTAGCTTGGTCTATCAACGAACAGCGATTTGCGGCATTTCTCGAACACAAACGAGCCACCGCACGTCCGCAGCCGAAAGGATCGAGATGACGCCAGCCACAATAGCGACAAACGAAAGGTTGCGAAAAAGCGTCGTTCGAATTATCATTTTTGTGTCAAACAGATCATTTACGGATCGACATTGCCTGATCTCTCAGGCTTTCCCGCAATTGCTAACAAGCAGTTTCGGGCGCAGACAAAACAAAGGAGTACCCCTATTATGAAGAAACTATTTGCCCTTTACCTTCTCGTTACTTTTGCTGTATTCGCAGCCGCATGCGGTGGAGCAGCTAGCAACAACACAACCAGCTCCGCCAAACCGGCAACCAAAGCTGACGCTCCAAAAGCAGACGCTCCAAAATCTGATGCACCTAAAACTGACGTCGCAGCCACCGGCGACTCAGTAGGCGTCCCTGAGTGCGACGATTACATCAAAAAGTACGAAGCTTGCCTAAGCAGCATTGCAGCCAAGGCTCCTGCTGTCGAAGGCCCGATGAAGACCGCTTTCCAAGCACAGCGCGATGGCTTTAAGAAAGCCGCCGAAACACCTGCGGGCAAGGCAACTCTTGCCGATGTGTGTAAGAAAGCAGTCGAGACCGCAAAAGCTTCGACCGCAGCTTACGCTTGCACGTGGTAGTTTGTTGATAGTTTGAGATCGCCCTCGACAGTCGCGATTGATACGCGTATGTCGAGGGCATACACATTTTTATGAAGCTACAGGCAGAACTCGACGGAACAAAGCACGAAATTGACATCAAACGCGACGGCGGCAAGGTCACGGCAAGCGTTGATGGGCGCGAGTATTCGCTTGATGTTTCTCAGCCTGAACCGGGCCTCTATGTGCTTCGTGATGGTGCGGCGAAGAGTGTCGCACATATTTCTGTGACCGGCGATGGACGTTCGATGGTCAGCATTGACGGACGTACGGTCGAGGTCGCTTTGTCCGATCCTAAGCGGTTGCGAAGCTCAGGTTCGGGCAGCGACACCGCAGACGGCGTTGCCGAGATCAAGACAGCAATGCCGGGCAAAGTTGTTCGAGTTTTAGTAGCCGAAGGCGACGCGGTCGCCAAGGGCGACGGTGTGATCGTCGTCGAAGCAATGAAAATGCAGAACGAAATGAAGTCGCCAAAGGACGGAACCGTCACATCGATCAAGGTTGCTGAGGGCGACACCGTCGAAGCCGGTGCGTTGCTGCTCACCGTTGAGTAACTCGTCGATAAGAGCGCGGCTTTGGCACGGAAGACAATATCGAAAACGTAGTCTTGTTATCTCGCGAATCAGCGATCTGATCGCGAAGTATCACACCGCCGTAGATCTCGGCTGCTTCCCTGCTGCAGATCGCAGCCTGTCCGGTTATCTCGTCATGGACCACGCTGCGTATGCACGACGCGGTATCGAACCCAATGATCGTTCGTAAATGCGGATTCGAGTTCAGAAAGATCGCACATTGCCTAAAAGCCTCAGAGTGCGAACGCACGCTATTCAGATCCTCGAACTTTGTGCCCGGCATTGTTGCAAGAACATGATCGACACGCACCTCTACCTCGCCAAGTGCTTTGGGCTTATGGTTAGCGATGAGCCTGTTTGTTGCCCCAATTTTGCCAACTGTCGAATTGCGGACCGGCAACACCGCATGCGTCGCAAGGCCCGAGGACATCGCTTGAAATACGCCTTCGAACGAGGCGCATTCGATCAGTTCGAGTTCTTCGCCAAAGGCTTTTAGTGCCGCGACCGAGCTGTAAGAACCGCGAATTCCCTGTATCGCAACTTTTGTCATCGTGTACGTGCTCCGCTAAATACTTCATCTCGGATACGTAGCTGTTGACGTCGCGATTCGTCGAGAATTGCCGAAAACACAGCAGTAATAGCACGGTCGGATACGCGATCAGCGGCGTTTGCGATTGCTCGGTGATAGACAAGCTTCTCACGGCGGCGGTCGTTCACCGGAATTCCCGCCGCAGCCTTTTGCGTTCCGATATAGCCGACCAACTTGTTTCGGCGGGCCAGGAGTTCGACGATCTCGCGATCGACGTCGTCAATTTCGTTTCGTATTGCATCAATTGTCATGATCGTAATAGCAAAAGGCCGCAACCTTTGTCAGGTGCGGCCTCGTTGAAAAGTTGATCCGGTGATCATTCACCAACACACACTTTCACGGCCGCATTGTCCTTAAAATAAGGAAACAGGCTAATGACGGTGAACATTGTGGTCCTAGTCGTGATCATTTCTTTCTTATGAAAGCATCATTATCATAATTCTACTTTATGACCGTTGTCAAACTACTTGCTGCTGTTTCGCGGTAGGCTTAGCATATTCGCGAACAATCTGTATGCTCCGGGCACGCCGGCAGGCAGCTGGCGAAAGAACGAATAACTGCAATACGTCCAGGTTCCCGCCCCGACTTTCGCGGTCACAAGCCCACCGTTGTTAGGCTGCTCGGTGCCGTCGTGCGATTCGAGCAAGGCCGTGTATTGCGGATCGAATGTCACGAGATTGTAGGCATTCCGCTCTTGGACCCAGCCCTCGAAATCGGCGTCCGTGATCTTGTTGGGCGATGCAAAAAATGGATGCTCGGGCTTTAGGATCGTGACCTTTGCGTTCTCGTCTGTTACACGAGCAATGGCACCGGCGGCCGTTCGCTGCGTATCAGCCGTCGTTACAGGAAACGGCGGCAGGCCTGAATTGGCAAAGCCGCCACGTTGATACTGTACGATCAGATTGCCGCCGTTCTTGACGTAATCAAGCAGCCGAGCCTTGTTCGCCATCATATCCGGCCGCGTCTCTGTCGCACGTACGCCGACGACGATAGTATCGAACATAGCGAGATCGCCCGAGGCGAGATCTTTCTCCTCAAGCATCGTCACCGGCATGCCGATCTGCCGTATCGCCTCGGGAACCTCATCGCCGCTGCCCATAACGTAGCCGACGTTTCGGGTGGGTGCATCCAGATCCAGAACACGGATCGAAGCATCGCTTTGCGTGTAATAGCGATGAGTTTGAATATGCGGATATGCGACGGTTCGCATCGTGAGGCTCGCGGAACCGCCCTCGTTGCCGACCGAGGCACTGACTCTCATCGGGACACTCCCAACAGGAGTGTTTGCCGGGATCGAAATGTCGAATATAAGCGTCGTTTTCGCTCCCGGCTTTAGCGAAAATGTCGAAGAATCACGCGGCGTCACTTTCCAGTCCTTTTGCGAGGCGATATTGAAACCAACGTTGCCCGCGCGTTCGATTGCCGCGTTATTGACCAGGCTTACAGCTACAGTACGCATTTGCGAGCTGTTGCTAGACGGCACAACAATAAGGTCGCGGTCGAGAGCGACTGATAATTGAGGAACTACGGCCACGTTCCTGCGGATCTCACCGCGAGTAAGGTCAGCATATCGAAACTCAAGTGGTTGCGACAGCGGGATCTCGATACCACCAACAGAGGCCGTCACATTCGCGACAACTGTTGGCGGCGAGAAAGAAAGTGTTTGCTCATCGCTGTTCGGCCACTCGAACAACTCGCCATTTCGCGGATCTTTTAGCCAATATGGCTGCGTTATTTCGGCACTGGCGGGGACCTTTATTCGATGGATCTCATTCAGCTTGCCGCGTTCGCGACGGAACGGTCCTGCCTGCGGCTCTGCTGCCTGCGGGACTTGCTCCGAAACGAGATAGTCTCGCGGTGCGGAGATCGACTGTCGTGTGAAACTGATATCAGCTAACGGGGAATAGACACGCAGCGTCGCGACAACCTCGCCGCCGGGCGTTACCGTTTCTTTGTCGGAAAGCAGATCTATCTGAATTCCCGACGCGAGACGGATCGCGGCTGCCGTCTTCGCCTGAAGCTCACGCATGAATCGCTTAGACTCAGGCCGACGAGTTGACCATTCGGCATCGGATGCCATTTTGTAGATCTTTGCAAGGTCAACGGCAATGTCTTGGGCAGAATCAGGCCTATATTTCGCAGTAACGGCAGCGACAGCATCGGCGATAGGCTTTAGCTTTGAGTTAAATGGAGCTTCGCTGCTTCTGGCTAGTTCGGCAATGCCGTTAATTGATGTATCGATGCCGTCAAACGGCGACTTTTCAGCAGGAGCAACCGCGACATTTTGTAACCGTAGGCCTGAGAACTGGTCGCCCTTTAGTTCGAGCCGGCCTTCGCCTTGCGACTTGTGCTGGCTGCGGCCTTCGATCGCGATCTCGAAATACGAGCGGCCGTAAAGATGGTCGAACCTGCCGGTATTCATTTGCAATGCCGCCTGATCGGTAGAAGAAAAACCCTGGCTCCGGTAGAACTTTCTGACCTGCCAAGGATCGCCTGCACCTTTGCATTGGTTCCAATCGGCCGCAGCTTTGACCGCGATCGGCGAGATGTAGCCGGCGTACTGGTGATGACCATGATTATCCGCCGGAGTGCCTGAGAATCGAGAGATCACGACAAGCGGTTTGAATGTTCTGATAGCCCTAACTACGTCACACTTGATCACTTCCTCGGGCCATTTCGATCTCGTTTCGTCGAGCGTCTTTGAAAAGCCAAAATCGAATGCCCGAGCGAAATATTGTTCGGCACCGTCGAGACGTCTTGCTTGCAGCAACTCTTCGGTACGAATGATGCCGAGCGGTTCGAACAACTCGGGCCCGATAACGTTCTGTCCGCCGTCGCCTCGCGTCAATGACAAGTACGCCGTCCGAGCATTCTCGCCCCGAGCAAGATAAGCCATCAGCGAAGAATCTTCGTCGTCAGGATGGGCACCGATCATCATTACGCTTGCGGTCGTATTCATTCGCCGAAGCATCTGCGTAAGGCCGATCGCGCCGTAGTCATTCACCGGGCGAACCTGTGCCAAAGTATCGAACCGAAGAGACGCAGACAAACAGACGAGTACGAGAAATGAGATAAGAAGGCGATGATAGTTGTACATATCAAAATTAATTACAAGCTAGGGGCATCGGCTTCCTCGCGGTTTACATCACTTCGGTCAGTTAGGCTGATGAGATAACCTGCGATCACCGTGACGACACAGCCGATGACGTTAAACCAAAGGAATTCTATGTTTGTGTACCAGCTTGCGACCCAGACCGAAGCGATACCGAACAACAATCCGAAGAAAGCTCCGCGAGCACGGGCTCGTTTGACGACAAACGCGAGCACGAATACACCTAGGAGTGAGCCGTAGAAGAACGAGCCGAATTTGTTTACGACCTCGATCAACGAGCCGAGATTCGACGCGAATATTGCGACGATACAAGCAAATATTCCCCAGATAAATGTTGTTATGCGGCCTATCGCGACATAGTGCGTGTCGGTTGCTTCGGGTTTGTAAAGACGTCGATAGAAATCGATCGTAGTCGCCGTTGCGAGGGCATTCAACTCCGCAGCGATCGAAGACATTGCCGCTGCGAATATAGCCGCGATCAACAAGCCGATCACGCCCATCGGCATATTCTGAAGGACGAACGTCGGAAAGACGTAGTTAACGTCATTAAAACTTGGGTTACTAGTTTCCTTTACGAACGCAACAGCTTGCTTTCGGCTCTCGTTAAACTTCTTGTCCGCCTCGATGTATGCTTGCCGATGGGCGTCGCCTTCATTTGAGAAAAGGACGGCGGCATCGCGGCGTTCGGCATGGGCGGCGGCGTATGTTTGTTCGATGGTTTGGAATCTTGCGTCGCCTTGTGCCTTTGCGATCTCATTTGCGTTAAACACGATCGGCGGAGCGTTGAACTGATAGAAAACAAACACAAGCACACCGATGAGTAGTATCAGAAACTGCATCGGGATCTTGAGGAACGCACTCATCAAGAGCGAAGTGCGGCCCTCGTCAACGGACTTTGCAGTGAGGAATCTTTGAACTTGGCTTTGGTCGCAGCCAAAGTAGCCAAGCATCAGAAACAATCCGCCGATCAAGCCCGACCACAGCGTATACTTCTCAGTCAGGCTAAACGTTGTGTCGACGGTTTCCAATTTTCCGAGCGAACCCGCAAGCGTCAGGCCGTCCATCATCGTTACGCCCGCCGGAAAACTAGCAACGATGACCACAAGCACCACAGCGAGCCCAAAGAAGATGATGAACATCTGCTTCACGTCCGTCCAAGTCACCGCCTGAACGCCGCCAAAAACAGTGTAGATCGTGGTCGAAAGCCCGATCGCAAAGATCGTCGCGATCAGATTCCAGCCGAAAACTATCGACAGTACGATCGACGGTGCCGAGATGATCGTGCCAACGCCGAGGCCGCGTGAGATGAGGAAAAAGAAGCTAGTGAGCGTCCGCACGCGAACATCGAAACGCTTTTCGAGGTACTCGTATGCCGTAAATACTTGTGCTCTGCTAAAGAACGGCACGACCGTTACACACAAGATGATCATCGCGAGCGGCAATCCGTAATAGAACTGGATGAACCGCATGCCGTCGTTATAGGCCTGACCGGTCGTGCCGACAAGCGTGATCGCCGAAAGCTGCGTCGCCATTACGGACAGACCAACCGCCCACCAAGGCAAGCTGCGGTTTGCTAGGAAATATCCTTCCTTGCTGCTACTGTGCTTGGTCATGCGAATGCCGTCCCAAATAACATACGCGAGATAAGCTACAACAATTGCCCAATCAAGTGCCTTCATGCAAAATACCGTGAAAAGCCGTATAGAGCCAAAATGACAATCAACGTCGTTACTACGACCGCGAGATACACTCGATTCCAAAATGAACTTGGCCGTTCGTTATCCATAAACTAAGTGCGTTGAAATCCTCGTTCAATGTCCTTCATCGAAAGCCTCAGAATAACGGGCCGACCGTGCGGACAGGTTGTTGGCGAGGTCGTCACCAGCAAACGGTCGATCATCCAATTCATTTTTTCAGGCGTAAGTTTCATGTTTATCTTGACAGCCGCCTTGCATGCGAGCGAAGCCGCGATGTCATCTCGCAATGTCGATTTTGGCGAACCTCTCTTCTCAGCTTCGATGGTATCGAGGATCTCCGCAAACAGATTCCGAGCCTCGGCGGCAGGCAGATCTGTCGGAACGGTTTTGATCGCGACTGTGCGGCCTGAGAGCTTCATTGTTTCGAAACCAAGATTCTCGAGATCTCCTTCGATCAATTCGAACGCTTGAGATTGAGCAGGCGTCAGATCTATGGTTTCGGGCAACAAAAGACTCTGCCGTTCGATCGCTCGTTCAGTTTCGCTCCTGCGAAACTTGTCGAACAAGATGCGTTCATGTGCAACGTGCTGGTCGATCAATAGTAATCCTTCGTCATCGACCGCAATAATGAAGCTGTCGTGCAATTGCCCTACGACGCGGATCTTCGACGCCGAAACATTATCGACCTCGACCGACTTTGGAATACGCTCGGCCGAATTCACTGGCGGCATTATCGGATAAGGAACTGCGGCCGATGGCGTTGTAGCTGACATTACCGCCGCTTGGGAAAAGAAATCGATGTCAGAAATTGCAGATTCTTCCGTCAATTGTGAATTAGCAGGCTCAGATTCGGGGGAAAGAATTACCGACGGCTCGTCACGCATCGGCTCGGCGAATGAAATGGCCGGTTGTTCGATAAGGGGCAGCGGGGCACGTTGCACAAACTCCGTGCTTGCGACTGATTCGAGAGCGACTGGTTCCGGACGAAACACCTCCGGCTCAACCTGTCCGATACCCGCAGACGAAAGAGCTTGCTTAACGGCCTCAGCGATCACGTCCTTTACAGCCTCACCACGCCGAAAACGAACCTCGGTCTTTGCCGGATGGACATTTACGTCGATCTCTTCAAGCGGTAGATCGAGAAACAGGAAAGCTACAGGATAAACGCCGTGCGGGAGCACGCTGCGGTATCCTTCGGCAAGGCCTGCGGCGATGGTCTTGTCACGAACAAATCGGCCATTGACGAAGAAGTATTGGGAATCTCTCGTAGTGCGTCGCTCACGAGGAGCCGAGATAAAGCCGCCAACATTCGCCACATACTCGCGTCCGCCGCCCACAGGCAACAGACTATCGAGCAACCCGCCACCGAAGATCTGAAACGCACGTTCGCGTAGATCCTTCGCCGGCGACACGCGGATAACATCGCGGCCATTGTTGGTCAATATAAACGCGATCTCCGGTCGGGCAAGCGCGTAATGAGTCGCTATGCTCGTCAAATGATAGTTCTCGGTAGCCTCGCTTCGCATAAATTTGCGGCGAGCAGGAGTGTTGAAAAACAGATCGCGAACTGAGATCGTCGTGCCTCGATCACGAGCCGCGTCTTTCACATCGATCAGCCTGCCGCCCTCGATCACGACGCGTGTAGCGACGAGGTCTTCTTCGTTCTTAGTAAGCAACTCGACCTTCGCGACCGAAGCGATCGACGCGAGGGCCTCGCCGCGAAAGCCAAGTGTACCAATGGCGGCTAGATCATCGAGCGTGCGAATTTTCGATGTGGCGTGGCGTTCGAAAGCTAGGATCGCATCGTCACGAGTCATGCCTTCACCATCGTCAGTGATCTGAATTAGGCGTCTGCCTCCAAGCTCGATGTCGATCTGAATACGCGATGCACCGGCGTCGATTGAGTTTTCGACCATTTCTTTGACTACAGACGCAGGCCGCTCGACGACTTCGCCGGCAGCTATCTGATTCGCCAAATTGTCGGGCAAAACCCTGATCTTGCTCATACTAAATATCGATCAAAATGTGGTCGCGTTCGTCTACGTCGGTCGCATGATAGACCGTCCTGAGAAAGCTCTCGCCGTATCGAGCTAGGTACGAGAGCACATTTATCTCGCGCTCCTGCAACCCGCCATTTGGTAGAAGATTAGCAAAAATAGCATCAAGCCTGCGGTCTGCGTCTCCGCTTTTTCGCATGATGGCAGCAAAGGCCTTCGTTTCAGCGGCTTGCAGATGATACTCGATCTTTTTTCGACGCTTGGCAAAACCGGCGGCAAGCGTGACGTCGATATCAGAGAACGCCGCATCGAGTTTAGACAATTCTCCATCGATCGCTGTTTTAACGTTTGCAAGCAATTCTGCCGTTTCCGGTGATTCGATCTTCTCAACCAACCTTGGGACCAACTCATCGCGTCCAACGAAAAGATCCCCCATATCAAGGCCATAAGCCTCTAATGCACGGCGAATACGCGGTTCAACGATAGTGAAGCTCTGCCGATGGAATATCGGCGTCACTCGCCGCCCTAACGTCTCGTAAACAACTGAATTCTGGCCAAAATACGCGATCTCAGCTCCGCCGCCGATGTAGCAGATCGTCGGAAAAAGATGATCTTGCACAACAGGCCGCAACATAACGCCGGGACTTAACCGTTGCGGGGTCTCTTCGGCAATTTTTCTAAGCTCATCAGCGGAGAAGTGCCGCTTATCAACCTTTGATGCAAAAGAGCCAACTGCACCAAGCTTGAGTGCCGAGCGTTGGCCTAGATCTGTGAAAATAAACGCCGGAAAGTAGTCGTTCTCAACCAAAACTTGACTGTGATATCCGTCGGCGCCAAGTTCGGTATCGCGTTCTTGAAGTCTCGAGTTTATCGCTGAAGCATTCTCAATAGCTTCAACGATAATGGGCGTTGAAAGCTCACGAAGTTTCGAGTTCATCGGATCGGCGAGTATCAATCCGAACGGCTCGAACATTTCCGCGATCTGCTTAAGAAACGCCTTACCAAATCTTGTTCCTTCTCTCCAGGTCTTCTCGATCGACTCGCGAAGCCTTTCACCATCTCTTAGCGAGCCAATCAACTCATCAACCGCTTTCGATATCGATCCATCGATCACCACATTCGCGACCGGTGCTCCATCGATGACTGGTTTACCATCATATCGAGCCCTTGCAATGACGTCGCCTTCGCCGATCACGGATGCCCAAGACACCTCCTCGAGATCGTGATCCTCGGTCGCTGCCCAGAATATTGGCACCGCATTAACGCCTAACTCGGTCAAATGCTCGGCGAACTTGATTGCCGTCATCGCTTTGTAGACCGTATACAAAGGTCCTGTGAAGAGGCCAGCCTGCTGCCCCGTCAGCACGGCGACAGCGTCCGATCCGCGAAGTCGATCAATGTTCGTGAATGCTTTCTCTCCGGCTCCGGCAATACGATTTATATCGACGAGTGCATCGCAAATAGCGCTTCGATCAGTTGAATATTGAGCTAGCACGTCTGAAGAGGATCTAGCGAGCGAAGCGACATCGGGAGAGTAGTTCGGAAAGTATTTTGCAAGACTTGGCGAGCCACTGAGATGGTCAAGGAAAAGCTGTGATTGTCCCGGGATCACAGAGAAAGGAATCCGCGTCAGCGTCGGCCGCGATCTATCAGTCGGTTTGGTTCCAACGCTGGCTTCGTTCAAATCTGGGGCTCCTCTGTTTATAAGAGAATTATAGTTTCCCAACGCGCAAAACAAAAGGACGGCACCGAGGCACCGTCCGTTTATCAATAGTTCGGATCCGTATCAGTTATTCGCGACACGAGGCCGTTCATCTGCCGTAGAATTCCCGGCAGCCATTGCTCTACGTTCGATCTTATAAACACCGGACGAATGTGTAGCTGCAAAGATACGATTAGTGTCGCGCGGATCGAATGTCACCGCCCAAACGCGACGGCTTGGCAATAGCCATTCCTTATCGTCGATGCGCTTCCATTTGTCGCCGGCATCGGTCGAGATATAGATACCGCCCGTTAGATCATAAGAACTTGAAACAATGATCTCGTCGGTATTGTCAGGGTTAACGGCGATACTGGTAAAGTTACCGACCGGAAGCCCGCCTCCGCGTCGTGTCCAAGTAGCACCGCCATTACGTGTCAAGAAGAATGTCTGCGATGTGCCTACGTAGACATAGTCAGGGCGCTTTGGGTCACTCGTGATCGAGCTGATCGGCGCACCTTCGGCGGCACCGCCAGCCTTTTTCCAGGTTTTGCCAGCGTCTCTCGAAACCAGAACTCCGGACGTCGCTGTACCGATCCAAATCGTATCAGGCTGGCCGACCGGGACGTGAGCCGCGAAAATGTTCTCGCTAATGCCAGATCCGAGGTTGAGCTTTTCCCATCCCTTTGCGATGTCGTAGGTGCGGAACAGTCCCTTATCAGTACCGGCGATCAGGCCATTCTTGCCGTCTTCGGTAAAGGCTAGCGTTTTGATCTGCTCCGAGATACCCGACACCCATTTGACCGCAGGAGCTGCGGCTACAACCGGTTTTGCCGCACCTTTCTTAGCAGGTGTTTTCTTGACCGGAACTGCCGCTGGCTTTTTGCCAACAGGAACTGCGGACCATGAAACGCCGCGATCGAATGAACGATAGAGGCCTTTATTCGTTCCCAAATAGATCAAGTTAGCGTTGGTGCGGTCCTGAAGGAACGCAAATGGCGATATCCTTGTCGGATCGATGCTTCGAGCCGGCGTCCACGTCGCGCCGCTGTCGGTGCTTACAAATACGAATCCGCCGCCGGTTGCCACGTTCTTCGTTGCCGCATACATACGCGAGGGCTGAAGGCGATCCGCAACGACAGTGTAGGTAAAGCGGCTTGTAAAGCTCGTGTTCGTTTGAGCGAATGTACGACCTGCGTCGTTTGAGACCATTACGCCATAGTTGTTCGTCCCGATGAAAACACGCTCCGGCTTTGTAGGATGCACGGCGATCGAATTGATCTCGAGCGACCGAGGCGTGGTCATTGCCCACGATTTGCCGGCGTTTGTTGACATCCAGAATCCTTCGGTAGTGGCTGCGTAATAATTCGTCGGGATCGACGGATGCTTAAGGATATCTCGCGTGCGACGAGACTGTGACGGGATTCCCTGTATCTTCGACCATTTCTCACCGCCATTGAATGATTCGTAGATCCCGCTGCAGGCTGATGAGATGATATGTTCGGGGTTTGCCGAATCGACCTTCATCGCGAACACATCAGAATCGTCGATCATGCCGTCGCGAATAAGCCGCCAGTTCTTGCCGGCGTCGGTCGACTTGTATGCTCGCCACCACGTTCCGGCATAGAGCGTAGTCGTATTGCGCGGATCGGTCGCTAGCGAGTCGATATTGATCGGATTGGTCGGCGAATTGATCCGTTCCCAGTCGGCCCCCTTATTCTTTGATATCCAGACTCCGGTAACTGCACCGGCAAGCAGCACATTCGGGTCGGCAGTAGACTGAGTTAGAGCATGGATCGACTCTTTTCGGAGTTCCTTAGACTCTTTCCATGTAAGGCCGCCATCAACCGAACGGAAGAATCCGCCCGGGCCTTTGTGTCGGTGTCCGGATGCGTAGATGATCTTTGAATCTTGCGAATCGACGAAAAGGTCATCTATCACCAACTCCGGTTGATTCAGATTTACTAATAGACGCCAAGTCTTGCCGCCGTTGCCGGAGGTATGGATCTGGCCATCGAGGGTCGAAATATACAGCCGGTCGGCATCTCGCGGGTCGATCGCAACGGTGCGAACATCGCCGCCGTCAGGCCCTACAACTGCCCAACTCTCAAACTTAGCGGGTTCGCCCGTTGTGGTCGGATCGCCAGACCCAATTGCAATAGTCGGCGAAACCATTACCAGCACAAGTACGAAAGCGATTGCTGTTGCAAATAAACTTCGATCTGCTTCTGCGTTAAATCTATAGATCATATCTTTATCGTATCCGTGTAGTTAGGGAGGGACCGGCTGACTCATTAGATGCACGATCTGCAAATGCCGGTTGACTGAACAAATTGAGTAAGTTGGCTGAGCGCCGCCAATGACTTAATTCTACCGAATTCGGGCGCGAAATGAAAGCAACTTTTGAGAATAAAAAGCGACCACAGGTTGCGGATGTAACCTGTGGCCGCTAAGTTATGTTCGCCCTGCGGCGAAGCGATTACGGATTAGGATTCGTTGCACCTGCAGGAACCACGTAGAACTTAGTGTTCACTGGTCCGCTGGTCGTCGAATCAACGATCGTCACGCGGCTGGCGTCGTGGCCTGCACCGGGACGGTTGATCGCACGCATCAACTGAGCACGGCGTGCACGGAGCTGAGCTGCAGTTCCGTAGTTGATGATGTAACCACGAGCCGAAGGATCGTTGTTTAGGCGGATGTAGAAGTTATCTACACGAACCTTAACTTCGTCGTCCTTCTGGGGACCGAATTCATCGACTAGCTCTGGTCCCTGAATAGGAGGAGCAACTTCGCCCGAAGCACTAGCGGTACCACCGCAGTTGCAAGCTTCATCGCCCTTCCACTCAACCGTTGCTGTGATCGTACGGCCTTCTTGACCCCTCGTATCTACCATGATGCTCGACGTGCCTTGACCGCTGCTGATCTCACCAGACGAAACCGTCCAGTTGTACGAGTTAGCACCGCTACCGCCAACCGACGCCGTAAAGGTCATCATGCTGCCTGCCTGAACCAATCCCGACGGACCGTCAACCGAAGCGGTTGGGCACGAGCAAACTTCTTTACAATCCGTACATTCTTCAACGGTTACCGTGCGTGTTTCGGTCTTGCCGCATACACCGCAACCATCGTCGACTGCTGCCGTGATCGTGTAGGTTCCCTTTCCGGCACCGCTCAGATCCCAGCTAACGTTTGCACCGCTACCCACAATACGTCCACCGGTGACGGTGTAGTTATAGGTAAGCGGATCATTTTCCTTATCGCTTGTCGATGTTGCAACGCTAACCGTACGATTGTCGTTACAACCATTCGAAGTCGAACGTTTTCCTGGAGGGCAGCCAAGCGTGATCTTGGTAGCACCAAGATTCAAACCGGTTACATTCGCAGGGTCATTAACCATAGCGTCCTGACGCTTGTTACGTCGTCCGACAAAGAACTGGAAGATGTAACCATGCGGGTCCGTTGACGGCTGGAAGCCGTTAGGAACACCAGTAAAGCTGTTTGCCAAGGTAACAGGCTGGCAAGCCGTGTTGCCCGGCGAGCAAGGAACAAGCACGTTGGTCGTGAACCGAGTCGTACCGTCAAAGCTGCTGCCGTCCTGCTGGTTAATGTTGTAGCGATAGCCCAAACCAAAACCAACCCAACGACGGATGAAGATACGTGCACCTGCGAGAGCATCCATTGGATTCTGCTCGAGTGCGTTCGGAGTACGTCCACCAACATACTGTGTTGTGCGGAACTCAACGATAGGCTGGAAGAACTTGTTAACCGGGAAGTCAACACCGACCGCAGCCTGAAGTTCATTCGGACGATCAAGAAGCGTAAACGTTCCGCCCGGGAACTCACCCTTAGCATCAGCCGCATACATAAAGCCTACGTTAGCTGAAAGGTTTGCCCATTTTGCCAAACGTGCATCCGCAAATGCGGTGACGCTGATGTCGCCACGGTTTCCACCCGGACCAGCACCACGCTGCAGCATGTTATAACCGGCAAAATCGCTACCGTTGTCGCCATACCATCGGTACGCAAGCACAACACCGTAGCTGATCGGCTTCATGACGTTATTAAAACGCCATTTGATGCCCACCGTTTGGTTGCTGAACGAGGATTCGCCAAAGCTGCGGCTCATGAACGGAGCGTCTGCAACGTAGGTCGGGGCCAGCGTAAATACGCTAGGAGCCGTACCGATCGCAGCACCTGCATTGTTCGTAAGCGGAACAGTCGCGAGGACGATACCCGGAAGAATACTGCCGTAAACCGAACCAATGCCCGGGAAGTTGTCAGCACCATTGCCGCCGGCGCGTGGTGGTCCAAGTTGGGCATTGGTGTTAGCACCAAAACCGAAGATCGGACCCGAGAAGAACGGCGGAACTAGGCCATAGGTTCCTGCGTTGCCACCTGAGAATGGAAACTGAACCCATGGAGCTCCCTGCGGACGAAATATCGCACGGCCCGGAAACTGGCTCGTTCCCGGCCCCTGAGGAGCCATCACGATAGCAGGCAGAACCTGCAGACCGGACGTCGTCACGAACTGCGTGTTCTGAGCATAGCTGCCGGACAAGTTGCGTCGCGAATTGACCTTTACCTGACGAAAGCCTTCAGTTTCGAAGAACAACTCAACGTTATCCGAAAGTCCAACCTGGAAGCTGAGCGGCATTGCCGTAAAGTCCACGTTGCCCGGATCGCGATCCCAGTTGCTGAGAGCACCACTCAAGGTGTACTCGCCTCTTCTGAGTGTCGAGCCGTCATAAACGGTAAATAGTCCTGTTGGGCCGCCATAAGGACCGCCGGTGCCCACGGTCGGTGCCGTGTTCCTAGGGTCGCTGGCTGGCTTGAGATTTTTTTGTGCTACCGCAGTAAAAACTAGCGTAAGCATTAAGAGCGTCAATACGAACGCCTTGTTTGCGAATTTCATCACATTCCTCCGCCGAAAATAAAGAATCTAAGTTCAAATTGTAGTCATCGAGATCCCAGACAATTCCGGAACTCTACACTTAACTACCTAAGTATTACACACGTATTGAGACATTCCAAACCTAATTGAATAGAAAAACGTCTAAATACAAAAACAAAAAATTGTCGTAAATCGAAATTTGCCGCTGATTCCCGCGAACATCGCAGCTCAGCAAAACAACTTCCGACACCGAGAATAACGCACAATCAGATGAAAATCAAGCGAATTTCGATGCCAAGCAATTGAGGCTAGGCATAAATGCCACGCATTCTCGTATCATATGCAACTCGATCTATAGCCATCATGTATGCCGCAGTACGCGAATCAACATTGTGTTTTTCAGCATAATGCACAAGCTCATTGAAGCTCGCCACCATCTTTTCTTCGAGTCGTTGATTGACCTCGGCCTCGGACCAGAAGTATCCCATGCGATCCTGGACCCATTCAAAATACGAAACCGTTACGCCGCCGGCATTAGCCAAGATGTCCGGTATGACAAAGATGCCTTTGTCATGGAGTATCTTGTCGGCCTTTGGAGTGGTGGGGCCATTCGCACCCTCAGCAAGGATCTTGCAGCGAATACGCTCTGCATTTTCCGAGGTGATCTGATTCTCGGTAGCACACGGAGCCAACACGTCACACTCGATCTCAAGCAGCGACTTGTTGTCCATATGTTCAACGTCAGGATACCCCTCGAGCGAACGATTCTGTGCAAGGTATTCGAGCACATGCGGTATGTTCAGGCCATTCGGGTTGTAGATCGCACTGCCAATATCAGAGATCGCAACAACCTTGTAGCCGGCCGCATGCATTAGTTCGGCACCTATACCACCGACGTTACCACTTCCCTGG
Organism: Blastocatellia bacterium; assembly: GCA_016789145.1. Classification (GTDB taxonomy): domain Bacteria; phylum Acidobacteriota; class Blastocatellia; order Pyrinomonadales; family Pyrinomonadaceae; genus OLB17. The sequence goes on along the minus strand of JAEUQI010000038.1, from coordinate 12,557 downwards.
ACCACGACCGTCGTCTTTTCGGGCGTTTGTCCGAGACGCTTGATGGCCTCATTGACGCAGATCATTACGCCGCGGCCTGTCGCCTCGCGCCTGCCAAGCGAGCCGCCGAGAGCAACCGGCTTTCCTGTCACAACTGCGTTGACCGTATGGCGCATATGCATTGAATACGTGTCCATGATCCACGCCATTGTCTGTTCGTTGGTGTTCATGTCCGGAGCAGGCACGTCCTTGTCCGGGCCGATGAAATCGATCAACTCCGACGTGTAGCGACGTGTTAGACGCTCAAGCTCACCAATCGACATTTGATGCGGATCGCAGATGATGCCGCCTTTACCGCCACCGAAAGGAACATTGACGACCGCGCATTTCCAGGTCATCCAAGCTGAAAGCGCTTTCACCTCGTCCAGCGAAACGTCCGGAGCATATCGAATGCCTCCCTTTGCCGGTCCGCGAGCAAAGTTGTGCTGAACACGGTAGCCTTCGAATACTTTGATGTGTCCCGTATCCATCTTTACGGGAATGTACACCTTTATCTCCCGACTCGGCACACGCATCACTGCGTACAGATCTTCGTCGAGCCCCAAAAGTTTTGCAGCACGATCGAATCGTTCACTCATTGCTTCGAATGGATTCTTTTCATCGCTGCCCTTAAAACGCCGGTTTTCATCGGCCATCGGATTTGCCATTTTATTTAACTAACTCCTATTTATATAGGTATCAAAAACTATCTCACAGAACTTCATTCATCGAACCCGAGCGAAAACCGCGCGGATCTATGTCGACAAGATCAAAACCCGAGAGTTCAACGCCCGAAATGACGGCTGCCTTATTCACGACAGCTTCACCGACAGCGATCTCGACCGATGCATGATCGCCGCGGTCTCGAACTCGAAATTCACTAAAACCGAGACTCCTTATATTATGTTCGCTTTGCTCGATCCGGGCGAGACGCTCTATCGTAACCGGCACACCGTAGGCAACCCGCGAGGCAAGGCACGGGCTCGCAGGCCTGTCGAAACCAGACACACCAAGGCGTTTCGTCAATTCACGAACATCGCTCTTCGTCATTCCAACATCCGCGAGCGGGCTGACCACATTTTTCTCGTCGCCGGCTACCATTCCGGGACGATGCCCGCTGAGGTCATCAAAGTTTGTGCCGTCAAGAATATGATCGATGCCGCGTTCGACCGCAAAGGCCTTCAGTTTGCCGAATAACTCCGACTTACAAAAATAGCAGCGATTCGTTGGATTCGCTGCGTAATTTGGGTCGGAGAGTTCATCGGTATTTATGGTCTCAAAATTTAGTTGCAGTTCTTGAGCGATCCGCAACGCTTCTTCGCGTTGGTATTGTGAGACGCTGGCGGAAAGCCCGAGAACGCACAAAGCCTCTTCTCCGAGTTCTTCTTTTGCTACTGCCGCAAGATACGTACTATCGACGCCGCCCGAGAAAGCGATCACTGCGGAGCCAAGGCTTCGCAATAGTGTGCGAAGAGACGCCTCTTTTTCGGCGCACGCGTCGTGTTTGGGCTGCATCAAAATTTCGGATGTGTCGAACGCCATTGATGGACGGTTTTTCGCCAAAATGCGAACCAAAATCTTAACTTACTGTAAAAGGTTAAATCAAATCCATCTTCGTTGATGGTATAACCAATTGCCATCTGACCGCATCAAAGTTTAGATCCATAGAATTATGGTCGACGCGATGTTAATCTAAGCCGAAGCAAATACGATGTATTTCGACCGAAATCTCAACTTATCTCGCAACTTTTTCGCTGTTGCCCTAGTAATTCTGGCGTTGCACTTTGTCGGCTCAACCTCCCTTGCTCAAGATGACGACCCGCCGGCCGAGGATCCTGTTGCTATTTTCAATCAAGCCCAGGACCTTCACGAGAAGGGCGATCTGCTCGGCGCGATCAAACTGTATGACAAAGCCATCTCGCTGACCGAGGCATTTCCTGAGGCTGAATATCAGAAGGGCACCGCGTACCTCACACTTAATAATATAGGCGACGCTGAAACTGCCTTCAGAAAAGCGATCGAGCAGAAAGCCGACTGGTCGCTTGCACTTGCCATGCTGGGCGAGACTTTGGTTCGCAAACATCTCGCGACAATACCGACCGATGGCAACAGCGGTGGCGACATATTTAAAGAAGCGGATCGCGTGTTGCGAAACGCTATCGACATTGATGCAAACAACTTCCCTGCGTACGCGGCGCTCGTCGATCTTTTGTTAAACAGTAATTCGTCGCGTACATTGTTATCCGAACTACTCGCAAAGGTTCGCAGCGTGACTGACGGAAAGATGAAATTGCCATCATCGATCTGGAGTGCACGTGCGGGTCTTGAGAATGCTCTAGGCGAACGAAAGTCCGCGCGTAACTCGATCAAGAACGCCCTAGCCGACACCAAGAATCTCTCCGCATTGCGTCTGGCCGCTGAGCTGGCTATCGCCGATAATGATATCGAGCAGGCTCGAAATTTTGTCGACGCCCTGAGCAAACTTGCATCGACCGATCCGCAAACTTATCTGATCAAAGCCAAACTCGCGGCCGCTGAGGGCAACTTCGTCGAAGCCTCGGCCAACCTCGACCAGATCAAAGCACCGTTGCGAGGTGCTGATTCGCTTCGTACGACAATAAGCACGATCCGTAAGCGAGGCAAAGCGGAACTCGAAAACGTCATAGCAAGCGATCCTAAGAATGCCGCCGCTCTCGGCAGTTTGTGCAAGCTGTACAGAGTCGAAGCTCCGGACAAGGCACTGGAATATTGCCGCCGTGCTAACGAAGTTGAGCCTGACAATATCGACCATGCGATCGGTTATGCCGGAGCATTGGTCCAGGCTAAGCGCCATGACCTCGCCGTCGTCATTCTGTCGAAGCTGAAGGCGTTGGTGCCTGATAATTCCTCTGTTCGCGTTAACTACGCCACCTCGTTGTATCAATTGAAGCGGTACGCTGAGGCACGGGACGAATATTCATGGATAGTAAATAAGTATCCAGAACGCCCGATCGGCTATTTTTTGCTTGCAGTATCGCACGATCAGCTTGCAGAATACGTCGATGCTATGGCAAATTATCAACAGTTCATAAAATTAGCCGACCCCTCAAAGAATCAGCTCGAGATCGAAAAGGTCCAGCTTCGATTACCTTCTCTTGAGAAGCAGATCAAGGAGATGAAGAGGAAGTGAGAATAGGAACAAGGCAAAAGTTAAAAGGAAGAAGCCAGAACGCTTCTCAGTTGGTTTTACGTCTTCTCATACTTTTGCTCTTACCTTTCTCCTTTTACCTTTCTCCTGTCACGGCACAGCCCGAGACCCTTGATTCTGTGCCGCCGCCTGCTCGTATATTGCCTAAGGACGTCAAAGAGAAGCTGCTCGGTGAGACCGACGAGAAGAAACGCGTCGAATACGCGCTGGCTCTTATGGACGGTTTCCTCAAGGCAAGTGAAACAGGCATTACCAACGAAACTTGGGAGTCTGCTTTTCGCGAACTCGGTTCTTTCCACTTCGTAATGGACAACACCCTCGATTTCCTCATCCGCCGCGATACCGGCAGCGGCAAGATCCGGGACGCATTCAAGAAATACGAGATCGGACTGCGCGCCTTTGCTCCGCGGTTGGAGCTGATACGGCGAGATCTTCCTGCCCGATTTGAGCCGTATGTCTTTCGACTCATAAAAAATGTCCGCGAAACTCGCACCAAAGCCATCGAACCTCTGTTTGGCGGCAACTAAGCAAAGGCGAAAGGAAGAAGGAAAAAGGAAAAAGCTATAACCACCATGACTCTCGGTATTTTTGATCGTAAGCAACTACGCACGTTTCTTGTTCTTGCATTTTTCCTTATTCCTTTTTCCTTTTTCCTTTCTGCGCCCGCTTCGGCTCAGTCTCGCGATTACATGACCGCCGAGGAAGTCGAGATCATTCGCGAGGCTCAGGAGATCGACCTTCGAGTCGAAGTTATCGTTCGTATGATCGATCGCCGGTTCAAGGTATTGAATATCGACGTCCGATCGCCGTGGGCAAGTAAGAAAGAGAAAGACATCTGGGGTCCATTGCCAGCAGGTGAACGTATCGAGTTACTGCGTGACATCAATAAACTCATTGATAAAGCCATCTCCGACATCGACAATCTCAGCGAACGCCCCGACGCCGCCATCTTGCCCGATCCCGAGGAAAAGAAGCCGCGAACTTTCAAAGAGATGTTCCCAACCGCCGTACGAACTCTCGCGGATGCCGCCGCTCGCTACAAACCGGTTGTCGAAAAGGAATTGGAAACCTCGACCGACAAAGAAACTCAACGCATCGCCGAGCGAATTCTCGAAGACCTAGAAGACATCACCGCCGGCGCCGCCAAACTCCCGCCACCTGAACCGAAAAAGCCGAAGAAGAGTTAAGAATTGATGCGAAGCATTTCTTACAACATTCTTATCTTTTTCACCTCGCTTTTCCTTGGCGTTGGGATTTTCAACGTGTTTAGCGTAAACGAATCTACCGGAAAAGCTCTTGTTCTCACGAATATCGAGGAGCCTGGCAATCTTGATTTCGATTTCGATGCTAGTAACGAGAGGCATACTTATACTTGCGGCGACGAAACCGGTGAGACGAACTTCAAGCCGGTTCTAAAGGCTTGGCTAGCTGGAGTTCGTTTCAACGAGGATATTTACTGTTCCGAAACTCTGAAACTAGCTAAGGCATTCAGTGGAGCAAATATTTCGCTTAGCGAAATTGATGTTAACGGTGATTCCCAGATGGAACTTGCGATCAAGACCCAGTGTTCGATGACCGGAAATTGCCAATTATTTATTTTTCAAAGATCTGGAAAACAAGCAAAACAGATCTTTCGCGACCGAAACATGACTCAGCTCTTTGGAGTTTCGGCGAAGCGTAATCTCGGGTACTCTGACATTTGGACGAGAGATCACGGAAGCTGGAACTCCGGCGGCCAGGTCAAGTATCGATTTAACGGAAGATCATATGTTCCGAATTCTTGCTCAGATTACGAGTACCAAGTGACAGAATCTGCTGATCGAAAAGTGGCCCATACCAATGAGGTAGCAACCATCTCACCGAGACCCTGCAGTACTATGCTTGCTGAATTTCGATAACTCCCGCCTCCTGAACCGAAAAAGCACAAGAAGAATTAGGACCTGAAAACTACTTTTGTTTCATCAACCGTTCCACGACCGTTCCAGCGGTTTGTGGAACGCTTAACCTGTTGTAACCATTACACTTATTGTCAAAGAACTGCTGATTTCTGCCAATTTCAAAAAAAATACTTGACTGACGTTTTATCTGTGATACGATATATCATATAACGTACATTGTAATTATCTATCCGATCGTACGATATGTCAAGGATTTTCTATGAAGAGCGAAGTTTACACAGAGACCGAAGTAAGTAGCGACGACAGTACTTTTGAAATGCCGCGAAGCGCGAATGATGTGATCGCTGAGGCGTTGCGGCAAAAGGCGCGGCCGCCGTTGTTCGATGCGTTTTGGCAGGGCGGCGAGGTTGCTCTGCTATTTGGTGAGGCAGGCGGCGGAAAGAGCGTGCTGGCGACGCAGATAGCCGAGGCGTTGGCACGCGGAAAGCCGATCGATGGCTTCGTAATGGCGAAGCGACGGCACAAAGTGCTTTATGTCGATCTTAACCTTAGCGCCGTACAATTCCAGCGTCGTTACACGCCTGAGAACGAGAACGGCGGCAAACCTTCGCCTTATCGATTCGCGGAGCGTTTCCACAGAGGCTGTCCTAAGTTTGACGAAGACCTTGTCTCTTGGGTGACGAGGGCCGTTCGGCTTTGCGGCTATGAGGTTGTCGTGATCGACGATCTGTCGGCCGTGATGCGTACTGATGACGGCACGTTCGACAGTTTGCGAATAATGCGTGAAATGAAACGTTTGTCGCAGCGAACGGGAGTTTCGATCCTCGTATTGGCCGATTCGATGCCGAACAGACGCGGCCTGGAGGCGACCGAAGCCGACCTGAGGCGTTCGCGCATCCTATGCAGCGTGGCAGACAGCGTGTTTGGCCTGAGCTGTTTGAACAATGGCCTGGTGAAACTGATCCAGTTTCGCACACAGACCGCAAAGATCGTTTGGGACAGCAAGAATGCGGTCGAATGTACGATCTTTCAACAGGAAAATGGCTTCTTGGGTATGTACTTTGACCCGAGATTTCAGCCAAAGCTCGACGGCGACCTTTGTCACAAGATAAATTTCGCGGCGGTTTTTAGATCGAACGGCTTTAGCTACAACCAGATCGCACATGTCATGGGCATCTCGAAATCACAGGCGTTCAGGCTTGTGCGACGATGGACGCCGTCCATTCAAGAGGAAGTCGAACGGCTCGAAAGCCTGAAACCCAAAGCCCAACCTGAGCCCGAAAAGGAGTTTGCCTCCGACAATGGCGTTATCGACATCACGCCCGAAGACTCCTATTTCGAGGACGCCCCAGACAAGACAGATCTACCATGGTATCAGCGAATAGACCCGACGCAGGTGCCCTTTGCCGCCGGGCTGGGGCGGCGTTCGATCTACGACCTCGAAAGCGAAACGGACGAATACGGCAACCGACTCTTTGTCGAATCACGCTCGGAAAACGACAACCGCCGCGCCGTCTGGTACACAGTCTGCAAACGCTCAGGCCACGTCCGCCGCCACCACCGAACAATGTACGGCACCCAAAACGAAACCATTAGCAACAACCACTGGCTGCCGAGACGGGAATAGATAAAAAAACTCCCCTCCTTACTAAGGAGGGGTGGACGCCGCTTCGGCGGACGGGGTGGTTCTCTGTCACGGCGCCACGCAAGTTCGCGTACACCACGCTCCGCAACACCGAGATCGCGGTGAATATTATGTCGCATTATCCCCAACAAAGAACCACCCCGCCATCAGCCCAAAGCGGCTGACGCCACCCCTCCTTTGTAAGGAGGGGAGTTTTAAGACGGCTCCGCCGCGATAGCAGTGTGGTCAGGCTCGCCTGACCGTCGAATGCCTCATTAACTCTCGGAGGCGGCTTTAGTCCGCCGACAAAACCGCGTTGTCGCCAGTTGCCCTCGCCGAAACCAGCGAGGGCCTGGCTCCGCGGGTTGATCGGCACCGCTAACGGTCGGGCACAGCCACGACCGCACTGCGATCACGGCATAGCCGAAGAACACCGATTGCGAAGTTCGGCTTGTGCCAGCTATCCTGCTCAATTAAACTTGCGGGCAAACGGCACAAGCCCGCACGAAGTCTTCGGAGTAAGGGCGTTACACTTAGTTCGGAGTATCGGCGAATGCCGTGACGGTTCGGCAGCCGCCGTTCTAGCTTGGTTGAATGTAACGCCCTTACTTCGTTCCTACGTGCGGGCTTGTGCCTCTTTGTTCACTCCATTAAACTCGTGAGTAATATGTCAGAAACTGAATTGAAGAAGACGCCGTTGAATGCTGTGCATCGGGAGATGGGCGGGAAGATGGTGGATTTTGGGGGTTGGGATATGCCGGTGCAGTATCGGGCCGGTGTTATTGAGGAACATATGCGTTGCAGGACGGTCGCGGGGCTGTTTGATGTGTCGCACATGGGCGAGATCTGGGTCGAGGGGCCGGACGCTATTCCGTTCGTCAATAGGATCACGACCAACGACGTGACCAAGCTCGTCGATGGCCAGGCTCACTATTCTGCATTGCCAAATCGCGAAGGCGGAACCGTTGATGACCTGCTCGTTTACCGTTTTGGGCCGGAGAAACTGTTGTTAGTGGTGAACGCAGGCACGACCGAGAAGGATTGGGACTGGATAAAGTCGCATCATTCGGAACACGACGATCTCGGCATGAGAAACGCTTCGGCGGAGTATTGCCAGATCGCAATTCAGGGCCCAAAAGCCACCGAAATGCTGCAAACGCTGACCGAAACGGACCTTTCCGCGATCAAGTATTACCATTTCACGACCGGCCAGGTCGACGGTGTTGACGCGATCATCTCGCGTACAGGCTACACGGGCGAAGATGGTTTCGAGGTTTACGCAGCACCCGAATTTGCCGAGCAATTGTGGAACAAAATGCTCGACGCAGGCAATTTTGGCGAAGACGGCGGCATCTTGCCGTGCGGATTGGCTGCTCGTAATACATTAAGACTAGAAGCGGCGATGTCTTTGTACGGCCACGAACTCGGCGATGATATCTCGACCTACGAAGCAGGCCTCGGCTGGATCACAAAACCAGCGAAAGAAGGCGGTTTTGTTGGCAGCGACAAGCTAGTTGCGCAAAAAGAAGCCGGATTGACACGCAAGATCGCAGGATTCGAAATGACCGAGCCCGGCATCGGCCGCGACGGCTACGATGTTTATGTCGGCGATGAAAAAGTCGGCGTCGTGACCAGCGGTTCGCCGGCTCCGTTCCTAAAAAAGAACATCGGCCTCGCGTTTTTACCGCCTGAGTTTGCAAATGTTGGGCAAGAAATTAAAATTGATATTAGAGGCAAACATGTTTCTGCGGTCGTTGTGCCGACGCCGTTCTATAAGCGACAAAAGTAAGGCGAGATGAGCGATATTCGCTACAATTGTCCGAAATGCGGCGGTGCAATGGTAAAGGGCTACGCCGCCGACAAGGCCGAGCATTATTTTATGAAGCTGGCTTGGGTCGATGGCGAACCAAAACAAGCCTCATTGCTCGGAATCAAAGGCCACAACATCGATGTCAGCGGCGAACAGCGTCGCGAACTTCGCGGCTTGAGATGCGAAAAATGCGGATTCCTTGAGCTTTACGCAATTTAGGTTTAGATCAGTTACTACTATTACTATGTCAAACATTCCAGAAAACCTACGTTACAGCAAAGACCACGAATGGGTCGAGGTCAACGGCGATATCGCGACGATCGGCATTACCGATTACGCTCAACACTCGCTCGGCGACGTTGTTTACATCGATATGCCGCGTGTTGGCGATAAATTTGCCGCGCATGAGGCGTTCGGTTCGGTCGAATCGGTCAAGGCTGTTTCCGAGCTCTTCACGCCCGTGGGCGGCGAAGTTGCCGAGGTAAACGACGGCCTCAACGACACGCCCGAAGCCGTAAACAACGAGCCCTACACAACCGGCTGGATGGTCAAAGTAAAAATGGACAATCCAGGCGAAGCCGACGCGATGCTCTCAGCCGCTGAGTACGAAGAATATTTAGAGGCAAGTGCCTGAAAAATAGTGGTCGGTGGACAGTGGTCGGTAACCGGACATTATCATGCTCCAATGCTGCCAACTGTCCACTGTCCACTGACCACTGATCAATGAGATACATACCAAATTCACCCGAAGAACGTGCCGAGATGCTTGAGTTTGTCGGCCTGTCGAACGCCGACGAGCTGTTTCGCTCGATTCCCGCCGATGTACAGCTTGGACGAAAATTGAACGTTACAGATCCGCTTGCCGAGAGCGAAGTCATCGCCGCGATGGAAGGAATGGCGGCGAAGAACACCGCGACGACGAAGCCTTCGTTTCTAGGCGCCGGCGTTTATTCGCACTATTCGCCGACCGTCGTCGATCATCTGATCCAACGAAGCGAATTCTTTACGAGCTACACGCCGTATCAGCCCGAGATCTCGCAGGGCACGCTGCAATACATCTTCGAATTTCAAACGCTTGTCTGCCAGTTGACCGGAATGGAGGTCGCGAACGCGTCGATGTACGACGGCTCGACCGCGATGGCCGAGGCGTATCTGATGGCGCAACGAGTCACGCGTCGCGACAAGATCGTCGTCGCAACTTCGGTTCATCCTGAGTATCGCGAAGTTGCGAGAACTTATACGCAGCACGGTTCGGCAGACATTGTCGAAGCTGCGTACGATGCGTCGACGGGAAGATTGGCGGACACTTCGGCTCTTGATGACAAGACTGCGGCTCTCGTGATCCAATCACCGAATTTCTTTGGCTGTATCGAAGACGTCAAGGCCCTCGCCGATGCTGCTCACGCTGTCGGTGCGTTGCTGATCGTTGTCGTCACGGAGGCAATTTCGTTCGGTTTACTCAAAACGCCGGGCGAATGTGGTGCTGACATTGTCGTCGGCGAAGGCCAGTCTTGGGGCGTGCCGACCAGCTTTGGCGGGCCGCATCTTGGGCTGTTTGCGACGCAGGAAAAGTACATTCGACAGATGCCGGGACGATTGTGTGGCATCGCGTATGACAAGAATGGCAATCGTGGATTTGTGCTGACGCTGTCGACTCGCGAGCAACATATTCGCCGAGAAAAAGCGACCTCGAACATCTGTACGAACCAAGGCCTCATCGCTCTCGTTGCCACGATCTACATGGAAACGATGGGCAAAAAAGGCCTGCAAGAAGTCGCCGAGCAGAACGCCCAAAAAGCCGCCTATGCTAAGTCGCAGATCGCCGCGATCGAAGGCTACTCGATTCCCTTCTCGTCGCCAACATTCAACGAATTCGTAGTCCGCGGCCCACGCCCGGCAACGGAAATTCTCGAATCAGTCCGCGAAAAAGGCATCGTAGGCGGTCTAGCTCTGTCGAAGTACTACGGCGGGCATGAGAACGATTTTCTGGTCTGTGTGACGGAGACGAATTCGCGTGAGCAGATCGAGTTTCTGGTCGAGTCGATTCGTCATTCGTAAAATAGCCTGAGACGATGAAGAGGAACCAGCTAAATCGAGGCGTAGTCAGCCGTATCATGTATGTCGAGAACAAAGACGGCGATATTGATGGAGCAGTAGCTCGTGTCGGCTACGTTCAGTTCTCGAAATCAGGCTTGACGGTCTATTACCGTGGCAGAAAGTTGAAGCGAGCGCGAGGCGTCCGAGGAAATCACGTCGATCTTGAAACAGGCGATGAGTACTGGATCTCGGGCGTCAAGAAATCCGGTTCAAACGCTCACTGGGCGGAAAGTGTTAAGTATATCGTTGACGAGGAAGCCGTAAGCGAATACCAAAAAGCTAGAAAAGATTAGGCATTCAATCCCGCGCCGAAATGAACGATATCGATCGACGAACATTTCTCTCAAACGCCGGCAAAGGCCTCGGCCTTGCGGCGTTGTCGTCGGCGACGGTTGCGGGGCTGTTCGGCAATGTCGTTGCCGCCGGAAAGTGGATCTCGCATCTTTCTCCCATTGAGGCGGCGATCGACGAAGATTATTGGGCGACAATTCAGCAAGCTTTCTCAGTAACTCGCGGCATAATCAATCTCAACAACGGCGGCGTTAGTCCGAGTCCGCGAATGGTTACCGAGGCGTTCGTTCGCTACACGTGGCAGCAGGAAGACGCGACGGCTTACACGATGTGGCAGATACTTGAGCCCCAATCGGAAACAGTTAGAACTGGCCTTGCCGAGGTTTTTGGATGCGACGCCGAAGAGATCGCAATTACGCGTAACGCGTCGGAATCGCTCGAGATCTTGTTGATGGGCATCGATCTAAAGGCGGGCGATGAGATACTGACAACGACGCAAGATTATCCGCGAATGCTGACGACGCTCAAGCAACGCGAGCTTCGCGAGGGGCTGAAAGTTAATCTGATCAAAATACCGCTCGCTCCGCAAAATGTAGACGATATCGCAACGGCGTTCGAACGTGCCGTTACGCCTAAGACCAAGCTTATTCTTGTTTCACATCAGATAAATCTGACCGGACAGATATTGCCGGTCAAAAAGATCTGCGACATGGCCAGGGCAAAAGGTATAGAGACCATAGTTGACGGTGCTCATGCTTTTGCCCAGTTCGATTTCAAACGCGACGATCTCGGTTGCGATTATTACGGCACGTCGTTACACAAATGGCTCTACGCTCCGAAGGGCACGGGCATGCTTTACGTCAAAAAAGACAAGATCGCAAAGGTCTGGGCATTGATGGCGTCCGAGGATAAGAATCGAAACGACATTCGTAAATTTGAGGAGATAGGCACACACTCAGCGGCAATGCGGCTCGCGATCGGCGAGGCGATCCTGTTTCACAACGCCATAGGCGGCAAGCGTAAAGAAGAGCGTCTGCGATATCTCTCGCGATATTGGATGAACAAACTAAAGGATGTGCCAAAGGTCGGTTTCAACACGTCGTTCGACCCGAAACAATCGTGTGCCATCGCCAATTTCAAGATCGACGGCATCGATCCGGTCGCTCTCGGCGGCTACCTAATGTCGAAGCATAAGATCTTCACGACGCCGATCGTATTCCCTGAATTCAGCGGCATTCGCATTACGCCAAATGTTTACACGACACTGTGGGAACTCGATCGTTTCTGCAACATCGTCGAAGACGTGGCGAGAAAAGGATTGCCTAAAGCATAGATAAATTGTATGAGTATCAAGAAAGTAACATCACATCCGACGCAGAATGAGGCGTTGATATTTGAGAGGTCGCAGACCGGGCGAGTTGGTTATCGTTTGCCGAAATTGGACGTGCCCGCGAGCGAGTCGGTTCCGGCGGAATTGCGTCGCAGTGACGATCTGGATGGCGTGCCGGAAGTTTCAGAGGTCGATGTTATTCGGCACTTTACGCGTATCTCGACGTGGAACTATTCGATCGATCTCGGCATGTATCCGTTGGGCTCATGCACGATGAAGTACAACTCGCGATTGAATGAAAA
>JAEUQI010000037.1 GCA_016789145.1 Blastocatellia bacterium | reverse complement strand
TGTATTTAAATGTCAAAGATCAAGCCGCCGCAGGTATTGCGACTATAGATGAGTATATCATAGATGCAACGTCGCGAAAAGGCCTTTTTTGACCGTGCTCGTGAAGCATTACAGTCGGCTTTAGTTTGTTTCTGAAATACTTTTGCGATCTTCGTCACCAATAGTAGCGAGAGCTTTATTCGCCATTATTAAGGAGTCGAAAATGTTAGAAAGTCTAAAGAAACTACGAATACCGTTCACTATTCTGTTCGCAATTATCATGGTTCCGGCGACAATGTTTGCCGGGCTTACGGGCCGCGTCGATCGCACGTTCAGCGGTGATGGAAAGGCGAACCTGGCGACTACGATGGCCACGGCATCAGATTTCGGACGCGACATCGCCGTACAGCCCGACGGAAAGATCGTCGTCGTCGGTCAATTAAACAGTTCGTCGATAGATTTTGTCGTCATGCGGCTAAACCGTGACGGCAGTCTCGATACTTCGTTTGATGGCGATGGAAAGGTAACGACTGATTTCGATGGGAATTCTGATGATGCATATTCCGTGGTCATCTTGCCGGATGGAAAGATACTCGTCGCTGGATATGCGGTAATTGGCGGCGGATTCGCCGATATCGCGGTTGTACGTTACAACGCAAATGGCTCGCTTGATACGACATTCGACGGCGACGGAAAGGTGACGACCGATTTTGCCAGCGAGATCGACACGGCTGCCAAGGTCATCGTACAGGCTGACGGAAAGTATCTCGTGCTCGGTCGGACGCGATTGCCGGTTAGCTTTACTCAGAAATTTGCCGCCGTTCGATACAACACCAACGGTTCTCTCGACACCACTTTTGACGGCGATGGTCGCGTCACAGTTCCTGTTACGTCAGGAAGCGACACTCTTTTCGGCGGGCTGCTTCAGAATAATCAGCGGATCGTGATGGTAGGAAACGCAGGTGCCGATTGGGGCATTGCTCGATTGTTGCCGTCAGGTGCGATCGACATGTCGTTTAGCGATGATGGTGTCATTACGTTGGACATGGCAGGCTTTCCGGACACGGCTTACAATGTCGCTCAACAGGCGAACAATAGGCTCGTCATAGTCGGATCGTCAGGTGCCTCGGGTGGAGCACAGGATTTTGGGATCGCTAGATTTCTAGTTGATGGATCGCCGGACACGAGCTTTAACACGACCGGAAAGCTCGTTCTCGCATTCGGCACGGGAAACTTTGATCTTTGCAACGGTATCGAGATCCAATCTGATGGCTATCTGCTTATGACCGGAACCTCAAATACAACCGGAAATCATGATTTTGCAGTTGCGAGGCTACGGCCTGAGGGAGAACTTGACCTGAACTTCAACGGTACAGGCAAGACGACGATCGATTTCTTTGGAAGAGGCGATTTCGCCGCTGAGTCAGTATTGCAGCCTGATGGAAAGCTACTGATCGTTGGGAACGCCGGAGTCGCCGCCAGTGACGACGACATTGGAATTGCCAGAGTCAACACCGTCACGAAGAACGCTCCGTTCGATTATGATGGCGACGAGAAAGCCGATGTATCGATCTATCGGCCAAGCCTGGGACAGTGGTGGCTGAATCGCTCTACCGCCGGAACGATCGCGACGACATTTGGTGCGGCGACTGACAAGATGGTGCCGGCAGACTATACCGGCGATAGTAAGACTGACGTTGCGTTCTTTCGCCCCTCAACCGGCGAATGGTACGTGCTGAGGAGCGAGAACTTTTCATTTTACGCCGCACCGTTCGGCATATCGACCGATGTTCCTGTTCCCGGCGATTATGATGGAGACGGCCAATCTGACATCGCTGTTTTTCGTCCGTCGACGCTCACGTGGTTCATTAATAATTCGAGCGGCGGCACAACGATCTCGACCTTTGGAGCAGCCGGCGACGTGCCTGTCGCGGCAGATTATGATGGCGATAACAAGACCGACATCGCGATATACAGGCCGTCAGCCGGGCAATGGTGGCTAAATCGGTCGTCCGCCGGCTTGTTGGCAGTTACGTTTGGAGTATCGAGCGACAAGACCGTGCAAGGCGATTACACAGGCGACGGAAAGGCTGACGTTGCATTTTGGCGGCCGTCAACGGCGAACTGGTTCGTGCTGCGGAGCGAAGACCTGTCGTTCTATGCGTTTCCGTTTGGAACCTTAACGGACGTGCCGGCAGTCGGCGATTTTGACGGCGACGGAAGTAACGACGCGGCAGTGTTCAGGCCGAGCAACTCTACTTGGTTTATCAATGGAACGCAGGCAGGAAACTATACTGTGCCATTCGGAACGGCCGGTGATCTCCCTACTCCGAACGCATACGTAAGATAGTCAAAGTTTCCCCTACTAACTCAACGGTGCCGATCTGTTAATGGATCGGCACCTTTTTTCACATTTGAGACCGGAATGGAATAGAATAGGTCTTACGAGGTGATAGAAATGCGATATGTGATCGTCAGCGTGGTGTTTATTGCTGCATGTGCCGCAATGGCTAGTTCGCAAACCAAAACTATTACGAATAGTGATCTTGCGGCTTACCGCGAGAAGCGGATCGCCGCCGAAAGGGAGTTGCGCGAAGATTACGCTCGACTTGGTTTTCCGTCGCCCGAAGTGCGAGCTACTCGAGATGCTCAGGCAGCGAAGGAGTTGACCGAGCTATCAACACGTCTGCGAAACGAACGCCTCGATCGCGAACGCCGTGAGGCTGAGATCCGTCTTGCAGTCCGATCTCTGCAGCCGACGCAGACGCAGGTCGTCATCTCAAATGGCGTTCCGATCTACTACTATTACTATCCAAACTACGGTTGGCGGTATAACACGCGGAGCAGAGAATACGTCCAGCCAGGCTATTTCGCCGGCGGAATGTTTATACCAACGGGCTCGCGAACGCCGATGCAGCCGGTTTTTGTGAGACCGAATCGTTAATTTATGAAACAGGGTTGGGAAGCCGTTATCGGCATGGAAATACATACGCAGCTTGCGACGGAGACTAAGATCTTTTGTTCGTGTGCGGTTGAGACGGGCGGCGAGCCGAATTCGAATACGTGTCCGACGTGTTTGGGATTGCCGGGAGCACTGCCTGTGCTGAACAAGCGTGTCGTTGAGCTTGGCGCTCGTGCGGCGTTGGCGTTGGGGCTTGAGATACAGGAAACCTCGATCTTTTCGCGTAAAAATTACTTTTATCCTGATCTGCCGAAAGGCTATCAGATCTCGCAATACGACAAACCGTTCTCGGCGAACGGCACGCTCAAGATAATGACTGCCGAACGCGACGAGCATGGCCGTCCTGTCGATTGGCGGCCGATGGAGATCCACATTCAGCGAATGCATCTCGAGGAAGACGCAGGGAAGAACGTTCACGAAGGGCTGCCTGATACCGACAAATATTCGTACGTTGACCTAAATCGTGCCGGAACGCCGTTGGGCGAGATCGTTACTTCGCCTGATTTTCGCACGTCGTGGCAGGCTTATGATTATGTGAATCACGTTCGCCGTGCGCTGCAATGGGTCGGTGCGAGCGACGCTGATATGGAGAAGGGAAACCTTCGCTGCGAAGCAAATGTTTCTGTGCGAAAGGTCGGCGAGACCGAATTCCGAAACAAGGTCGAGCTCAAGAATCTGAACTCCGTTCGCTTCATGCAGAAAGCGATCGAGTACGAGATCGAGCGTCAGATCGAGGCTCACGAATCGGGCGAAGGCGTCAATCAAGAGACGCGTTTGTGGGACGAAAAGAACGACCGCACGCGTGTGATGCGTTCGAAAGAAGACGCACACGATTACCGATATTTTCCTGAGCCCGACCTGCAGCCGCTGGTCGTAACTAGCGAGTTTATCGAAACGGTTCGGGCCCAAATGCCCGAGATGCCGGACGCTATGCAGGAGCGATTCATGGCGACGTACGGCATGTCGCTGGCAGATGCGACGCAGCTTACATCGGACAAGGACACAGCCGAATATTTCGAAACGACGGCTCGAATTTCGGCGAATCCAAAGCTCGCGGCAAATTGGATGCTCGGCGAATTAACGCGTGAACTTAATAACTCAGGCAAGGCAATATCAGAATCGCTAATGACCGCCGAAGACCTCGCCGAGCTGATCGCCACGGTCGAATCCGGCAAGATCTCGAATTCGCAGGCAAAGGAAGTGATGGCAGAGATGTTCGCGACCGGCAAACCTGCACCTGCTATCATCGCCGAAAAAGGCTTTGAACAGGTCTCCGACACATCCGCGATCGAAGCCATCATCGACGAAGTAATCGCAAACAACGCAGGCCAAGTCGAAGCATATCGCGGCGGAAAAGAGGCACTGTTCGGCTTCTTCGTCGGCCAGGTAATGAAAGCGTCGCAGGGCAAGGCGAATCCGAAGGTCGTTAATGATATTCTGCGAGAGAAGTTATAACAGATCTCGGACATAATGGACTTTGCATGATTGAGATCATTAGCTGAATGGAGGCGGGCAAGATGTTGGGTTCGAAACGCAAGATCGTATGGGAACGGATCGGAATCTTAATATTTGCCGTTTTGATGTCGTTTTCGTTGATGGAAAGCAGTCTCAGGGCTCAGCCGCCGTCAGATGAGACACGTCGAAGGATTGCCGAGCAAGATGCCGTAAGACAGCAGGAAAGAGCGAAGAATGCGGCTTCTCAGGAAAAGGCGATGCAGGACGCCTTCAATGATTCGGCCGCGGCGGCAAATAACGCGATGTCGAAGAGTTTGAGTATCGATCGATACAAGAAGGCTAATCTCCGAGACGCAACCGACGCAGAAAAGGCCGCGATTGCGGTAGATAGCGATCTGGTCCGTGATTATCAAAAACTATCCCTGAGTGGAATCAGCGGGATCAACCGGGTGCTTTCCCAGGTTCAGTGTGGACATGCAACTGCTGATGAATCGCTGAAATCTCGTTGCCTGAAGTATTCGATGCCGGGAAACGGGTCTTCGTTTTCATTCCGGTCAAATGGATATCGAGCAACGAGGTACGCGGATCTGACTTTGACGCAAGATGGTTTTGTTGCAGGTGGCGTAAGATCTATAAGCTTTCTTGCCGACTTAGGCGTTAAGGAAATTTCTTTGGTTACGTTGGAATCAAATGGTGTGAAGCAAGCTTCGCAGTACTCTGCGCCAAAAGAGTATCAGTTCGTTAAGCAAGATTGGGAAGCATTTGATGGCGGTAAGCGTATTGACGGTATCGAATTCTCCCGCCGGGCAAAACCTGTTGTCGGGAATACATACGTGCTTCGATCGATAGCGTATCGAGGCACCAGCTATCAGAAAAGTTACGAGACGACATTTAACGAGCTCGATCTCGATGAGCGAACAGACGTAGTTGTTGTTTTTAAGATTGTGAAACAGGATAGCGAGGGCTATACGATCATATGGCGTCAGCTAAGCTCTTCAAAGGCTCCTTCGTACGAGTATCCGTCGAAGTAGATTTCTTTAACCCTCATGAATTACAAGATTGCTGACAAAGTATCCGTCGTAACCGGCGGAACCAAGGGCATCGGCCTTGCTATCGCTGAGGCGCTAGTTCGCGGTGGGGCTAAGGTGTTTGTTTGCGGGCGTGATCGTACGGATGTTCGGGATGCTGTATCACACCTTTCGCAGCTTGGAGCGGTCGAGGGCGAGGTTTGCGATGTTCGGAGTGAAGGTCAGGTTCGGCAGATGCTTGATGAGGCCGTTCGATTGTTTGGCGGAGTCGATATTCTGATCAACAACGCGGGCATCGGCATTATGGGCAAGACTGTCGAAGAGATCACGCCGGACGAATTTCGGCAGACGATCGAGACGAATTTGCTCGGTGTTTACTACGCATGCCACTACGCGATCCCGCAACTGAAATCGCGTGGCGGCGGCTATATAATAAATATCTCATCGCTCGCCGGACAGAATGCTCACCCACGAATGGCGGCGTATAATGCGTCGAAATTTGGCCTCAATGGTTTCTCCGAAGCCCTCATGCAAGAGGTTCGGCAAGACAATATCAAGGTCAGCTACATTTGCCCGGGCAGCGTAAATACATACTTCGGCGGTGACACGCCGTCCGACGACAAAGCGTGGCAATTGCAGCCGGAAGATGTTGCGCAAGTCGTAATGAATTTACTAGAAATGGACCCGCGAGCCTTGCCGAGCAAGGTCGAACTCAGGCCAAGCAAGCCGCCGGTTCGTTGACCGCGGAATTCAGTTTATTGAGAAGGTTTGCGAACGATTCTTTGGAGAGAGGCTTTGCGATCAAGCTCTCAGCCCCGAGGCCTAACGCTCTGTGCAAGTGCTCAGGTGAGTTTAGCGACGTGACCATCGCGATCGGGATGTGGCCGAAATGCTCGTCGGTCTTTACGTATTGCAATAATTCCCAGCCGTCCATCTGCGGCATCTCAACGTCTGACAATATAAGGTCAAATTCCTGTCCGTTCAGCAGCAATGTCAGTGCCTCGGCACCGTCATTCGCCGTTACGGCAACGCAGCCGGCGGCTTCGGCGATCTTGGAATTGTGGTGGCGAACGAGAGCACTGTCATCGACGACCAGCACCTTTCTCGGGGCATTGTTGACGACAGGAGCAGTACCAACTGTCACTTCGTCGGCCTTCGCGTCGCGTTTGACGAGCGGCAATCTAATGGTGAAGATCGTGCCGACTTGCGGCTGTGTGCTCAGGCCGATGCGGCCGCCTTCGGCCTCGACGGCTTCGCGGACGATATTCATTCCGATGCCGCGGCCGGCGTTTAGGTCCACCTTTTCTGCGGTTGTAAGGCCATTGTTGAAAATGAGTTCCCAAGCTTCGAATGTAGGCATTTCCGCAGCTTCTTCCGGTGACAAAAGTCCCGACGCGACCGCCTTTTCTTTCAAACTTGCGGCCGAGATTCCTTTGCCATCATCATCGACTGTCAAGATCACATCATGCTCATCGGTCTGAACAGAAACACTGATGTACCCGCGTTCGCTCTTGCCGATCAGACGGCGGGCGTCGGGCGATTCGATGCCGTGCACGACGGCGTTCTTGAGTAGGTGCAGGAGCGGTTCGATCAATGCGTCGATCAGCTGTGTATCTATCTCGATGTCAGGCGTAAGGATCTCGAAATCAGTTTTCTTGCCTTCGTCCTGACAGGTCAGATTCACTGTTCGTTTGAGACGAGTTTCGAGCGTACCGAACCGAACCATTCTGATGCCGAGCAGTTTCTCTTGCATCTCGTCAGTGAGCGAGCACTGGCTGGCAAACAAAGATTCGAGAATTCGAAAATCGTCGTCGCTGGCGCCATAGCGGACCGCGGCGATCCGTTGTGATAACTCGTTTCGATTATCTATCAACCTTCGTGAAACGCCGATCAGATCGTCGAGCCGATCGAGAGCGACGCGGACCACAGGTTTTCTGCGGCCGACTTCGGGGAATGCGGCATTTGTCTTTGTTTCTGACGACTCAGAATTCGACGCCATGCTATCGGTTCCGACCCCAAGTTTCGTAATTAGTTTCTTGAACTCGCTGTCCTCAGGCACGGTAAACGATGATTCGCCGCCGCCGAGCATCGATATCAGACAAGAATTCGAGCGTGCGATAAGATTGGTGATGTCTGCATTTGCGATCGATCTGCTCTCGACCATTTTGTCGAGCAGGTCTTCGAGCCTGTGGGCAAGCCGTGACGCCGACTTCATTCCAACAATCCCCGCGGCTCCCTTGAATGTGTGAGCACTACGGCGGATCTCCCACAGGGCAGATACGTCCGACGGATCGTCGGTCAGTTTGGCAAGACTGTGTGTTATCGCGGTAAGCAGTTCGTCGGCTTCGCTTCGGAATATTTCGAGTGTTTCCTCGTCGATCTCAAAATCGTGTATCTCATCGACCGGTAGACGCGCATCAAGAGCGTCGAACGAATCATCGACAAAGCTCGAGACGTCCTCTATCAACTCACCGGAAGCCAGCGGCATTTCGAGCAAAACTGCTTCGGCTATCGATATTTCGTCGAGAGCACCAAAGAGTTTCAACTGGTCGATGTCGCCTTCGGAAGCGAGGGCACGCAGACAGTCAGCGGCACGCGAGAGACAACTCATTGCCTCATTAAGGCCAAAACCCTCAGCCTCCATCGCGAGGTCGATCAGATCGGCGGCGTGACCGGCGATCTCGACCGCCGATCCGCCGTCAGTACACATCAGCAAAAGGCCGGCTCGCGTTCGTGCGACACGTTCACCGGCCTTTTCTAGAAAGGAAATTTGAATTTCAGAATGCATCGGGCAAGCGTGGTCGCGGGCTATGCCGCGACTGGTTCAGGTGCGGCTTCGGCTTGCGGTTCGTGAACGAGATAAGTGTCAAGAGCTCGCATTAAGGTCTCAGGGCCAAACGGTTTCGTAATGTAACCGGACGTGCCGGCCATACGGCCGCGGACCTTGTCAAAGAAGCCGTCCTTGCCTGAGATCATAACGACCGGAACGTCCTTTGTAGCTTCATTCGAGCGAATGAGCTTGCAGACTTGATAGCCGTCCATTCGCGGCATTGCGATGTCGAGCAACACTAGGTCGGGCTTGTTGTTTTCGATCCATTCCATTGCCTCGACGCCGTCTTCGGCACATGCGACGACGTGGCCGCTCTTTTCGAGTTTGTTTGAGATCAATTTGCGAACAGTTGCACTGTCATCGACAACGAGTATAGTGCGGCCTTTTGGCAGGGCGGCAACATCTTCGTTATGGCGTCGGATCTCTTCGAGTCGGATCTGCAAGGCATTGACCTGGCCGGCGAGGATGACATTGTTCGGGTCATTACGAAGAGCTTCCTGTAGATAGGCGAAACCAAGGTCGTGATTCTTAAGATTAAACTGACCGATCGCTAGCGTCTGGATCTCTTCGCTGCTGAATTCGCGACCGTTCCATTCGGACTCCATCAATGAGACCGAGCGGCGAATAGATTCAGGCTGGACCGGAACCGCCGATAGTAGGCGTTCGATGTCAGACAGCGTCATAACGCTGCCGCAGGCGAGGCACTCGAACGCATTCAGATCGAGTTCGCTTTCGCAATAACAACAGACGTTTGCTTCGGGGACTTCGACGGCTGGTTCTTCAACCGGTGAATCAGCAACGCTTTCCCATGGAGACGCGGCAACCTCTGCCGGCTCCGGAACTTCGGTTTCATGTATCGAATAGTCGTCACCGTCGACCTGTGGAATGAAGCCGGCGAGATCGTCGTCGTTCGCCGTATACTCGCGTGTTTCAGCGTCTGGCGAGGCATATGCTTCCTCTTCGCGTGCCAGTTCTTCGGCGACGAAGCTTCGAGGCTCTTCGGCCTCTTCGTAGGTCATTTCAACCTGTTCCTCGATCGGCTCCGGCGTTTCACTTACGTCGAGACTTTCTGCCGTTGGCTGTGCGGCGAAATCGACTTCTTCAGCCGATGGCTGCTCCGCGACGAATTGTTCAACATTAGTTTCAGGCTCCGCAAGCATTGGAACTGATGGCTCATCAGCTTCGATATCTTCATTAAAAGCTTCCGGTTCCGAAGACATTTCTTGTTCCGGATGCTCATCGCTCAAAGCTTCTTCAAAGACCGGCTCTTCCACTTGCGGGGCAACATCTGCGGCGAGTCCGCCGAGGTAGTCGAAACCGGAGCGTGCGAACGCATTGTCTGCATCGATCTCAAGGATCTTGCTATACGCGTCAAACTTACCTTCGAACGACGGAGACAAATGAACCTGGAGCATCCAGAGATCTAAGGATTCGGGGCGCTCAGCCAGAAGCTCCTCGAGACCGATCTCGGCGGCGGTATGGTCACCGCTAGCGGCGGTACGTTTTATTTCGAGTAGTGCGGCGTCGAACTTTGCTTGGTCAACGGCAGCGACAGCATCTTTTGCTTCAGCATTTTCGCCGTCCAGCTGAAGGACCCTGCGATACAGTTCTACTCTATCCTCATCGTTCTCAGCTAATTTCGCTTTCCATAGCCAGGCTTGCACGTTGTTTTCGTCAGCGTTGAGAACGGCATCGAAGCATTGCTCCGCGAGACGGTGGTCGCCCTCTTCGTATGCGATGACTCCACGCTCGAGATGCGTCTTGGCAAGTAATGCTGACGTGGCAGATTGCCATGCAATGGCTCGCTGATTAGCGGGATCTATTTCCAAGACCTTGTCGAGAAATACCATCAATTCCTCGGGATATTCGCTGATGGACGCGAGCCACAGCCATGCGTCAGCATTTTTCGGCTGAGCAGCTGTGACTTGGTCGAGTAGCAAACGAGCATTGCGTCGGTCGCCATTTTGAGCAGCTGCGATGCCGTCGCGAAGCCACTTGTCGACATCGTTGGCGACAGGGGCAGTTTCTGTAAAAATTGGAGGCGAGGAAACAGCGGATTCTAGATCGAGTCTCATAAGTGTGTTAACTGCAGGCAAAGATCAGAGATTTCTTGGTTACGGCTGGCTCGTGAAGACGCACGAAAAGCCATTTCATCAGCTCCAGAAATGCAAATGGGATGCCAACTTAGAAAAATACGACCGAGTAAGCGAGTATTGCGATAAGTCTAAGTATTTCAGATAGTTGCAGAGTAAGAAGGAAATCCGAGCGTACCGACATTTTGTCCAGGATTGGTAAAACCTGACAATAATTGTCACAATTCGATTGACAAATTTAAGCAGAAGCGATGAGGGTTGATATGCCGATAGAGCGGAGTTTTGATGTTGTGATAATCGGCGGAGGCCCGGCTGGTATGTCGGCGGCCGTTTGGTGCGAGGACCTTGGTTTGTCGTGCTGCGTTATTGAACGGAGTTCATCACTTGGCGGTCAGCTCAACTGGATACACGCCCCGATCCGCAATTACCCCGGAATAGAAGCCGCTACCGGAAATGACCTTTTGGAACGATTCCGAACGAGTCTCCCAAAGACGACAACTTACTTATTTAACGAAGCGGTTGAGTCTCTGATTCAAGTCGATCTAGCCGTCTCGTTAGTTTCCGGCGAGCGTATCAAAAGTAAAGCCATCGTTCTCGCAACCGGCATTAGGCGCAGAAAGCTCGGAGTTTCGGGCGAGGAAGAGTTCAAAGGGCTTGGAATACTCGACAGCGGAGCCAAAGCGAAAAACGAGGTTAGTGGGAAAAATGTCGTCATCATCGGGGGCGGCGATGCGGCGTTAGAAAATGCCTCGATGTTGAGCGAAACTGCTTCGAAGGTAATGGTGATACATCGCCGAGCATCGCTCGCTGCGCGAGCTGAGTTTCTGGCAACAGTCGCGATTAGACCAAACGTGGAGTTGCTGATGTCCGCAAAGGTGGTCTCGATAAATGGCGACGACAAAGTGAGGTCAGTAAGTTATCAGAACGAAGATGCTCAAAACGAAAGTCTGATCGATGCGGATGCAGTGCTGATCCGCATTGGTGTGGAACCGAACTCCGAGATCGTCAAAGCAATTGTAGATCTCGATGCCCGAGGCTACGTTGTTGTCGATCGCGAATGTATGACGTCTGTTCCGGATATTTACGCGATCGGCGATGTTTCGAACCAGATCGCCCCAACCATCGCGAGCGCTGTTGGCGATGCAGCGACCGCCATTAAATCGATTCGTTCAAGAGTGAGTACGGGTAAATAGAAAAATCGAACTTTCTCCACAAAAATGGAGAATCGTCCGATCTGTGCACGACTGTCCATAACCGTGCTGCGATGATGCCGATCTAGTCTGATTTTCCCACAAATATAACTTTACATTGCACTTAAACGGTGTATCATACTGCTAAAAGCTTGTTACAACTTAATGACAAGATCGTGTTGTCTGACTGGCATAGTTGGTGCCTTAAGACATTGTAGAACCCGATTTACACAGTTTTCGAAAGTTTTCATTGCTCAAGGTGATCCGGTTCCACCGTTCACCACGAGTTAGCACTTAGGAGGAAAAAATAGTATGAGAACCAAATGGATCAGCACGCTGATAACGTTGGCTCTTGCGATCGTCTTCATACCGGCACTTGCAATGGCGCAGGTCGGCACGTCGTCGATAGCCGGTCAGGTGACCGACCCGCAAGGCAACGCAGTCGCAGGTGCTTCGGTTCGGCTTGTTGGTACTACTGGGACAAGTCGAACTATAGTTACAAACAACGACGGACTCTATACGTTTTCTTCGGTTCAAACCGGAACATATACAGTCGAAGTTGAAATGAAGGGATTCAAAAAAGCAGTCGTTTCCGACGTGAAAGCCCTTGTTGACAGTACGACCAGTCTCAACGTTCGAATTGAGATCGGACAAGTGACAGAGGTTGTTAACGTAGATGCCGCGGGGCTCGAAAGCATCGTAAATACAACCGATGCAAGTACCGGAAATAACTTCGTTTCCGAACAGATCTTGCAACTGCCGCTTCAAGGCCGCAACGTCACAAATCTACTTAGTTTGCAAGCAGGTGTGACCCCCGATGGCTCCGTAAGTGGTGGCCGCGCGGACCAGGCAAACATCACACTTGACGGCGTCGACGTTAATAACCAGCAGAATGCTTCCGCATTCGAATCAGTTCTTCGAGTAAATCCGGATTCGGTTGACGAATTTCGCGTTACGACGTTGAACTCCGACGCAACAAAGGGAAGATCCTCAGGTGCTCAAATATCGTTGATCACTAAGAGCGGTTCGAATCAATGGCGTGGAGCTCTTTACGAATATCATCGCAATACCGTTACTGCTGCTAACGACTGGTTCAACAACGCCTCGGGAGTCCCTCGTCCGAAGCTGATCCGCAATCTCTACGGCGGCCGTTTAGGCGGACCGATCTTAAAGGATCGTTTGTTCTTTTTCTACAACTATGAAGCGATGCGTGAAGCAAAGGACTCGGGCGTTACTCGCTTGGTTCCGACGGCAAGTCTTGGTGCCGGCACCATCCGTTTTGACGACAGTACGGGACAGTCGTGGAACATTACTGCGGCTCAGATAAACACCTTCACCCTATCGGGTGTTCCAGTTGTTGACGTCAACACTGCAGTAACCAATCTGTTTGCCGCTGCTGCTAGCCGATATCCGGTGAACGATAATTCACAGGGTGACGGTCGAAACACCGGCGGTTTTCGATTCAACGCTCCGGTTCCCGTTAAGTTGAATATGCATACCGCTCGATTTGACTGGAACGTTACAAGCGATCAGAAACACACCTTGTCTTTCCGCGGTAACTATCAACAGGACCTGATCGGTGCTGCTCCTTACCTGCCGGACACGCCTCCAACAAACTTTTGGAGCCATCCGCTAGGTATGGTCGCGACACATACTTGGCTGATCAAGTCGAACATGACGAACCGGTTCAGCTATGGCCTTACTCGTCTAGCATACAGCGACCAGAGCGATTCGAGCGATCCAGCGATCACTTTCAGAAGTGTTTTCCAGCCGGTCGCTTTCCGACGTGGCGTTGACCGTGTGAATCCAACTCATAACTTCACAAATGATTTTACATGGATCAAGGGGAATCACACGATCCAGATGGGAACTAACGTTCGTTTGATCAAGAACACGCGCGTTAGCTTTACTCGCTCGTTTGACCGTGCAGGTACCAACTTCAGTTGGTCGCCAAGCAATATTGCGAGAACGGCGATACAGACCTTTATTAGAGCGCAGACCGGAAACAACGCTTTGGGCGTTGCCTCGGGTTGGAGTACTCCGGTCCAGCACGCTTTGGTGGCCATCTTTGGTCGTTTGAACGACTATGGAGCAAGTTACAACTTCAACCTTCAGGGAGGGATCATTCCTCCGAATACGGGTGTAAAGCGTGTCTTCAAGACAGAAGAGTATGATTTCTACGTTCAAGACTCTTGGAAGGTGAAGTCGAATCTCACATTCAATCTGGGACTTCGATATGGTCTTTCGATGCCTGTATACGAAGCTCAGGGCTACGATACAGTGCCGAGCATTCCGCTTGGCCAGTATCTAAACACTACGATCGCAGCGATGGAGAGCGGGATCAATTACCGTGAACCTATTTCGGTGCGTTTGGCAGGAAAGGCGAACGGTCTCGATCCGATCTACGAATTGGATACAGATAACTTCCAGCCGAGAGTCTCGGTAGCATGGTCTCCGGATTTCGGTGACGGCGTTTTGGCTAAGATATTTGGCCGGAAAGACAAGTCAGTTCTTCGCGGTGGATTTGCTATCACGAATGACTATTTTGGACAACAACTCGCTGTTAACTGGGACAATAACAATTCGCTCGGCTTTTCTTCAAGCAGAAGCTTGAATGCGAATACGTTTAACATCACGACGGCTCCCGCGCCTCTCTACACCGGCCCGGCAATGGATATCAGAAGCTTCCCGAGCATTGTTCCACCGGGGAACCTCACGTTTCCATTGACCGCTCCGCAGGTTAATCCCGGCGTTGGTCCGATTCAAAGGTCGCTTGACCAGAATCTTCAGTCGCCGGTGAACTATACGTTCAGCTTCACCTACGGCCGTGAATTGCCGTGGAAGATGTGGCTGGACGTCAGCTATCAGGGCAGACTTGCTCGAAACCTGTTGGTCGGTCGCGATGCGGTTATGCTTCGCGGAGATATCAAGGATAATCGTTCGGGACTGACGTACTTCCAAGCTGCGACAATTCTGGACAAACAGCTACAGTCAGGTGTTCCGGTTGCGAACATTGCTCCTGTTGCGTTCTTCGAGAACATGTGGGCTCCCGGAACCCTTGGCGCGATCTTCGGGTGCGGCGGTGTTCCTAATTGCACGAACACACAGGCCGTTTATGTAGGTCAGCCAAACGCCGGCGATTGGACTTACCTGATGCAACAGCTAGATCAAGGTTCAGGCACGCGATATTTCTTCCAGGGTCAGTACGACTCGTTGGCAGTATATAGCACCGCCGGCACCTCTGATTATCACGGCGGTTCGCTTAGCCTTCGACAACGCCTTGCAGGCCTAACATGGGACTTTAACTACACCTATTCGAAATCGCTTGACGAAGCCTCAGGCCTTCAGACGGCAGATTCGTTTGGTGCGGCTTTTGTTCTAAACGCCTTTAATCTAAAGGACCAACGTTCGTTCTCGGATTTTGACCTTAGGCACGTTATCAATTTTAACGGCATTTGGGACATTCCGATCGGGCGTGACCGCAAATTCGGCAAGGGAATGAACAAGTTCCTTAACGGGATCATAGGCGGTTGGTCTCTAAGCGGCGTTTTCCGTATGGATTCGGGTTATCCATTTGATGGGTTCTATGATGCGACGGGCTGGCAGACGAACTGGAATGTTCGCAGCTATATGACGCAGATCCGTCCTGTTGAAACTGGCACGTTCTACACGCCTACAGGCCCAAATATCTTTGCGGATCCTGCAGCGGCTGTCGGAGCGTGGCGTACGCCTCATCCTGGCGAAACTGGTACTCGTAACCCGATCCGACTTCCGGGAACATGGAACATCGATGCAGGTATTGCGAAGTCATTCAACATGCCATATCGTGAGGGCCACAAGATCACGTTCCGTATGGATGCGTTTAACGTAACCAATACGCCGTTCTTTGATGGCCAATCGGTTGGAACGTTGGGTTACACGGGTTCGGCAGCACCGCCAAACTTTGGTAAGTACACTGCAACTTCCAACGATGCTCGTGTAATACAGTTTGCTATTCGCTACGATTTCTAGATCTCAGGATTTGGTATCGAATTAAGAAGGGCCGGCATTTTGCCGGCCCTATTTTTGTTCTATTTGTTGTCAGCGATGTACTTTTCGTACTTCGCCTTATCGGGCGAATCAGGCCTCTTTGCAAGGTACAACTTGTATTCGTCGGCGGCCCGCTTCTTCAGATTTGCACCATCGTAGAGAGCTGCAAGGCGTAAATGAAGATCAGCCTTCTCGGTTGGAGCCAATTCGATAGCCTTGTTCATTGCCGGTACAGCAAGCGAACCCTTCTTAACGGCAAGGTAAGATTCACCCAAAAAGTGAAAGCCATCTGCGGATCCTTCGTTAGCCTTTGTGGCATTCGTCAGAACTAGTATCGCGTCGTCGTATCGTTTTGCACTAAAGTAGAGCTTGCCGAGGTTGATCAGAGCCAGAAAGTAATCCCGCTTTAGTTCGATCGCCTTGAAATAGGCTGCTTCTGCGTTGTCGATCGATTTCTTCCTGAAATAGATGTTCCCAAGTTCGGTCCACGCTTCATAATCCTTCGGATCTGAAGCAAGAACCGCGTCGAGCAATTTTATCGCATCGGCTTCCTTTCCTGCTTTGATAGCTTCTGTGGCTTTGTCGAAATTTGCTGTATTTGAATCAGGGCGTTTATAGAATTCTCTCGCCGAAACTACTCCGGGCTTTGCAGAACGACTCAGCATGGAAAGCGGCACATCAATATCGAGGTTCAAACTCCCGGTCGTAGGAGCGACCAAACTCTGTCTCGAAACCTCAGCTCCGTCGACCTCGACAACCAAGGTGATCACCTGGCGAGGTACATCTCTGATGGTGTAGAGTCCGGATGCTTGGGCGTTCGCACGTGTTACGGGCACTCCATTGAGAAGCACGATCATCGAAATGACCGGCTTTCTCGCCATTTGATCCGCATCCTCTAGCGATACCTTGCCAGAAATCACCATCGTGCTTGAACCGCCCGGCTCGATCCTAAACGGTAGTCCGCTTGCCGCTCGGCTTTCGTCGGATTGGGCCATTATGCACAGTGAAAATGAAAGCAAAAGAAACGCGAGTGAAATGATACGCAAAAAGTGATTCATAAAGACCTCTGATCGATCGATTAAACTTTTATTCGAGAACGGGGAGTAAGTCAAGCACGTTTACGCAGATCAGCGAGCAGCAAATGAGTCGTTGCCGGTTACGGCGGCGAGGTGGCGGGTGTCGTTGATGGCCAGGACGCGAACGTTGGAGCGGCTACGGAACTCGAAACGGTTGATGCCGCAATTCGATGTTATGAGCCACGGAGTCGTTTTCGTGCCGCGATGGATCGCTCCGAGCAGGTTCAGTGTTAGGTAACAGATGGCTCCGGTATGCGAGAAGATCGCGATTCGTTCGTGCTGATGATTTCTGAGGATCTCGTTGAGTTTCGACGTTGCACGTTTCAGCAGGTGCCGGTAGCTTTCGCCGCCGGAGATCACGTGATTAACATTGCGATTCACGAGAGCAAAATAATCTTTCGGGTGTCGTTCTTTGGATTCGTCAAAGGTGAGTCCTTCCAGCACGCCGACGTGGCGTTCGCGGAACGCGGGTGATGCATGTACGTGAATATCCAAGAGCTTCGCGAGAGGTTCGGCTGTTTGCATCGCACGGTCGAGGTCGCTCGAATAGATAACGTTGATACCTTCTTTCGCCAGCAACTTAGCCGTTGCCTCAGCTTGCTTGCGGCCTAGTTCAGACAATGGCGTCGGTCCGTGCCCACCAAAACGCCCCTCGGCGTTTCCGGCAGACTGTCCGTGTCTGATCAAATATAAACGTGTCGGTGGCGGCATAAAGCGAAAGGCAAAAGTATAAAGGAAAAAGGCAAAAATTGCCTTTTTCCTTTTCAACTTATGCGGCAACTGCTTCGGCCTTGAGCTTTTCGGTTTGGTAATGCGTGCGGAGCGTTTCGATAAATTCGTCGAGTTGGCCTTCCATTACGAGGTCGAGTTGGTGTACGGTCAAGCCGATTCGATGGTCGGTTACGCGATTCTCTTTGAAATTGTAGGTTCGGATCTTTTCGCTACGGTCGCCCGAGCCGACCATTGACTTTCGTTCCGCAGACTGCGCTTCGTGCTGCTTTTGCTCTTCGAGTTCTTGGAGCCGGGCACGTAGAACGCGCATTGCTTTCTCACGGTTCTTGATCTGCGATTTCTCGTCCTGCATCGAGACCACAACGCCCGACGGCATATGCGTGATCCTCACAGCCGAATATGTCGTGTTTACAGATTGCCCGCCTGGACCGCTCGAACAGAACGTGTCGATCCGGAGGTCGTTCTGATTGATCTGAACATCTACTTCTTCAGCCTCAGGCAAAATCGCCACGGTGATCGCTGATGTATGGATCCGACCTTGAGTCTCGGTCTGCGGCACACGCTGAACGCGATGTACGCCTGATTCAAATCGCATCTTTGAATAGACATTGTCGCCTTCGATCACCGCTGTGGCGTCTTTAATGCCGCCGACGCCGGTGTCCGTCATTTCGAGAATGTCCATGCGCCATCCCTGGCGTTCGGCGTAGCGAGTGTACATTCGCAAGACTTCTGCCGCGAACAATGTTGCCTCGTCGCCGCCGGTTCCGGCACGAATTTCGAGGATCACGTTCTTCTCATCATTCGGGTCCTTTGGTACGAGAAGCAGTTTCAATGCTTCTTCTGCAGCCGGCAGTTTCTCTTCGATCTCGGCGATCTCAAGATTCGCCATTTCGCGCATCTCGTCGTCTTCGGCGAGATCGATCAGATCTTTCGCACCTTGCAGATCTTCTTTGTACTTTTTGACCTCGCGATATTTTTCGACGATCTCTCCCAGCGAGCGATGCTGTTTCATCAGCTTGGCATACGCCGACATATCGGACATAAACTCCGGCTGAGATATCTGCTCGGTCAGTTCCTCGTAAGATTTTTCGATCTGTTCTAGTTTCTCAAACATACAAAATAGTGGTCAGTGGTCAGGCGGTTGTGCATTGAACCCCGATCACTGGCGATGGCTCAAGCTTGAGCGATTCGTCTAATGCCTTGATCGCAACTTCAAGCTGCTCATTGTCCGGCTCTTGCGTCGTAATGTTCTGCAGCCAAATTCCCGGCAGCGTCATCGCCTTGAAGATCGCACTCGATTCCTTTTTCGCAGCGTAGCGAATAACTTCGTAGCTAAGTCCCGCGACAAGTGGCATCAGAGCAATACGTACGAGCAAGTTCAGCCAGGTCGCTTCGAACGTGATGACCGAGAACAACACGATCGAAACGAGCATCACGACCATCAGGAACGAGGTTCCGCAACGCGGATGCTGACGGCTTTGCAACGTCGCATTTTCAGGTGTCAATTCGAGGCCTTTTTCCCAAGTAAAAACTGTCTTGTGCTCAGCACCGTGATATTCGAAAACTCGACGAATATCTTTTAGGAACGACATCGAGAAGATCATGATTATGAAAAACACCGTTCGAATAATGCCGTCGATCAAGTTAAACGCGACCCAACCGCCAAAGGTGTCGAGCTTGATCTTCCACACGTATGCCTTGATCATTTCGAGCCAGCCCGCATCGGCCAAAAGTGTCGGCCCTTCGGCCCAGCCGAGCCATATAAACAGCAGATTGGTCAAAACGAGCGGTGCAACGATGAAAAGCAAAATGTTGAACGCCAGTGCGAATATTATCGAGCCGATCGCGCTAGCCGATTGACCCGCAGACTTGGCCTTGGATTCCTTTGGCATTACGACCTTTGGCTTTGCTTTTCCAAAATTCTCGTCGGTTGTGCCGGACGCTAAAACCGCTTGCGTTTCGACTACTGATTCCTTAGCCAGTTGCTTCTTCGCTTCCTCGTCTTCTTCCCAGATCCGAGCAGAGAAGTTGAGAGCCTTTACGCCCAACGCCATCGATTGGACAAGCGTTGCTCCGCCGCGAAGCACGGGCGTATTGAGCCACTTGTATTTATCACTCCATTTCGGCAACGTCTCGGCTGTCGTCACGATCGAGCCGTCCGAACGGCGACACGCGATAGCGTATGCCGACGGAGTGCGCATCATGACGCCTTCCATCACGGCTTGGCCGCCGACGATGAGGTCGCGTTCCATCGAAAAAACTGTGTGAATGAACCGAAGCAATCGTTTTGATCTCATATCTTTACAACCTGCGGCCAAAATAGACCGATATTAGTTATTAGATGCTCAATACTGCCAAAATACCACGCCGAAAAATACAGAACGCCGACCTGTTTTGCCTAAGGATTCTGGTCGAATAGACCAATACCGTTTGGCGCCAAGGTCGGCGTCTGATTTTCGTTGCTAATATTTGTCGGTGAAATTTCTCACTCGAACAATTCTCTTATTCCGCCGCTACAGCGGCACCGCTACGAGCATAACGCTTGTTAAAGCGATCGACGCGTCCCGCGGTATCTACCAGCTTTTGCTTTCCGGTAAAGAACGGATGGCAAGCCGAACAAATTTCGATATGGAGATCTTCGCCCATTGTCGAACGCGTCTGAAACGTGCTGCCGCACGCACAGATCACCGAGATCTCGTTGTAGTTTGGATGAATTTCAGGTTTCATAATTTCACTTCCTTCGCCGTAAATAAGCGATGCGTGTGATAGACGCAATCTTCAATCATACGTCTCAAGTGCATTCTGGTCAAGCTGCAGATCACGTGCGAGTAAACGCCGATTCGTACATCTCGATCCATTGTTTCGGCGTCATTTTCTTTGCTAGTTGCCCGATTAGCGTAAGAGGAACGTCCTCAGGTTTCTTTATTCTGATACACGACTTGCCCATGTCGAGCTTTTTCGTCGAATGTTCCGGCCATGCGGTCGTAAACCAGTCCATCAACTTGGCATCGGCATAAACACCCATGTGATAGACGGCAACAAAGTTCTTCTGCGAGGCGATCGACATGAACGGCAGCGGTAATTTCGGATCACAATGATATCCTTTCGGATAGATCGAATGAGGCACGACCCAGCCGATCATTCCGTACGACATCGTTTCAACAAAGCCCTTTGGGATGTTTTTGTTGATAGTCGCCCGTAGGTCATTTATCACGCCCTGACGTTCTTCGGGCAATCCTGCAATGTAATCGTCTACGCTTTTTGCATCACTTTGCATCTGCGTTCTCTCCCTCCAATAGTTGTTCAAGCCTCTGGTTCTTGATCCCAAACTGTTCTTTGATCTCGGCGATCTCGGCTACGATATTGGTCGTATCTTTCGCGTTGGTGAGTCGGGTTCCGACGAGCATATTATTCTTCGGCGTGTGTTCGACGCTGACGAATTCGATCATCTTTGTCGCATAGCCTTCGCGTTCGAGCAATAATGAACGAAGGCCGTCGGTCAGTGTTTCGGCAGTTCGTTCGAGCAAAACACCGTGTTTCAAAACATCGCGAAACATCGCCGGCGGCGTTATTTGTGGGCGAACTTGCTGATGACAACACGGTGCCGCGACGATCAATTCAGCTTTAGCGGAGATGGCTTTGAATAACGCATCATCCGTTGCGGTGTCGCACGCGTGAAGAGCTATCAAGATATCGACGTTTGTTAACTCGTACGAATCGATCGTTCCTTGCTCGAATCTGAGTTTCTCAAATCCAACAGCCCGTGCTATGTCATCTGATAGTTTTGCAAGGTTATCGCGGGCCTCGACGCCAACTACGCTGACATCAAGCCCAAGCGTATTTGCGAAATAGTCGTACGCCGCAAAGGTTAGATAACCTTTGCCCGCCCCCATATCAACGATCGAAAGCGACGGTTTGCCCTTCAGTGAAGATTTCTCAACCAGCGAAGACAATATCTCGACAAACCGATTGATCTGCGTCCATTTTCGATGTTGTTTTTCGCGTATCTCGCCACTATCGGTCGCGATGCCGAGCGCTCGTAAATACGGTGATCGTGGGTCGATCAGCCGTTCTTTTTCTCGGTCGTGAACAGGCTTGTTGATGGTTTTGAATGTCGGTTTTGCCTTGTTCAGCCGCGAACCTTTCTTTCCAATATCAAGTTGAAGATCGCCGTCTGTCGTGAACAAATGCCCGCTGAAAAACTCGCCATCGAGCATCTTGCCGATCAATTCCAGGCCTTCGTCGAACGCATAATTCTTCGCCGTGTCGCGCGTGTCGTACTTATACAAAAAGAAAAGCCGCAGTCCTTTCTTGGTCTCGATGGTGCGGATATTTATCCGTTGCAGATGCGGGTCATCACCCTTATAATTGCCGAGAGTTGCTTTTACAAAAGTGTTCCTTTTCAGGCTATCGGCAAAGGCCGTAATGAATTTTTCAACGTTCTCGGTCATATCGATGCAATGATAAGATATCAGAAAGTCCACTTGGCGACACTCTTATGAACAACCTATTCCACCTTGCATTTCCTGTTCACGACCTCGACGCTGCTCGCGAGTTTTATGGCGGCGTTATGGAATGTCCTGAGGGGCGTTCGAGCGAGTGTTGGATCGACTTTGACCTTTATGGTCATCAGATCGTTACGCATCTTGCGCCGGAATCGGCCGGCGTCAAAGCTGAGAATCATGTTGATGCCGACCACGTGCCTGTTCCGCATTTTGGTATCGTGCTGCCGATGGAAGAATGGCAGGCATTGGCTGACAAGCTTTCATCAAAAGGCGTCAAATTCATCATTGAACCAAAAATACGCTTCGCCGGCGAGGTTGGTGAACAGGCGACTATGTTCTTCCTAGATCCGAGCGGCAATGCGCTTGAATTCAAAGGCTTCCGCGATTTCTCGACCGTCTTTGCGAAATAGAATAATGAAGATCTTGGCAACTGTATTTCTACTTTCGTCGTTCGTGTTTGCACAAACACAGCAGCGAACGATCGCTATTACGATCGACGATCTGCCTGTAGTTTCAACTCGCGGCGACCTGAAGAATCGTCAAAAGATCACAAAGAACATAATCAAGCATCTGAAAGACGCCAAGGTTCCGGCGATCGGTTTCGTAAACGAAAACAAGCTGTACGCCGGCGATAAACGCCTGGAAAAGCAGATCGACCTGCTGAGAATGTGGGTCAATGCCGGTTTCGAGCTTGGCAATCACACGTTCTCGCATCGTAGTCTTAATCAGATCGAGCTCGGTGATTATCAAGCGGACATTCTGAAAGGCGAGACTATCACGAAGGAGTTGCTCGCCAAAAAAGGGAAGTCGATCCGATATTTTCGCCATCCGTTCTTGCAGACAGGACGCTCGCTTGAGGTCAAGGCTGGGCTTGACGCATTTCTGGCAAAGCATGGATATACGATCGCGCCGATATCAGTCGATAATGCCGATTACATCTTTTCGCGAGCATTCGACATCGCTTTTGATAAGGGCGACAAAGCGTTGATGAAGAAAGTCGGCGATGCTTACGTTCCGTATATGGAGAGCAAGCTCGACTATTGGGAACGCCAGTCGACCAAGCTGTTTGGCCGCGAGATCAGTCAGACGCTGCTAATTCACGCGAATTTTATTAACTCTGATTATCTCGACGATCTGATCGCGATGTTTGTCCGACGCGGCTACAAGGTCGTTGATCTTGAGACCGCATTGAAAGACGAAGCGTACAAATTGCCGGACACATTTATCGGTGCTGCGGGCATTTCTTGGGTCCATCGATGGGCTCGCGATAAGGGGAAAGATACTATTCTCAAGGACGAACCGATGGTGCCTGAGTTCGTTCTCAAGCTGTCCGGTTTTGAATCTGAATAATGCAAAAAGCTGAGATCGTCATCATCGGCGGCGGTGTGGTCGGGGCTTCGGTCGCGTATCATCTGACGGAACGCGGTTGTCACGACGTGCTCGTTTTGGAACGCGAATCGTCGCTTGGGCTCGGTTCGACAGGGAAGGCGACGGGCGGCGTTCGGGCTCAGTTTGAGACAGACATCAACATCAACCTTTCGCTTTATTCGCTCGATTTCTTCAATGATTGGGAGCACGATTGCGGCTATGATCCTCGCGGATACTTGTTTTTAGCGACCGATGACAAGCAGTTGAGTTATCTGCAAACGACATCACTACGCCAACGAGAACTTGGCTATAACGGTGTTTCCACGGTCACCACCGACGATATCCGTCGACTTGTACCTCAGCTGAATTGCGATGACATTGTTGGCGGCACTTGGGGGCCGAGAGACGGATTCATCGATCCGCTAGCGATACTCGATGGCTTTGTCACGCGAGCAGAAGCAAGAGGTGCAAGGTTTGAGAGGACGCGGGAAGTTTCGTCGATCAAAGTCAGTAACGGAAAGGCCGTTTCGGTGACAACCGCGAATGGCGAGATAGCCTGCGACGCCGTCGTCTTATGTGCCGGTGCCTGGGCGAGCGATCTTGCGGCAACCGCCGGAATTGACCTTCCGGTGACGCCACAGCGTCGGCAGATCGTTTGGGCCAAGTCGAGCGAAGTTCTGCCCGCGAATTTGCCGATGGTCATCGATATGTCTAACGGCTTTCATTTTCGACCGGCGAAGAATTCGGTCGATGAAGTTCTGTTTGCATACGCCGATCAAAGCGAGCCGACAAGTTTCTGTACTGAATTCGACGATTCGTTTATCGAAAAGGTCTATGACAAGGCTCGCCACCGAGCTCCTTTCTTGGCCGAGACGACGGTCGTTCGCGAAAAATGTCGGGCTGGTTTGTACGAGAATTCGCCCGATCATCATTCGATACTTGGCGGCTGCGAGGTCGGAGGGCTGTACTTCGCCAATGGATTTTCCGGACACGGTGTGATGCATTCGCCGGCTACAGGGCGAGCTTTGGCCGAGATCATTCTCGATGGCGAAGCGAGTTTTCTCGACGTGTCGAGTCTGAGCATCGACAGATTTGCCAAAGGCGAACTCCTCCACGAAACCGCATTTATCTGAAGAAGTTTAAACGCAGAGATCGCAGGGTTCGCTGAGAAAGAATTCTATAATCTTCTCTGCGTCCCCAGCGGTCTCTGCGTTAATATCTCTTTATGATCACAGCACTCGTCCATCATCCGATCTACGAAAAACACGACACGGGCATCGGTCATCCTGAAACGCCGTTGCGCTATTCGGCTGTGATGAACGTTTTGCGTGAGGACGAGGCATTTTGGTCGACGCTCAATGAGATCACGCCGGAACAAGCGTCGAAAGGCTTGGTTCAAGCTGCTCATACGCCGCAGCACTTTAAGCGAGTTGAGAATGCGTTTGACAATGGCGTTGATCGGCTCGATGCCGACACCGTGATCTCGATGAAGTCATTCGACGCCGCATTGTATGCAGCCGGCGGAACTGTCGCCGCTGTCGATGCCGTGATGCAAGGCGATGCTGACAATGCGTTCGTCGTCGTGCGTCCGCCGGGACATCATGCTACTAGCGAGAATGCGATGGGTTTTTGCTTATTCAATAACGTCGCCGTCGCCGCACGTCATGCACAGAACAAATACAAAGAGATCGACCGAGTCGCGATCATCGATTGGGACGTGCATCACGGCAACGGCACGCAGGGAATTTTCTACGATGACCCTAGCGTTTATTTCTTCTCGATGCATCAATATCCTTGGTATCCGGGAACAGGTGCTCGCGGCGAAACGGGGCATGGTCGCGGGCTTGGAAGCACGATGAATGTTCCTGTAAAAGCGAAGACGAATGCGATCGAACACGTTCGAATGTTTGACGCCGCGATCGAAGATATCTCACGCAGATTCCGCCCTGACATGATCTTTATCTCAGCCGGATTCGACGCTCACATTACCGATCCGCTTGGGCAATTACAGCTTGAGGACGAAGATTATAGGTCAATGACGAATACGCTGAAACAGTGGGCAAATGATAGCTGTAGCGGCCGAATCGTATCAGCACTTGAAGGCGGCTACAACCTCAGTACTCTTGGCAACACAGTCAAGAATCACATCGAAGAATTAAAAAGCTAGAACAACGTATGCTACACTCTCCTTGTACCCAAATCAGGAGAGTGCCGTTATGCCGGATATCGAAATTCCGTGTGTTCAGTGTCGAGACATCTTTGTTTTTAGTGAGAAAGATCAAGAGATCTTTTATCAGCGAAATATGATGCCGCCGCAGCGTTGCCCACGCTGCCGTTCTAAGAAAACCGCCGCCCGAGCCGAGGCCGGAACTCGTTACGAGATCGTTTGCGACAACTGCGGTCGCCACGACACCGTTCCGTTTCAGCCAAAGGTGGGGCGTTCGATAATGTGTAAAGAATGTCATGAAGCCGGCCGTTCGCGAGCCAGCAGAGCATAAGACTATGAGCTTTGAAACTGTACTTTATTCCCTCGACGGCGGAGTTGCGACCGTCACGATGAATCGTCCTGATGCATTGAATGCATTGTCGATGCAATTGACTATAGACCTCGGCAATGCGTTTCGCCAAGCAATCGCGGACGGAGCTCGAGCGATCGTGTTCACAGGAAATGGCCGTGCGTTCTGTTCAGGCGGCGATCTGCGTGAGATGCAGTCGATGTGGGAACGCGAAGGCCGCATCGAGGCGTTTCTAGAAGATCCGCTCGGCGAACTTCACGGCGTGATCAGATTGATGCGTGAGACGCCGATACCATTTATCGCTGCAGTAAACGGAGTTTGCGCAGGCGCAGGTGTGAATTTTGCACTTGCGTGCGACGTTGTATTTGCGTCGGACGACGCCGCTTTTCGCGAGGCTTTCGT
This sequence comes from Blastocatellia bacterium, assembly GCA_016789145.1. Lineage (GTDB taxonomy): Bacteria > Acidobacteriota > Blastocatellia > Pyrinomonadales > Pyrinomonadaceae > OLB17. The sequence goes on along the minus strand of JAEUQI010000037.1, from coordinate 5,709 downwards.
TCGAATAGGTTTGTCGCCGGATTGCGGAGGAACGTTCTTTTTGCCACGAGCCGTCGGCGAAAAGATCGCTACGGAGCTATTCCTGACCGGCGATGCCGTCTCTGCCGAAAGGGCATTGCAGATCGGAATGATCAATCACGTCGTACCCGCGGCATCGCTAGTTGAACAAGCTACGGCGTTTGCGGCAAAACTTGCCGCCGGCCCGACCGGCTCCTATGGTCGCATAAAAGAAATGATGAATGCCACATTCTCGAACGACCTCGAAGCACAGCTCGCACTTGAACATCGATGTCAGATCGAATCGGGCAAGTCTGCTGATTTTAAGGAAGGCGTTGCGGCATTCTTCGAAAAGCGACCACCAAATTTTACCGGTAAATAAAATAAATACATTCGGGCTTTGACTACAAAGCCCATTTTCTATTATTCTTATTGAAATTGAGTTTCAATTGCAATAAGGGTTTGATATCTTTGCAGTTTGAAAACAGGAGACACACTATGATCATGGGCAAGCTCAAAGAGGCGACTCGCGAGCAACACGAAAATTTAGAGAGTATCGTCGATGTGATGAACAAGATGTTCAACCGCGATGACTACAAGACGCTATTGACAAAATTCTATCGATTTTACTCAACGGTCGAACCGCTCGTGGCGATCAACGACATGAAGGCCGCCGGACTAGATCTTGATGCCCGACGAAAATCGCATTTGCTCGAAGCAGATCTTAACGCGCTTGGATCGTCAGACGAGGCCGCACGCATCAAGGGAACTTGGAGCGGAGCTCCGACGATCGATACGACGGCTAAGGCATTCGGAGTTTGCTATGTGATGGAAGGCGCGACGCTTGGCGGCCAAGTAATTATGCGGCACCTCAAGCAACACCTCGATATCACGACTGAGAACGGCGGTTCGTTCTTTAACAGCTATGGCGAACGCGTCGGTCCGATGTGGAAAGAATTTATTGCCATCACCACTGCATTTGCTGAAACCGCGAACGCTGACGACGAGATCGTCGAATCGGCGAAACGGACATTTGACAGCTTTGCAAACTGTTTTGCGGAATCCGCGACGGCGACGGCTTAGCTACGACGTTTAAAACTAAACTGGCAGCACGCTCCTGACCTAGTAAATCGAAAGCGTACTGCCGGATCGGTTCGACAACAAACGCCGACGAACTTAACCAAGTGTAGTTTCGTCGGTCATCAAACTCAAGTTTTTGGAGACTTTTATGACGGCGAGACGTTATCTCTTCATCGCATTAATTACATTTGTATTTTCATTTAGTTCGTTTGCTCAGCAGATGAGCATTTCGGGTATTGTTCAGGATTCGGCGCAGGCGCCGATCGCGGGAGCCGTTGTCATCTTACGAAACACACGCACCGGTCAAGAACGCGTGGCAACAACCAATGCCGAAGGCAAATTCGAATTTACCGGAATCGGATCCGACGAATTTGAGGTCATCGGAACGGCGACGGGCTTTGGCCGGAGTTCGGCAACCTCGGCAAATAGTTCGAACATTGTTTTGACGCTGGAGCCCTCGGTGCTGCGTGAGGAAGTAACTGTTGTTTCGGGCTCGCGGCAAGAAGAACTTCGCGAGAGCCTGACGACGAAGGTCGATGTTCTGACGCGAAATGATATCAAGAATACAGGCTACGAGACGGTCGGCGAGGCTCTTCGTGAGATTCCCGGCGTGATCACTCGCCGCGGTTCGGAAACGACACCGCCGGCGGGCGAGCAGGTTCAGGGAGTTGATTCGCGGCAAGTGTTGGTACTTATGGACGGCCAGCCTGTGACCGGTGCTCGCGGTATCAAAAGCGGCATCATCAATCTCGATCGTCAGCAGATCAACCAGCTCGAGAGCGTCGAGGTCGTCAAAGGGGCTACAAGTTCGCTCTACGGTTCTGACGCGATCGGCGGCGTCATCAATCTTAGAACCCGCGAGCAGACTTCACCGTTCAACGCCTCGGCCAACTTTGCCGGCGGGAATTTTGGCGCGGTCGACCTCGGAGCAACGACGGGCTTTGTCAAAGATCGCCTTAGCGGACTATTCACTTTTGGCCGTCATAAGAACAATGGATTCGACCTGTTCCCGGCAGATTTCACGACCGACGGTTCCGGATATCACCGCTACGATGGTTATGGAAAATTGAAATACCAGTTCTCGGACAACTTCTCGATAGTTGGTTTTGCTAACACGTATTGGAATAACGCGAGAGGCCGTGTGATCGGTGAGCCAAGCGTGGGTAATTCGACCGGGCGCCAGATCATTGACGTTGACGACGACTCGCAGAACTATGGCTTGACGGCAGATTGGGCCATCAATGGAAAAACGAACCTGCAAGTCCGCGGTTATCTCTCGCGATTTGATGAGATCTATCGCAATACAACACAAACCGGCGTTGCATTGCCAGACGGTAACCTTTTTGAACGCTACGGCAAATTCGACTTTTCATTGACACGTGTGATCGGCGATCGCAATGTGTTTCAGGCAGGTGCCGAATTCATCAAGAACAAATACAGTGGCCGGTTCAGGCTCCAAGGCGATAGAGGTAAATCAAGCACGCAGGTCGTATGGCTTCAAGACAAGTTCAACATTCTCAACAACCTAACGCTCACCGTGGGTGGACGTTACGATCATCATTCTGAATTTGGCAACGCCTTTTCTCCTAAGTTTGGATTGAATTTCAAAGCGACAGAGAACATCAGTCTCCGAGCATCTTGGGGTCGCGGATTCCGTGCTCCGGACCTCGGCCAGCTTTTTTACAGTTTCCGAAATCCGTTGTTCGGCTATCAAGTATTAGGTAACAAGAGTCTCGCTCCCGAACATTCGGGCTCGTGGCAGGTTGGCGCTGATTACATTGGTCTCGGTCGCAAACTGCGTTTTGGACTCAACTTCTATCGCAATGATATCCGGAATCTTATCAATTCGGTCCAGATCGGAACTGCTCTTAGTCTAGCTTCAGCCCAGACGATCCTTACTACCAACGGCGTCGATCCGAGTGTAACGCAATACATCACAGGTTATCCCGTGATCCTGTTTGCCTACAAGAATCTGGCGAATGTTTACACGCAAGGCGTTGAAGCCGACGTTTCGTATTTGCTGCCACGCGGCTTTTCGGTCAATGGTGCATACACTTTTCTCGAAGCGATCGATAAGGCTAACGATCGTTTCCTAACCGGACGCCACAAGCACCACGGCTTTGCGAAGATCGCGTATGAGAACGCTCGCTACGGCGTGAATGCCAATTTCCGAGGCACATTCTTTGGCAATTGGTGGGCGACCGCAACGCGTAAGGCTCCGGCGTTCCAACTGTTCGATCTCTATGGATCGAAAGATATCTACAAGAGTTTTCAGATCTACGGCAGCGTCGACAACATATTCAACAGCCAAGACCCGAACACAGGAAAGGCGAGCCCAACGAATCCGCTCGTTCCGCTAACGATCGACCGAGCAGACATGGGCCGCACATTCCGTGTGGGGATTCGCTGGAGCTTCGACCGCAAAAAGTAGGAGATAAATATGGAGATCATACGCAAGGCAAAGCCTGTTAGAGAGATGACCGACGTGAAGATATGGCATTGTCGCGGTTGTGGCGTCGTTCACATGTCGGTAAAGGGAATGGTGCTCAACTTTAACCGACAAGAGTTTGCCACGTTCACCGACGCTGTCGTCGACATTAATTATAGTGGCTGGTTTCGAGATGAACGCCTATTCGATCTTGGTGAGCATGATTTCGATGTTCATTCAACAGCGGTAGTGCACTGAACAATGAAGACGGTTCGAAAAGTGCTATTTTGGCTACACTTGATCGCCGGAATGCTTGGCGGCATCGTGATCTTTATCATGTGCGTCACCGGAGCGGCATTGTCGTTCGAGAAGAATATCATCGAGTATTCCGAACGAGATCAGCGTGTCGTCGCCATCGGCGAAGAGCGGCTCGGTGTTCATCAGATATTGGATCGAGTAAAGGCCGAACGTCCTAACGCGGTGCCTACGTCCATTTCAATCAGCGGCGAACCAACATCGGCTGTAACCGTTTCGCTCGGCCGCGAAGGACTCGTATTCGTTGATCCTTACACAGGAGCTATCACCGGTGCCGGCAACAGCAGCGTGCGCAGCTTTTTTCGGTTCAATACCGATCTTCATCGTTGGATCGCGTTGTCTGGTGACGGTCGTCCGATCGGAAAAGCCATCACTGGTGCAACCAATCTGATGTTCTTGTTCCTTGCGATCTCGGGCATCTATATTTGGTTTCCACGAAATCTAACATGGGCTGCGATCAAACCGAATCTATGGTTCCGAAGGACCTCTAACGGCAAGGCTCGTGATTTTAACTGGCACAACACTATCGGTTGGTGGACATCGCTAATCATGATAGTCCTCACCGTAACAGCGGCCGTCATTTCGTATCAGTGGGCCGGGAATTTGGTCTATACATTGACCGGAAACGAGGTGCCAAAGCAACAACCACAAGCTCCACAGACGCCACCGACCGAATTTGTGGTGCCTTCAAACATTAACGCGATGTGGCAGATCGCCGAAACTCAAAGCCCTGGTTGGAGATCGATAAGTCTGCGTTTGCCGATCTCAAAAGATGCCACGTTCACCATCGACGAAGGTAGATCCTGGAATATTTTTGGCCGATCGACCTTAATGGTCAATGCCGAAACGGCGACGGTTTCAAAATGGGAACCGTATGCGGAACGCAATTCCGCTCAACAAATTCGATCTTGGATGCGATTTACCCACACAGGCGAATCGTTCGGTTTCGTCGGACAATTGATCGGATTCATCGCCTGCATTGGCGGTGCAGTACTCGTCTATACAGGCTTTGCACTTGCCGTTCGTCGACTGTTCGCTTGGAGACGTCGGCGAATCCCCGAAGTAATTTCTTAGTTTTCTACCTACCCTTAAACCGTAAATGCACAAACAGCGTTCGCTATCGGCATCCTGAGAGATCGGGATGCCGCCCGCCTTTCCGACTACCTTACGTATGCATTCGGTAGCGGCAGGTCGCCGGTTGTGCCGAATTGTTGGATCAGGGTTCCGGCTGTCGAGCGTTGGATGAACCAGGTGTTGCTCGACGAACGGAATACGCCCGCGTCGTTACGCCCGTCACCGTCGTAGTCTCCGGGAACCGGTGCGTCGGTCGCGATGCCGAACGGGAACGCGAAGAATGATGAGTCTTCGCTCCTGAGAACGTACCATTCTCCCGTCGCAGGCCGCCAGAACGCAACGTCAGCCTTGCCATCGCCGGTGTAATCGCCTTGGACCGTCTTGTCCGTCGGCGAACCGAACTGATAAGCGATCGCTCCCGCAGAACTTCTCAACAGCCACCATTGGCCGAGTGACGGTCGATAGATCGCGATGTCCGACTTGCCGTCGCCATCGTAGTCAGCGTTCGCAGGAACGTCACCTGCCGTTCCGAATGCCTGTATCGTCGTCCCGTTATCGCTCGACCTCTGAATGAACCAAGTCGAACTCGACGGCCTGAACACGCCTACATCAGCCTTCCCATCTGCATCATAATCCGCCGGCACGGGAACATCACCGTTTGTTCCAAATGGGAAACCATAAAACGTCAGATCTTCGCTCCGCAGCACATACCAAAACCCAGTCGAAGGCCGCCAAAACGCCACGTCAGTCTTCCCGTCGCCGGTATAATCTGAAGCTACGACTTTATCGGTCGGAGCCCCAAACTGCGTCGCAAA
>JAEUQI010000036.1 GCA_016789145.1 Blastocatellia bacterium | reverse complement strand
GTTCGTTCAGGCATTTGTATTCACGCTGTTGTCGCTGATCTACATCGGCGAAGTTTCACATGCACCGCACGACGATCATGATCACGCGGAGGAGCACCACGGCGACGCTGCCGTTGCTCACGCTTAACAAGTTTCAGAAAATACAGGCGAGAGTCTGTGATGTTTGAAAATCAGAAGATCGAAGGCTTTGGTTACTGGCGAGTTTGCGTTTTATAGCAACTATGCCCGCACGCTACAGGCGACGTGGACTCTACGGAGTATAAAATCCACGGAATACCGGAAGTGAGGCGAAATTATACACGCCAAGCAAGCACGCCAGGTTCGAGCCCGAAGATCCTCTTAAATTAGAAGGAGATATAAATGAATAAAATCAAATACGTAATGTACGCAACTTTGGCGATCGCTTTGCTTTCAGTTGCCTCGTTCGCTCAAGCCGGCGGTGCTGCCGACAACGAATCGACCGTCAATGCTGCTAAAGCGATCGGCGGCGGCATCGGTTTCGGTCTCGTTGCAGGTCTTGCTGCTATCGGTCAGGGGCTCGTTGGTTCGCGTGCTGCCGAAGGTGCTGCTCGTAATCCTGGTGCAACCAGCAACATTCAGACGCTTATGATCATTGCTCTCGCTCTGATCGAGTCACTCGTGCTGTTCGCACTACTTATCGTCTTCGTTAAATTGTAATCGAAGGCTGTTTCAAAGATTCGCGGGCACGGCCTAATGGTCATGCCCGCGATTTTTATTGTAATTGCCCGGCAACAACGGTTATGCTTTTAATTGCAACCTGAGACGATTCTCAGCGTTCTAAATATAGATGTTCGACGAACTGGAAGGAAAACTCATTGCCGATAAGTACCGTGTAGAGAGACTCATTCGCGAGAGCGATTCGGGCGATCTCTATCACGGCAAACACGATATTACGGGCCAGCCCGTCATCCTGCGGATCTTGCCGCGTGCGCTGGCAATGGATGCTCGCTGGGCGAAAGCATTCCTGGATTCGGCACGTGCCGCCGCATCTATCGATGATCGAAATGTGTTGCGATTGACAGATTTCGGAACAGATTCGAAAGGAACTGTTTACGCAGTTCACGAATCGGTAAACGAGCGAACCCTGGCAGATCTGATCGCTGACGAGACCAACCTCGATCAGGCGAAAGCATTGAACTTCGCGGTTCAAGCCGCCGATGGAGCCAGGGCAATACAGGATAAAGGCTACGTTCACGGCGATATTTCGCCTGAGAACATCTTCATCGATGGCGACGAGGCTCGGCTGCTGCCGACAGTTTCGAGCTCGTCAGACGTTACATCAAGAAAAACAAGCAACTATGTGGCTCCTGAACAGTTGGGCGAATTCTCGGTCACAGACGAACGCTCAGATGTATATTCGCTCGGTGCTGTTATTTATCGATCACTAACCGGCGAAATGCCTGCTGAGGAGCTCGTTCCGATGTCCGCATTTCGACAAGACCTGCACAAACAGATCGAACCGATCCTTTCGACAGCATTGGCTCGTAGTGCGGACGAACGCTATCAAACTATTGCGGCATTTGCCGAAGATCTGAAACGCGTCCGCGACGAAGTCACACCGTCAAAAGCCTCCGCTGCAACGGCCGGCAAGAACATCTGGCAGACGGCGTTTATTGCCCTTGCAGGAATTGTGTTGCTCGGCGGAGCATTGATCTATTTCACAACGGGCAAGAAGACCGATCCTGAAACGGCGATGGCCGTCGATGTGAATGCTATGCCTGTCCAACCGATCGGTCCGGCGACCGGTGCTCAGGAAGAGAGTTTGATGAAGTTTGTCGCTTCGACGGATGCGACGGTTCTCGATCCAATGTTGACGCCTCCCGGAACACTTGCAGGCGGAGACGATGGGTTGAATCCATGGGCAAATGGCGGTGCACCGCCGATAGGTGCTCCGGCTCCTATGGGCGGCGTAATTCCGCCAACTGGTATGCCTCCGGCAGTTTACATTCCTCCTGGTGGCCAGACTGTGACGGTTGACCCGAGCATCGGCGGAAGCCAGTTCATGCCACCCGAGGGCGGAGTGATCTTGGTCCCGATACCTGCGAGTACGCCGGAACCAAAGGTCGAGAGTACGCCTAAGACTCCTGCAGCAAACACGGCTGCACCGCAACCAACACCGGGAACCGCGACAACTGGTCCAAAGACCTTCGCGACGCCGCAACCAAAGGCTCCGAAGACGACTAAGCCTGCGACTAAGCCAAAGAGTGGACCGGCGGCGGAAACAGGTTCACCTTCGGGAACTCAGTAGTTTTGCTATCTCAGTATTATTTTTCGAACGGGCAAGATCGAGTGCGGTTTTGCCTTGTTTGTTTTTGACCAGTTTGTTTGCCTTGAAGAAAAGAAGGGTTTTGACGGCTTCGGCCTGTCCGGCTTCGGCAGCAAGCATCAGAGCAGTCATCGCGTCGTCGTCTTGTTGGTTGACGTTGATCTTACGAAACTTAGCTGCCAATTCGAGCATCTCTGCTCGTTCTTTCCCAGTCTTCTTACGTGCCTCGACAGGTGCCATTCGTGCCATCTGAATTGCTACCGAAAATGCACGAAGAGCATTCAAACTGCCATTTTCGGCGGCGATCATGAGCGAAGTTCTACCTTTCTTGTTTGCCCATTTAAGGTCGGTCGCTGCGAGCAAAAGCAATGTTGTATCAAAATAGTCGTACTCTACGGCGTAATCGAGAGCCGTTTTTGCGTCGCTATCGCGGCGGTTTGCTTCGGCGCCGGACGTCAGTAGTTTTTTAACTAACCAGCCATTGTCGAAACGCGTTGCACGCATTACAGCACTTTCGCCATTGGAATTTGGCCGATTGATGGCCGTTAGGCTCAGACTCGCGAGTTCGTCGACCGAAAGGTCGTCGCGGTTAGCGTAATAGAAGAGAAAGTTCTCCTTATTGTTATCCACTTCGATCTGCCAATCCTGGTTATTACGATCGCCCAACTTTCCGAACCTGATGCCATAATAGGCTGCTGCCATCAATGATGTCGCGGAGTTAGAATGACGCCGCATTTTCCGAATCGCTTCCCACGGAGCGGACCAATTAACATTTCCCTCGATCAAGAACCGCCATGCGTGTTCATCTGTGTCCTCAGCATGATCATCGAAGTATTTCCGCTCAAGATAGGTCGAGCCATACTTATCGCGGTGATTGACATCGGCCCCTAACTTGATCAGAAGAGACTGCGGATTCTCAGGCGAATCAGGATATCTGACAGTCCAAAACAAGGCGGTCGAACCGAACTCGTTCGTGCCATTTATATCTGCTCCTGCGTCGAGCAAGAGTCTTACTGCGTCACGCGTCTTGCGAAACACGTCGAATCCCATAACGGCCCGTATCAATGCGGGCTGGCCGAATTTATCGCGAGTATTTGGCGACATACCGCTTTTGAGATACAGCTTCATTGCTTCAAGGTCGGCACGCTCGCACGCGCGTAAAAACTTCTCCTGCTGGATCCAATCTGGAATTCGTGAATTCTGGGCAAGCGAGCTTGTTGCGAGAAGGCATATCGCAAGCAGTATTTTTGACCTAAATGAGCGACTGATCATCTTGGTACTTCGACTGTCTTTATGATGTCAGCAATTGCCGCGTCGGTCGTCGCGCCATCGAGTTCGGCTTCGGCCCGTAGGATAACGCGATGTCTTAGAACAGGAGCCGCGATGTCGCGAATATCGTCCGGCGTCGGGAAATCGCGGCCGCGAATTGCCGCGAGAGCCTTCGAGCATAACAGCATCGCGACCGAAGCACGAGGGCTGGCACCATACAATATCGATTGATGATTGCGAGTTTTGCGGACAATTTCAACGATATACTTCTGCACGCCGGGCTCCATTCGCATATTTCTAACCTCCGCTCGGCAGCGTTGGAGCATTGTAGCGTCCTGCAATGGCGTGATAGAAACATGATCCATTCGCCGCGAATTAAATCCGGCGTCCCATCGAGCGACGATCTCGGCTTCTTCGGTATCGGTTGGATAATCGATCAAAACCTTGAGCAAAAATCTATCAAGTTGAGCCTCGGGTAGTGGATAGGTGCCCTCGTATTCGATCGGATTTTCGGTCGCGAGGACAGTGAAGATCGGCGATAGCTCGTAGCGCTCACCGTCTATCGTAGTCTGACGTTCTTCCATTGCTTCGAGCAGAGCCGCCTGAGTCTTTGGCGGAGTTCGGTTGATCTCGTCGGCAAGTAGAATGTCCGTAAACACAGGTCCATGCCGCATGCTGAATTGCGACGTCTGCATATTGAAAACGTTTGTTCCTGTGATATCCGACGGCATCAGATCGGGCGTGAACTGAATTCGCGAAAACTGGGCACCTATGATCTGTGCCAGCGTTTTGACGAGCAATGTCTTTGCAGTGCCGGGAACGCCCTCGAGCAAGGCGTGACCCTCGGCTAGGACAGCGACGAGAATTTGTTCGACGACCTCGTCCTGGCCGACAATAGCTTTCGACAATTCGTTCCTGATATGAGCGACGGTCTGTGGAGTTAATTCAAGCATGTTTGTTTAGATAATATCGTAGATAGTCTTGATCGCGAGGGCAAAGACGGCGACTAGAAATATACGCCGCAACCACACCTCATCCATTTTTGAAGCGTAATAGCCGCCAATGTAGCCGCCGACGAACATCGTGATGCCAAGGATAACGCCGAGCCGAAGATCGACGAGGCCTTGCCAGATAAATACCGCCGCGGCAACACTGCTCGACACCACGTTAAGCAGCTTTGTTGATGCAACGGCCTCTGAAAATCTCATCCCTAACGTAGCGACCAACAACGCCGTGAGCATCGTGACATAGCCACCACTAAAGAGCCCTCCATAGATCGCCAAGAGAAATGTTCCAAGGTACGATGCCGAAATAGCCAGCGAACTGACGTTCTCAGTTGCAGCTTCCTTGCTCCGATCAAGTGCGATGAAAATTGCAACTGCGAACATAGCGACGGAGACGACGATCCGCATCGTTGCATCGGTCATGAAACCGACCAAGGCTGCTCCTATGATCGAACCTACGGCAGTCAACAGTAGAAGCGGCCAAAGTTTCTTGACTTCGATCTTTCCTGCTCTAGCAAACGGTATCGTTCCGCCGATAGCCATAAACACAAGGGCGAACATATTTGTTGCAACTGCTACTCGTGGCTCTATGCCAAATTGAAACATCGCGGGAACAGCAATAAGGGAATTGCTTCCCGTGACAACGCCGACAATACTCGTCAGGAGGAAGATCGCGATCAGGATCGCTGTTTCTAGTCCAGTTGTCATTTTGTTGACTTTTGACGGAGCGTCCCGAGGCGGGATTCGAGGTCGCGCAGTTTTCTGATGAATTCAACGAATTGGGACTTGCTTACTACGGAACCAGATATTACTTGCTCGCACTGATCCAATATCCCGAAGACCTCCTCGCCGGTAGCTCCCGTCCGTTCTGCGATCAGTTGTGATAGATCATGAGTAGATACGATCGTTGGGTCAGCACCTAAGACGCGAGACGCTCTTAGCCGAAAGTCTCGGTAGATATTTTCCATCGCGAGATCGAATGCCTTAACACGCCGCTGAAGTTCCGCCATTGCTGAAATGTATTCGAGCTTGGCTCTCCGATCGGGCTCAACCTCCGATAGCGGCCTAGCGAAACGGCGGCTCCGTGAGAAAAGTGCCAAACCAAGGAGTGCGGCGAGTTGAAAGAAAATGGCAACAACAGGAGTGCCCGCAAAAAACGAAACGAATCTGTTCGAACTCGCTCCAAAGCCCTGATGGTACTCATCAAACGCAACGATCCCGTCGGTTCGGACAAGATTGACAGCAAGTTGAGCATTGTCAGCCAGTGAGATGCCGCTGTTTGAAACAATGTACGGGTCTGCGACAAAAACGACACGTCCCGATCCGTACGTGACCTCTGCAACTAAAGCTTTACCAGCGTCCGAATAGTGAATGAGAGGTCCAAGCGACGTCCCGATTCCATCACCAATACCGCTGCGACTTGAATAATAGTCGGCTTCACCTTTGGTGATGGTGATATTCGACGCAAACCTTGATGGCTGAACGGCGTTGACCCCATTCGCTAGAAGCGAAGGGAATACCGGCTTAACGGCTCCGACCGAACGTATCATCGAAGGTGTGTCCGTCGGATCTTGACTAAAGATATCGAGTTCTGTTGCCGGCTCGATCTCCAAATCCCAATTTCCAAAGCTGCGCCGGAGTTCACGTGCGAGGTAGCGGTCGATGATAACAAGACGTCCACCCGTTTCGACCCACGCGAAGAGGTCGGCGGCCTCGGATTCAGTAAAGCGCCGTCTAAGATCTCCGACAACCACGAAAACCTTGGGTGTGTTTGCGCCGGCTGTTCGAAGATAGCTCGGGTCATTCTGCCAACGTGATACTTTCCTGCCGGATTCGCTAAGTAATGAATAAAATGCCAGCGTACCGGTGCCGCCACTGTTGAACGTAGATCGGTTTGGAGACCCTTCGACATCGGCCTCCTTCGGCTTTTGCGTGTACGACGCAAGGTTGAGCCCGATGAGCACAATCGACCCAAGCAACGCAAAGAAAATTATGATCGCGTTTCGTCTCACAAATAAGTTCAATTCCGGTTCGCAACCGTTTGATGATAAAGGTCGCGGAATTCGCTCCATTCATCTAGAGCGACCAATTGATCGCCATACCAATGGCGTTCAAATCTATCGGTAAGCCGCGACAGATCACGGCGTAAGGCCTCTCGTTTACTGACATCTCGCAGGTAATCTCTGTTGGTCTTGTGTCTCGCGAGACCGATCAACCTCCGATCTGCCAATTCGCAAAGTACGGCAATATATCCTTTGCGTACCGCTTGTCTAAGCTCGCCACGCCGGGCAAGTTCTTCGGCCTCGGCAAATATCTCAGAGGCTTCGACATCGTCACCGATGAGTTCGCCGAGCACCACGCGATCCTTTAACTTTGATCGCGTTTCAGCGGCGTATTTTTCAAAAAGGGACGGAGCAAATCGGTATAGAAGAAATACCAAGAGGGCGATCGCCGCACCGATGACTATCACCCACAGGATCGTCGAGAGTAGAGGCGAGCCCGCATTCATTGCGGGTTGCTGTTCCGCATCGGGCGAGCGTTGGTTGAGCCATTCGAAGAATTGCCGTATCAATCGAGCGATCAAACCTTCCTCGGCCTTTGGTTTTTGAAATTCTTCGCGCTTTAGGATCTCGTCGAGCTTCCTCTTGTCACTGTCTTTTGTTGGGTCAGCACCTAGTGCTTGCTTTCGTGAGTCGATCGACGCTTTCATTGCGTCGAATCGTTCACGTATCGCTGTAAGTAGGAGGGCAGATCGATCGGTATTCTCTTCGGCTTCGAGTCTATCGAGTTCCACGGTGACCCAACCGCTATCGACAGAGATCGTTGCCGGCGGATCGTTGACCTGAATGTCAGTTGCCCAAAATATCCGCAGCTTTTCGATCTCGGCATGATACTGATCGATGTCACCGTTACCTTGATCAAGTTTGCCGATCTCGAGCATGGCAGAATCAATAGAGTTGATCGAACTTTCGATCTTCGCCGAGAACTCATCAAGCGAGATAGCCTTTCCCGCCGCGAATGCAACGAAAAGCAGCATCGTACAGAGAACTGTTGAAAGTCGAAAGATCGTCATTCTAGAGACCCAGCATCGAACCGTCAGACGGCGGCCGAGTAAAACCTCCTTGGAGATTTGCGGTCGCATTCGCCAGTGCCGGCTGTAATGGATTTACGTAATCAGTCGGAACATTTGGGATATCACCTAAACGTTGTGCCGCCATTAGCTCGATATCATAACCCTCAGAACGAACCCGCTCGTCCACGTACAATAAACAAAGGCCGATCATCCAAACAGGCGTTAGAAGGATAAGGCTGATCTGCCAGATCAGACTGTTGGCTAATTCGTACCACGCCGGCACGATACCTTGCCCAAATGTCCACATCTCAACACCTACGGACCAGGCATACCACGCAAGCGGTACATAAAGTATGGCAAGTGCGGAATAGGTTGCTAGTGTTGAGAACAGGAATAGTGCCATCAATCGGCGAACGTTTCCGCTGGCCAGCGAAGCGCTCCGCCCAAATGCGGAAGCGACGCCTTGTCCCTCCACGAGCATCACTTGCGGTACGTAAGCAAACCTAGACGCGATCAAGAAAAACAACCATAGCGACGCAGCCGTGCCAACTACCGCGACTATAGTCCCAACAATAAAGCTAACGACGGGAATAGGCGAGAAGAACGAAGCGAGAATAAATGCTGCTATTGCCGATAAGATGAAGCCGATATATATAACGATGACGCCAATTATTCCCAGAAGAATAACTATGAAAGTCGCCGCGACGATCAAAGAGAAGAATCGCGACCAAACATTACGATAAGTTTCGGCAAATGACAGTCGCTCATCAAATAGAATATATCGGATGAAATTCCTCGAAGCTCCGCCCATGACGACGAGCGTCGCAACGGACTCGACCAGGAAAATAACAAAACCGCCGAGCCATCCGAACAAGTAATAGGCCATTCGCTCGGGATCATACGCATCCGACGTAAATGTAAATAGCTGCCGCCCGAGCATCGTCCAGCCAACCGTGAACAATGCGCCAACAACGACCGGCGGAGCCGCTATCAATATCAACGTCATGAAATTCTGCCGATAGAACCGCACGGCACGATCGATCAGATCCCCGGCACCAAGCGGTGCGATCGCCATCGAACCCGGAATGTTGGAAGTAGAAGCCATCGATCAGTGCCTAGATTATAGCGATTTGGGCGGCGTGTTTGTACCACGACAGAACAGAAAAAGGCGTCACCACCGAAGTGATGACGCCATAAAGGTCTGAGATCGGAATGAACTAGAAGTTCAGACGAACCAGAAAATCAACGATACGGCCGCCCGGATCATTCGAACCATTAGGATCGCTGAATGCCCAGCCGCCAGCCATCTGACCGAAGGTGCCAGTAAACGCGGTGATATTGTTCACGTTTCCGGTCCAACCGCCAAGACGCCAGTTCGTACGGTTCAAAACGTCGAACATCGTCATACGCATTTCGATGTTTCGTCTTTCGCCGACCTTGATCTTCTTGCCGACGGATGCATCCATCTTGAAGAAGTTAGGTCCAAAGAGAACGAACTTGCGGTATCCACACTGACCCAACGAGCGTTGCTGGCAATTGTTATATCCCGCAGGTGCGATGAATCGACCCGAAGGAGCTTGGCCTGCAAGGTAGCCCGAGGCAGTTGTGCCTGTCGTTGTAAACGCACGGATCGTCTGGCTGATAATATCGCCCGGAAGATACGTAACGTTTGCAACCGAAGTAGCACCATTTGGCTGAGTGATCGTCTGGTTGTAATAAACACCAACCAACTTCTGGAGTTCTTCTCCCGTCATGCCGACGAGTTGGATGTTCTCCATAAGTACTGGCGAACCACTCTGCCAACGGACAGTAGGCGTGATGGTCCAACCACCGATGACGGCATCGAGGAATGCGTTCGAGTTCTTAGCGAACTGACGTCCCTTACCAAACGGAAGGTCCCATGTTGCGTCGAACTTAAATGCATGCCTTACGTCGATCTGAGCAAATGTTCGGTCAAGATCACGGTTTCGGAGCGTAACGTTTGAGGCGTTGCTCTGGTCACCGGCACCGAGGCCGAAGAATGCCGTACCTGCTGAAGCAAATGCATTCGAAAATGCCTTCGCCCAGGTGTAGCTTGCTTGGAATCGAAGTCCATCCGAAAGCCTTCGACGAACCTCGATCACTGCTGAGTCGTACCAGCTCTTCTCCGTGTTATCGAAGTAGAAGCAGTTTCCGATACTGCTCGGGCAGTTCTGAAGGAAGTTCAAAGGACGTCCAGCGGCAGTGCCGTTTGCACGGAACGTCGCATTGTTCGCCATCGTCTGAGCAAAGCCAAGAACGTTAGGGCTTGATGTTGCCAAGAGGTTGTAGAACGTCGAGCTAGCGAAGTTTGCACCGTAGCTAGCCGGAAGATTGGCGTTAGGATTACCTGCCTGCAGATACGATACGATGATCGGAAGCGGGGCAGTGCCCGGTGCTCCGGTGAACGCAAAGTTGATCTGACAGTTTGCGGTGACGACACCGCCGATACATCCTGCTCCAGGGCCTGCTGCAATGTTTGCAAGCAAGTTTCGCTGAGCGATCGCAAATTCAGCACCGAATCCGTTCTCGATCGCATTGACCTCGTTCAGATTGTACTGATTCTGCATTTCCTTGCCACGGTTACCAACATAACGGAATTCGATAACAGTGTTGCGATCGATCTCACGTTGATAGCCGAAACTCCACGAATCAACATAGCCTGAGCGGAAGTCAGGTGCAAAGCCAATTGCAACGTCCGCACCGGTGTTGATCGCACGCGGATAGGTCGGTACCGGATTGAAGGTAGGAGCAACGATATTTGGGTTGCCCGCGTCCCTGAAGTTGGTGCCAACCGTCAGGTTACCGATCGCGGTTGAACGGTTATTTGCGAATGCGCCGCCAGGATTCTGACCAACGCTGTTCTCAACGATAAGCGTACCTTCACGAATGAATGCTCGTGAGAAACCGCCGCGGAATACAGCCTTACCATTTCGACCTAGGATCTTGCTGAAGACGCCATCGCCGAAGTCAGGGCTCCAAACCGCTCCGATGCTCGGAGCAAAGTTGTTGTAATCATCGCGGAATGCTTTCTCGCCGATCGTGTTGCCACGGTAGGTCGGGCGAAGTGCCGGATTAACAGTGCCAGGGCTAAACAGATTACCCGGACCCGAAACGTCGTAGATCATGTTCGGATCGCTGAGGATAGCGTAATTAGCGGTCATCATTTTCGCACCGATCTGCGGCTGCCATCGGACACCGAAGCTCAATGTGAAATTGTTACGTACACGCCACGAATCTTGGACAAAAAGTCCATTCGTTTCCTCACGAATCTGGAACTGGCGAGGTCCGTTCAGAGCATAACGCTGATCCGCACCAAGCACTGCGTTCGAACCGAAGCCGCTCACGCGACCTGCCAAGACTGCATAGAGTCCCTGAGCTGCAGCAACTTCGGTTGCATTCGCACCAGGAATGGTGGTTGCCGTAAATGCGGTGAGAACCGGATCGCCGGTTGCGACACCTAGAGTAACGGTCGGCTTGAACAGGTTGGTTGCGTCCGAAATGGTCTCAACCCTCTTCCATTGTCCACCAAAAGTGATCGTGTGGTCGCCGGTGATCCACGTAACATTGTTTGTGAAATCACGAGTTGGCGACGAACGCGAGCTAAATGCATTGCGTACCGTCGGATTGGTAACGCCGGCAGCGGCGATCGAAACTGCAAATCCTCGCATCAGGTTGTTGAAGTACTCTTCACCGCCAACGAGGAAAAAGTCAGACGAACCGCCAAGCCAACCACCGAGTTGAGCATAACGGAACTCATTAACGATGTTGCTGCCAAATGTCGAACGAACACCGACCGAAAGCGAGCGGCGATCAGAATTCTGGGTTCCTGCATTAGTAATGCCAGGGAACGCCGGATCAACACTGTTAAGGAAGTCTACGTTCGAACGGAAAGGCTGATCGTTGTAGATAACATCAACCGAGTGATTCTTAGTGATATTAACGTCGAAACGAGTGACCAGAAATCGTCGACGCTGTTCGCCTGGGTTCACAAAATTGAACGTCTGACGATAGTATGATCCAGCGGTTAACGAACCAGTGCCAAGAGCGTTGAACGATCCTGACGTTCCCGTTGCTGCTCGAATCGCATTCAACATTCCATTGACCGTTGGGTCAATCGTGTTCGGAAGGCCTGCGCCACCTGCGATCGTGAACAAATTAACGGTGTTTGCACCGCCCGCACCATAGCGGAAAATTCCGTTCTGAGCTTCTTGAGTTAGCACCGCACGGCTACGTACCGGCGAATTTTCATTCAAGTGGAAACGCTCGTAATTGACAAAGAAATAGTGTTTGCCCTTACCATCGGTGAACGGGTCAACGCCTTCGCCAAACTGAAGGAACGGCAACGGACCGCCAAAGCTACCGCCGAACTGGTTCAAGCGAAGCTTGCTCTTGTTCTGGCCTAGATAGTTGTTCTGGAAGTTCGAAGCGTTCAAACTCTCGTCTCTGTGCTGCCAAAAGACGCTGCCGCGATAGTCGTCCGTACCACGTCGTGTTACGAAACGAATACCAACCGCACCGTCACCGGCGGCTTCGGAGCCTGGGTTCGAGGTCGAGACGGTCACTTCGTCAATCGCGTCAATTCGCGGTCGGATGAACGTAAAGAAGCCGTCAGACGATTTCAAGAAATTGTCCTGAACGTCGACACCGTCGATCTGAATGGTCAATGCGCTCTTCGGAAGTCCGTTGATAGTCGACGTACGTACGACACCAACTGAGCTCGTTCCTGGAAGCAAAGTGACCAGATCCAGAGCGTCACGCGACTGTATCGGCGTTTCCAGGATCTGTCGACCTTGGATATTGGTGCCGATAGTAGGCGTCGCGGTTTGGAGCACTTCGGCTCCGCCCGTTACTACGACCTGCTCCTCGATCCGTCCAGCGGTAAGGTTTCCGTTAACCGTTGCCGGCGTTGCAACGTCTACCTTTACATTCTGGATGACTGAAGTTTTGAAATTCGCGGCCGAGATCGTGACAGTATAAAAACCTGCCGGAACTGCCGGAATGTTATATGCACCGTCAGAGTTTGACGTGGCCGAAAACTGCTGGCCAGCCGTACCCTTAACGGAGATCGAAGCACCTGGGATGACGGCGCCGTTCTGGTCGGTAACGGTTCCGCCGATCGCCCCAGCTACTTGAGCTTGTAACGAGATCGCACTGGCTATGACCAGAGCGATACCGCACAAGGCTTGGGTAAATCTTTTCATGTTGTTCCTCCTGAAAAAAAGTAAGAAAAAAATCTCAAATTTGCCGAAACAAAACGACTATTTTCACCGTACGTAGAAGACAACTTTCGTGCCATGCCTTAGTGGTATGTAAGTTGTTGAAAACAAAGGGCGTTAACGCCCATTTGACGCGGCTTTGCTACATTGCGTCGTACAAAACTTCAAATTTTTGAATAAGATAGGTTGCGTCGAAAATATCGCGGATTTATTGAACTTTGCGATCGATCAATGGTTCAATGTGGACGAGCAGGAATGTTATGGGTTTTGATCTTGGAATTAAGCGTTGTTGCGTTCAATCCTAGGAGCCTTGCTGCGCGGGATTGGTGGCCGCCGGTTTGATCTAGAGCCCGTCGAATAAGGTCTATCTCGAATCGCTTGACCTCGTCGTAAAAGTTGACTCCACGAGAGATATCGATGTCGCTCGAGACGCCTTCAGTGCTCTTGACCATTTCAAGAGCGAGGCTCGGGTCACGCACCTCAGGGCGGAGACAATCGAGAGTCAGGTCGTCGCTCGGTGCGATCACTACGGCACGCTCTATGATGTTTTCCAGTTCTCTGACATTTCCCGGATAACTGTACGATTCGAGCAGCGATAGCACATCTGGCGATACATTCTCGCTAATGGACCGAGCGTTCTCCTCGTTGTACTTGCGGATAAAGTGCTGCACTAATGGCAGAATGTCGTCCCGTCGTTCTCGCAGCGCTGGCAGTTCTATAGGCACAACGGAAAGTCGATAGTAGAGATCCTCACGGAACTGGCCACTCTTCACGGCCTCTTTCAGATCAACATTCGTCGCCGCAATGATGCGGACGTCGACCTTGGTCGGTACCGTTTCGCCAAGCGGCGTAAACTCGCGTTCCTGGATCACTCGAAGTAGCTTGACCTGCAATTCAGGCCTCAGATCGCCGATCTCGTCGAGAAAGATGGAGCCACCATCAGCCGCTTCAAAGAGGCCTTTCTTGGCAGAAACGGCTCCCGTGAACGCACCTTTTGTATGACCGAAAAGCTCAGATTCGAGCAACTCAGAGGGAATATTTGAGCAGTTAACGGCAATAAATGGATTATCGGATCGGAGACTTGCTTCGTGGATCGCTTTTGCAACGAGCTCCTTTCCGGTGCCGCTTTCGCCCGAGATCAGAACCGTCGATCGAGCCGGAGCGACGCGCTCGACGAGTCGAAAAACGTTCTCCATTGCGTCCGAACGGCCGATGAAACCTTCGCGCTTCACGCTCGTCGCCATTGCCTGGCGGAGATTTCGACGCTCTTCTTCCTTCTTACGGCCTTTGATCCCGCGCGCAACTAGCGACAAGATCTGCTCATTTTGAAACGGCTTTCTGATGACGCCTTCGGCGCCTTTTTCCCAGGCAGATATTGCTGTGTCGAATGTCGCGTATGCCGTTACCATCAGAACGACGGCATCTGCGTCGAACTTGATCAGTTCCTCAAGTGCTGTTAGACCGCCGATCCCTGGCATCGAAACGTCCATCAGAACAAGGTCAAACGCTTGTTGCGAATAGATCTCGATCGCTTCTTCGCCGGTTTTGGCGAGTTCAACCTTATAGCCCGCGCTCGAAAGTATGGTTTCAAGCACGTCGCGCATTATCTCTTCGTCGTCACAGACGAGTATGGAACCCTTTTTGGCCATAACCAATCAATATAGCGTAACAGGCAACTAGCGTAAACTTAGCGAACAGGACTTTGATGCACGATGTTTACGATTTGAAGCCTGTTCGGTAAACTTCAACGACAGGAGCGATTAAACTTTGCGCCTATTGTTTTCGTACTAATCCTTTACAACTATCGGTCGCGACGAACGCTACTCGTACCGATGAATGGTTGAATATTTTATGTCAAAGACCGGAAAGACCTTGTTAATTGTCGGCGGCGTCCTTATCGCCGTTGTACTGATCGGAGTGATCGTGCTCGCGCTGTTCGCAGAGAACTTGAGCCGTCCAAGCGTCGCGCAGAACAGCGTTCTCGTGCTCAACATTAGTGGCGAATTGCCTGACCATTCTCCGGAACAACCTCTCGCTCGAGCCTTCGGTGTTTCGCAGCCACAGTCGTTCACGAGCCTGTTGACTCAGATCCGAAAGGCAAAAGTTGATAATCGAGTTGGCGCGGTACTCTTGGACATTAATTTTCCGGGTATAGGCTGGGGAAAAGCTGACGAACTTCGCGACGCGATCGCTGATCTTCGCACCTCGGGCAAACCTGTTTATGCGTACATGGAGATCGGCTCCAATATGGAGTATTACATCGCCACCTCTGCCGAAAAGATATTCTTGCCCCCAACCGGCGACATTTACATTAACGGCCTTGCGGCTGAAGCGATGTTCTACAAAGGTTCGCTCGACAAGCTAGGTGTTGAGGTCGATGCCATTCAAATCGGACCAAAATACAAGAACGCGCCCGACCGTTATACCAAAAAGGAAATGGGCGACGGCCAGCGAGAGGTAGTCAATGCATTGCTCGACGAATTCTTTGGCCGATTTACGAACGCCATCGCGACCGCTCGTAAAAAGAGCCCCGAAGACGTAAAGGCACTGATCGATTCGGCTCCCTTTAATGCGACGCAGGCAAAGGCCAACGGTCTGATAGACGAGGCGTTCTACCCCGACCAGATCGACGCCGAACTAAAAGCTCGGCTTGGCTACAATGAAGGCGACAAACTTCGCACAATCTCGGGCAGCAAATACCGCGAAATACCTTCTGATAGCCTCGGCCTTAACAATGGCGAAAAGGTCGCAGTAATTTACGCTTCAGGAGCGATCAACACCGGCAGTTCCAGCAGCGGCCCGCTGAACGGTGAAATGGTCGGCTCCGACACCGTAGTTGCGGCCGTGAACGAGGCGGCTGAAGACAAAAGCATTAAGGCGATCGTCCTTCGCGTCGACTCGGGCGGCGGTTCTGCACTTGCATCAGACCTAATGTGGCATGCCCTCGAAAATGCCAAGGCCAAAAAACCTGTAGTCGTTTCGATGGGCGATGTGGCTGCATCGGGCGGCTACTACATTGCCGCGAACGCTAACAAGATCGTCGCTGAGCCCTCAACGATAACAGGCTCTATCGGCATCTTTATGTTCAAGCCGAATATCAAGGGTTTTTACGATTGGGTTGGTATTTCCAACGAATACACAATGCGTGGTAAGAACGCCGGCATCTTCCGAGCTACAGAGAAATGGACGCCTGCTGAGCGTGCAAAAATGGAGTCTCAGATCAGCAGCTTCTACTACGACAGCTTTATTCCAAAGGTCGCTACCGGTCGAAATAAGACAGCGGAAGAAGCGAACTCTCTAGGTCAGGGACGCGTCTGGACCGGTACGCAAGCCAAAGCTAACGGACTGATCGACGAATTCGGCGGACTGGAAAAAGCGATCGATATCGCAAAACAGCTTGCCAACCTACCCGCTGACAAAGATGTCCGTCGAGTTGTCTTACCTGCACCAAAACCACTGTTCGAGGAGCTTTTTGGTTCCGAGGCAAGCATCAAGACCAACGAACAGCAGGCACAAGAAGCACTATTGTTGTCTCTTCCTGACGACCTTCGTCGGTCGTTCAAGTACATGGCATTGTTCAACGAGATGAATCAAGGCAAGGCCATGATGATGATGCCTTACGAGATCCGCATAAAATAATTGTTGACAACGATACAAAATAGTCTATAACTATTTTGTATCGTTGCTATAAGCCGCGATTGTTATGGCATCTTTGTGACAACGAAAGTCATCACATGTTCTGCCGTCCTACGGCGGTCTCGGATGACGCGATTACCTTTCATTTCAGGCCATTTTTTGATATAGTCTTATCTGTCAGCGGGGTTTCCCTCGCAATTGACGAACCTACCTGCAACCATTCACCAAATGTTCAAAATGCCGTTAAACAGATCGATCATCGCAATTTCTTTGATGTTGGCGTTCGCCGTTTCTGCATTTGGTCAGTCGGCTCCGCCGCTGCTTCAAGACATAAAGGTCGTACGGCCCGCCGTTTCGCCAACTCCGGTGCCCACGGCGACTCCATTGGTAAAGAAAACCGGTGGAGTTACTACGTCGACAGGTCTGCCGGGCAGCAACATCCGGACGATGTTCCCAATGCTTGCAGAGGTTGAGATACCTGGCTACAGCGGCGTCGTGATCGAAACGCTGGACAACAAGACGGTCCTCGAATCGAATCCAGGATACCTATTCAATCCTGCGTCGAACGTCAAGGTTGCTACGGCATTCGCTGTTCTTAAGACCTTTGGCCCGGAGTTCCGATTTGCTACTAACGTTTACACCGATGGCGTCATCGATCGAGCAAACGGGACATTGAACGGGAATCTTTATGTTTCAGGCAAAGACCCGATCTTTGGTTTTGAACACGCCGTTTCGCTCGCGAATCAGCTGAACCGAATGGGAATACGCCAGATAAATGGTGATCTCGTTGTTACGGATAATTTCGCGATGAACTATACCGGAGCTTTTGCCTCTGCTAAGTCGCTTGCGGCGGCAATGGACGCAGGGACCCGGAGTGCTGCGGCGACACGAGTGTGGATGGCATATCTCGCGAATTCGGGTAAGCCGAATCCGGGTAACCCGAGCGTTTCCATCACTGGTTCGACCTTTGTTCAGTCTGTTCCCAGCAATCTGACGTATTTGTTCACCCACGAATCAGCTCCGATGAAGTCTTTGCTCAAGGCAATTCTGTGTTACTCGAACAACTTTCTGTCCGAACGTCTAGGTGACCTGATCGGCGGCCCATACGCCGTGGCTCGAGTTGTTCAGAATCAGGCAGGCGTTCCGCCTAATGAGTTTTCGCTCCAGACATCCAGCGGCCTAGGCTACAATCGCGTGACGCCGAACGCGATGATGAAATTGCTTCGTGCGTTACGAAACGATCTGACCAAGTATCGAATGACATTCTCAGACATTATGCCTGTTGCCGGCATCGACAAGGGCACTCTAGAGAATCGGTTCGACATGGACGGCTTTAACACCGGGAGCGTTGTTGGTAAGACAGGAACGCTCGGCGTAACTGATTCCGGCGTCAGTGCTCTTGCCGGTGAGATGAATACTCGTCAAGGCAGATTACTCTTCGTTATTTTTAATCAACGCGGCAGTGTTCCGCGTTTCCGAGCTTTCCAGAATAGTTTTGTTTCGCTCGTCCAGAGCCAGTTCGGCGGACCGGTTCCATTAGAATATTCGCCGATGTCGCTCGACGTTCAACTCGCTCAAAGCCGCATCGTGTCACAGGGAACTGCATATTGATCCTATCGAAGATCAAGATTGAAGAAGCCGTTTCATGCGGCTTCTTTTTTTATTGCATCTCGCGTGCGATAATTCGGGCTGTCACTCGATGAGCGTTCCCGAAAAAACTGACGAAAACTCACCGCCTGCGAAAACGCAGAGCGTTGCCCGTTCGGCCAGTATTGTGTCGATCGCTGTGATGTTCTCGCGCGTGCTAGGCCTTGTTCGCGAGACGATCTTTGCGAAGTATTTTGGTGCCGGATTTTTGTATGACGCGTTCATTGTCGGCTTTCGAATTCCGAACTTACTTCGCGATCTGTTTGCCGAGGGAGCGTTGTCGGCGGCATTCGTAAAGGTCTTTACAGACTATCAATTAAAGAACAGCGAAAAAGAAGCTTGGCGGCTGGCGAGCCTGATATTTAATGGCCTCGCGGTCATCTTAAGCGTCATCTGCATCGCCGGCATATTCCTCTCGCCGTTGTTCGTTAAGCTCATCACTTACAACTATCTAGGCGACCCGAACCATTATTACCCGCCTGAAAAAGCCGCACTTGCGACGCTGCTGATGCAGATAATGTTCCCGTTCATCTTGCTCGTTGCATTGGCGGCTTTGGCGATGGGCGTGCTGAACACGAAGGGGCGTTTTGGTATTCCGGCTTCTGCATCAACGGCATTCAACATCGCATCGATCGTGTTCGGCATCGGCCTCGCGTATTGGTTGAGCGGCGGTGCTTGGGAAAAATCCGTTGACAAGATCGTCGTGCCGTCCGACGCTGCGCAATGGGCGATCATCGGCATGTCGATCGGCACGTTGATAGGCGGAGCTGCGCAGTTATTGATACAAATTCCGTCGTTGTTCAAGGTCGGATTTAGATTTTCTTGGAGCCTGAGTTTCCGCGACGAAGGCGTCCGCCGCGTTATGCGGCTGATGGGACCGGCGATCATCGGAACAGGTGCAATTCAAGTTAAGGTGCTCGTCGATACGATCGTAGCCTCGGGCATCGAAGGTGGTGCCTCGTGGCTGAGCTACGCATTTCGGCTAATGCAATTTCCGATCGGTGTATTTGGCGTGGCGATCGGTACGGCCGCAATTCCGGCGCTGTCGCGGCTTGCGAGTGAAGACAACATCGCGAAATTCCGCTCGACTCTGTCGGACGCGATGAAGCTGGTTCTTTTGCTCGCAGTACCGTCTGCTTGCGGCTTGATCGTGTTGTGTGAGCCGATAATCGCATTGATCTATCAACGCGGTGAATTCACGGCGTTCGACACAAATATGACGGCATGGGCGTTGATCGCGTATTCGGTCGGCTTGGCAGCGTACGCTGCGATCAAGGTCGTTTCGCCGGCATTCTATGCACTCGATGATGGCAAGACGCCGATGTATATTTCGCTTGCGTCGATACTTGTTCACGTGCCGGCGAGCTTTGGAATGATGCAGTTGCTATCGACCGTTGGCGTCACGCCCGAACGGCCAAACGGCTTTGGGCACGCCGGTGTCGCACTCGCAACGTCGATCGTTGCTACGGTAAATCTCGCGGCGTTGATGTGGTACATGCGGCGAAAGATCAAGCGCATCAACGCCCGCGACATCTTTGCCGCACTGGTCAAGATATCGATCGCGTCGCTCGTGATGTCTGCGGTCGCATACGGCAGTTATTTTCTACTGACGAACTATTTCGTCGGCGAAAAGCATCTTTGGGTGCGTTTGGTCGAAGCTTTCGTGCCAATGGCGTTTGCGGGAATAGCGTTCTTGGTTGCCGCAAAACTGTTGCGGATCGAGCAGCTCGAACAACTTATCGGTACCGTCCGTAAGAAACTAGCGAGGTAATTTATGCCAACGATAATGGATTTCAAAGGGACAACGCCAAAGATACATCAGACGGCATATCTGTCGGACGACGTATTTGTGATCGGCGACGTCGAGATCGGCGAAGACGCAAATGTGTGGTTTGGCAGCGTCGTTCGCGGCGATGTCAGCTACATTCGCATCGGTGCAAGGACGAACATTCAGGACATGACGATGATACACGTCAGCTCGACTTTCGGGCCGACGATCATCGAGGACGAAGTCACCGTCGGCCATCGCGTCACGCTTCACGGCTGTCACGTCGAACGCCAATGTCTGATCGGAATGGGAGCGATCGTCATGGACGAAGCGAGAGTCGGCGAACAATCGATCATCGGCGCCGGAGCGTTAGTTTCGCCGGGAACAATTATCCCACCGCGAGTCCTCGCAATCGGTTCGCCAGCCCGAGTAAAACGCGACCTGACCGACGAAGAACTCGCCTACCTAGACAAATCCTGGCGAAATTATGTTGAGCTAAAGTCACACTATTCCGACCGCGGATAACGCGGAGGACGCAGAGCGAAGAAGATTCAAATCGATTTCTTTATCTGCATTATCCGCGTCATCTGCGGTAAAATCACGCTTATGGCAAGTACAAACCCGGCACGCGGAATGCGCGATTTTCTTCCTGCGGACGTCCGCAAGCGCGACTACGTCTTGCGGGTAATTAAACAAGTTTACGAATCCTACGGCTTCGAGCCGCTCGAAACTCCGTCCGTCGAAAACCTAGAAACCCTCATGGGCAAATACGGCGACGAAGGCAATCAGCTTGTTTTCAAGATCCTAAAGCGAGGAGAGAAACTAGACCTCGCGAATGCCTCAAAGGAAAGCGACCTTTCAGACCTTGCTCTACGTTACGATCTAACAGTGCCTCTCGCGAGAGTAGTCGCAAACAACAAAAACGATCTCCCCAAATTCTTCAAACGCTACCAGATCCAACCAGTCTGGCGAGCAGACCGCCCCGCCAAAGGCCGTTTCCGCGAATTCTACCAATGCGATGTTGATGCGATCGGTTCGTCGTCTATGGTCGTCGAGGCTGAGTTGTTATCGGCGGTGAGTGAGATCTTGAGGCGGCTTGGATTTGAAGATTTCACGATCCGGCTCAATGATCGCCGTGTCTTGACCGAGATACTCGACACTGCTGGAGTTCCTGACGAACTGCACACAGATGCCTTAGTAGCCATCGACAAACTCGACAAGATCGGTTCCGAAGGCGTGGCAAAAGAACTGAGCGATCGCGGCATTTCTGACCAAGCGTCAGCGATGCTGATGGAGATCTTTGCGAAAACGCAGGAGATACATAACCAAGAAAGCGACATTAATCGGACGATCGTCGCCAATTTGATCAATATAGTCAGTAACGAAACTCTTTCTGAACTTGGTCAGATTCTGAAATTCGCTCCAAAAGCTCCGGTACTCATTGACCCAAGCCTTGCACGTGGCCTGTCGTATTACACCGGAGCGATCATGGAGATCACCGTGCCCGACCTCGCCGGCAGCCTCGGCGGCGGCGGCAGGTATGACGGCCTGATCGGAATGTTTGGCAAAGAGCAGATCCCGGCGTGCGGGTTTTCGTTGGGGCTTGAGCGGATTCTCGTCGTAATGGAAGAACGCGGAATGTTCCCGCCTGAGATCGCCGAATCGACGCCTGCGGACGTGATGGTCACGATCTGGAACGAAGAAACCATCGCCGATTCCCTAAAACTCGCAAACGAACTCCGCTCCCAAGGCCTTCGCGTCACGCTCTACCCCGAACCCGACAAACTCGGCAAACAATTCAAATACGCCGACCAGATCAACGTTCCGTTCGTCTGCATCCTCGGCGAAAGCGAACTTGCGGAGAGCAATGTAACGTTGAAGAACCTGAGGTCAGGTGAACAAGCTACCGTCGAGCAGAGTGAAATTGTGACCTTAGTTAGACTCCCAGAAAAAATTGCTTGACTGGCATGCGATAATCGTTCTCAACGAGGCTGTTAAATGAATCGAATTATTATCGCGTGGATTTTTGTACTTACGCTTTCGTTAGCTGTTTTTTCCCAGGCGGAATACACTTCGCTCGAACTCAAGTTCTCTGGCAACAAGGAAATTCCTACAGCCGACCTAAAGAATGCTGTTTTGACCTGTTACGGAGACTACTGGAAACAACCAGGCGATAACCTAGTCCGTTATTTAGAACACTTCGGTAGCAAGTGCTCAAAGGATGTACTTCACTCCCGCGGATTCTGGCGTTCTCGAATTAACGGCGTTTGGATTGATAAGAATGCAAAGGCTCTAAATGTAGAGATCAGTATCACGGAAGGTCTCCAGTATCGTGTAGGTGAACTTTCGGTAGTTGGAGAAGATATCCTTTCAGAATCGGAGATATTGTCTTTTTTAGTGCTAAGTAAAGGCGACGTTCCTAACGGAGTTAAGTTGCAAGAACTCCTTTACGACAAATTGAAAGAAGTATACGCCGAGCGTGGTTATGTACAATACTCAGCCGAATTCGAGCCTGAATTTATTGAACCCTCCGAAGATAAGCCAGACGCGACGGTTGATATTACGATCCTCGTCGATGAAGGTAAGCAGTTCAAGGTAGGGCGAATTGAATTTAAAGGCGTCGACGAAACGGTCTCAAACGAACTACTTAAATCTCTGAAGATCGGCGCAGGCGAGATCTATGTACCGAGAAAAATAAAGGAGTCCATCGATCTCATGAATCAAGAGCAACGATTCCGTTTCATCGACAATTACCAGCATGTACAGATCTTAGTTGACGAAGAATCGGCAAACGTCACCATCATTATTGCGCTTAAGCCCCACTAGCAATGGACACCGAGTTTATCCACAATTATCACTCCGACGCACTGCTTTCGTTCCGCAATTACAAAAAAATGGCCGAGCGAGCCATTGAGCAGGTTTCGGATGAGGAGTTTTTTGCTCTCATTGATGCTGAGGCGAACTCAGTTGCGTTGATCGTAAAGCATATTTCGGGCAATCTTCGTTCGCGATGGCGGGATTTTCTGACCACGGATGGCGAAAAGGCTGATCGTAACCGCGATACGGAATTCGAGATAATTCAGGATTCGCGTGAGAGTTTGATGGAGTTTTGGGAAACGGGCTGGCAGACGTTGTTCGACAGTTTAGAACCGCTAACTGCTGAGGATTTCTCACGAACCGTATCGATCCGAGGCGAGCCGCACACCGTTGTCGAGGCCATCAACCGCCAATTGACGCATTACAGCTATCACATCGGCCAGATCGTGCTGCTGGCGAAGCATTTCAAGTCGGACGCCTGGAAAACACTGAGTGTACCGAAGAATCGTTCGGACGAATTCAACGCCTTTCTCGTGAAAAAGCAGGCCGACGGCGGGTCGACCGGCGATAGATTTGCGTCTGTTCAAGAGTTCAGCGAAGGCAAAATAGTGCACTGACAACTAGGCTTTTTGGGGGGCGTAGCGAAAAAAGTCTTCTCGCCGTGTTGCGTCTATGATATACTGAGTAATCGTCGCAATATCTGCGATTGGTCGATCTTTGATAGCCCAATGCATAAACCAGCACGAAGTCAGTGATCCGTCGGAAATCCGATCGTGAAACATCACGCGGACAGCAAGAGCGCCCCGAACGGTCGGGACAGCCGGAACGACGCGGACAGTTTTGGGACACTGAAAACGTCGCGAAAACGCCCTTTATAAGAAAATCCAGGATATTTGGCATAAAACGCTGTTAAGTTGTTGCAGCATAAGGACTTCCGTGTCCGCGAGCACTTGTGGACACGCCGTGGACACGCCGTGGACACGCGGTGGACAGCCAGTGGACAAGAACAGGACAAAAGAGCGGCCATCCGTTTGTGATATTCTGTATATCAGCGGTTTATGAGATCCATTTCAATCCTCGGCTCGACCGGTTCGATCGGCTGCAACACTCTGAAAGTCGTTGAACATCTCGGCGACATTCGCGTCGTTGCAATGGCTGCGGGCAGGAATATCAAGCTGTTCGCCGAGCAGGTCGAGAGCTTTCGCCCCGAACTCGTTGCGGTTGCAGATGAACAAGCTGTCGAAGAATTGCGAGGCTTGCTCACGAATGCTTCACCCGAGATCTTGCATGGCGAAGACGGCCTCATCGCCGTTGCAACTCACGAAAAGGCATGTACATTAGTTTCCGCGACCGTCGGAGCCGTGGGATTTGTTCCTACACTGCGTGCGATCGAAGCAGGCAAACGCGTTGCTCTTGCAAACAAGGAAACCTTGGTGATGGCAGGCGAATTGATGACCAAAGCGGCTACTGCTTCGGGTGCCGAGATCTTGCCGGTCGATAGCGAACATAACGCAATTCACCAGTGCTTACGAGGCGAAAAGCACGCTGAGGTGAAACGCCTGATATTGACCGCATCCGGCGGACCATTTAGGACGAAATCGAAGATTGAGATCGAAAACGCCACGCTCGAAGAAGCGTTGAACCATCCGAACTGGAAGATGGGCGACAAGATCACGATCGACAGTGCAACGCTGATGAACAAAGGCCTAGAGGTCATCGAGGCTCATTGGCTATTCGGTTTCGGGGCGGATCAGATAGATGTGATAGTTCACCCGCAGTCGATCGTACACTCGATGGTCGAGATGATCGACGGCTCGTTGATCGCCCAACTCGGCGTGACCGACATGAAACACGCCATTCAGTATGCGATCACTTATCCGGATCGCAAGCCGAATGTTCTCGACGCTTTAGATCTAACGACGTTGAGCAGATTGGATTTCGAGCCGCCGGATCTCGATAAATTCCCATGTCTCGCCCTCGCATACAGAGCCCTGCGAACGGGCGGCACGATGCCGGCGGTGCTCAATGCAGCTAACGAGGTTGCCGTAAGGTCGTTTCTCGACAACAAAATAGCGTTCGGCGACATCGCAACTATAGTTAGCGACATCTGCGACGCACATTTGGTTGTGCCGGCGGATTCGCTTTCGTCCGTGCTCAATGCTGACGCTTGGGCCCGAGAACGCGCTATAATAAAGGTTTCGGAATCCGCTGCGGCGGCTTGAGAGAATTAATAGATGTTAGACGTAATAATTGCCATTTTAGCTATCGTTTTCGTCCTAGGTGTGGCGATCAATATTCACGAATTCGGGCATTTCGCGGTTGCCAAGTTGTTCGGAATGCGTGTCGAGGCATACTCGTTCTTCGGCCTTGGACCGCGATTGTTTGGATTTAAGGTTGGCCATACCGATTACCGAATTTCCGCGATACCGCTCGGAGCTTACGTGAAGCTTTACGGTGACGAAGGGGCCGGAGCACTTGAGGGAAAGGATGAAACGACGGAAGTTGTGCCCGAAAGCGAACTTTACGAACTGCGTCCGAGATGGCAAAAGTTTTTCGTAATGCTCGGCGGGCCGTTCATGAATATCGTGCTTGCTCTCGCGATACCATTCGTAATGGCGATGAGCTATGGCGTCCCGATCAATCCGGCGCCGATCGTTGGCAGCGTCGAGGCGAACGGGGCTGCCGAAAAGGCTGGCATAAAGGTTGGCGATCGGATCATCAATTTCAATGGCAACGCCGCACCTTCGTGGGACCGAGTGCTCGATGATGCGCTGCTAAATCCCGAAAAGCCTTTGCCGTTAACAGTTGATCGCGACGGCCAACAGCTCTCGCTGACGATCTCGCCGACGAAAATTACGCAAAGCGGCCAGTCCGCTGGTTTTCTGGATATGGATGCTGACATAGGCTCTGAACCTGTTGTAGTCGGTGCTCTCGACCCTGAGCTTCCGGCCGCGGCTGACGGCGTTAAGGCGGGCGATTGGATCTTGTCCGTGAACGACCAGACTGTAAAGAACGTCCAGTCAATGCGGAAAATGGTCGCTGATGCCAAAGATCAGCCGATAAAGCTTGCTATTGACCGCAATGGTGAAAAGGTGGTCATCAACACAAAGGCCGGGCAAAAAGATGGCGAGTATCGGATCGGTGTCGCATTTGACCCGACGCTTCTAAATCGTCGCGAAACCGTCGGCGTCGCGGGTGCGGCATCGTTTGCAGTCGAGCAGAATCTACGCATTCTTCGGTTAACAGGTGCGGCACTTTTCCAAGTCGGCACAGGCGAACGGTCGGCCAAAGATACGGTTTCAGGTCCGATCGGCATCGGACAGGTGATCGTCAAGACAGTATTTTCAAGCGGTTTCATCGGCCTCGTTGGTTTGCTGATGGCGATCTCATTGAGCCTCGGCGTTATGAATTTGCTTCCAATACCGATGCTCGACGGTGGACAGATCATGGTGCTTGGCATAGAGAAAGTGTTGTCGTGGTTCGGCAAGACGCTGTCGATGGTTGCCCGCGAACGAATACAAATGACTGGTTTTGCGATCGTATTGCTGCTGATCGTCACGGTCACTTTCTTCGACGTTTCGAGATTATTTACGAAGTGATGAATTAGCCGCGGATCTTCGCAGATTTTGCAGATCGGAATTTTCGGGGCTTACGACCACGGTATTTCTGATCCGCTTCATCTGCGTTAATCCGCGGCAAATATTTTATATGCGAGTTACAAGAGCAGTAAAAGTTCGAGACATTCAGATCGGCGGCGGGGCTCCGGTGGCGGTTCAGTCGATGACTAAGACCGACACGACCGATGTCGAAGGCACGCTAAAGCAGATCAATGAAATGGTCGAGGCTGGCTGCGAGATCGTCCGCATTGCTGTGCCTGACGATGATGCTGCGGCGGCGTTGTACGAGATCCGCAAACGTACGGACGTGCCGATCGTTGCGGACATACATTTCCATTACAAACTTGCGCTCAAGGCGCTCGACGCCGGCATCGACAAGTTGCGAATCAATCCCGGCAATATCGGTTCGATCGATCGGGTTCGCGAGGTTGTCCGTGCTGCTGAGGCTCGCAAAGTTCCAATTCGCATCGGCGTAAATGGCGGCTCGCTCGAAAAAGACCTGCTCAAGAAATACGGCTCCGCAACGCCCGAGGCAATGGTCGAAAGCGGAATGCGCCACATACGCATTCTCGAGGATCTCGGCTTTTCCGATACCGTGATCTCGCTCAAAGCATCCGACGCCAATCGCATGGTCGCCGCATATCGCTTAATGGCTGAAAAGGTCGATTATCCTTTGCACCTCGGCGTAACCGAAGCAGGCACGCCATTTGGCGGTACGATCAAATCGGCGATCGGTCTGGGAATTTTGCTTCACGACGGCATCGGCGATACGATCCGCGTCTCGCTGGCCGCGGAACCGCACGAAGAAGTTCGCGTCGGCTGGGAAATACTGAAATCTCTAGAACTCCGCAAACGTGGTGTAACTGTCGTCGCTTGTCCAACCTGTGGACGATTGGATATTGATAATTTCGTTGAGATCGTGACTGAGGTTGAACGTCGTCTTGCGCACGTTGAGGAACCGCTTCATCTGTCAATCATGGGTTGTGCAGTAAATGGTCCTGGCGAAGCTCACGATTCGCAGCTTGGCATCACATTCGGCCGCAACGTCGGCATGATATTCAAAGACGGCGTTCCAATGCGCCGAGTCGCCGGTGCTGACATAGTGGAAGAATTTGTCAAAGAGGTCGAACTTTTGCGAAAAGAAGGCGGTAGTGCAAAGTCGTTGATCGAGGAAAAACCGCTAGTGCAAATTACTTAGGGAAAAAGGATCGTTAATGGCCAGGCGGGAATATTGCGAAGGATTCCGAACACGACTAGAACGGCCATAAATCCATACATAAATCGCGGATTTGTCGGCCACATTACGAGGCCGCGGCCGCGGACAGCGTGCAGAACTAGCGAGACAAACACCCAAGCAAATATGACGGCCCAAGCGGGTGTGAACAGATTAAAATCGATCGCAGAAATAATGTCGCCGTGAAATAGCGAGTGAAACCCGCGCGTAAGCCCACAGCCGGGACATGCCAAACCTGTTAAGGAAAACAAAGGGCATGCGGGCATCATCGTTACCTTCGTAGGCTCAAAATAGGCAACGAATGCCGAACCGGCAGCTATAAGGCCAGCACCGGCCGCGGCGGAAAGCCTTGTCGCCGTAGGCGAGATGTTTAATGCCGGTATAGTAGTTTGCTCGGTCATTGTCCTGCGGCCATTGAAACAAAAAGCGAATCAGTCGCGACTTTTCTGTTCACGTTGACGTTCAACTCGCTTCTGAGTCTTTCGATATCTTCGATCCACGAAGGGATACTTTTGACTGAACTTTGCTCCGCCAAACTAGTTAGGGTAGCAGAATATTCGGTGTTTATGATAGCGGAATGATCGCCTGTTTTGGCTACTCGCCAAATGTCGTGGAGCAAGGATTCGAGCAGATCGATCTCGGATTCGAAGCCGTCTTTGTTCTTGGCGTCGTTCATTTCTTCGGAGATCTTGAGCAAGGTGGCGATATCGCGGCCGCCGATCGCATTATTAACGACCGCCATCATACGTTCGCCGCGGCGGCGATATTCGTCGGCATTTATCGATAACGAGCGGCCTATACTGCCGTGGGACAAGGCTGAGGCGAGACGAGCTTCGTCGTGCGAATAGGCCTTTTGCTCGATCAGGAACTGTTCGACCTGAGAGCGTTCGACCGGTGAGAAGCGTAGCATCTGACACCGTGATCTAATTGTCTGCAGCAAACTATCGGGCCGTGATGTGATCAGAAAAAGATGCGATGTCTCGGGCGGCTCTTCCAGCGTCTTGAGTAACGCATTTGCGGCGGCATCGTTCATCTTATCGGCATCGTCGATGATGAAAAATCTCGATTCGGCTTCGTACGGACGAAAGTTCGCCTCTGTCTCAAGGCTACGGATCGCATCAACGAGAATACTACGTTTGTACGAGATCACCGTTCCGACATCGCGATGGCCACTCCAGATAACTAGCTTGTGAGCGTCCTTGTCCTCTTCGGACGGAATGGCGAATTCGCCGACGCGTTTACAAATTGAGCAAACTCCACAAGGTTCGCTATCCACGGTATCGCGGCAGAGCATAGCTCGGATCGCCGCGAGTGCGAACTGGCGCTTGCCGACACCCTCATCTCCCGCGAAGATGAGTGAATTCGGCAACCTGCGGCCGGCGATGAATCGTTTCATCACCTGCTTCGCCGCATCATTTCCGATCAGGTCCGCAAACATTTAGTTCAATCTTTCACTAAGGACGGCCACAGTCTTCTCAAATATCTCGTCAATCGTTCCTTCGGCATTGATAACACATACGCGCTCAGGCTCGCGAGCAGCGACAACAAGATAGGCATCGCGAACACGCTCGTAGAACTCTGCCGTTTCGCCGTCCATACGATTCGCTTCGGAACCGGACATATGCCTGGCATTCATCCGCTCCAACGCCGTTTCGACCGTGATATCGAAGAACAGGGTCAGATCAGGCATTAGACCGTCGGTCGCGATGTCAATTATCTGAGCGATGGTGTCTGGGTCGAATCCGCGGCCAGCACCTTGGTAAGCGACAGTTGCATCGGCATAGCGATCAGAGATCACGATCTTGCCCGCGGCTAGCGAAGGCTTGATCAGTAGCTCGACATGCTGCGCACGATCAGCGGCGAATAAAAGCAACTCAGCTCGCGGCGATATAGTCTCTTTGGTTTCGAGAAACACAGATCTGAGCTGACGCCCGAGCGGCGTCCCGCCAGGCTCTAAAGTGCTCACGACATCATGGCCTGCGGCGGCGAGATACTGTTCGACTAAGCGCAGTTGGGTAGATTTGCCGCTGCCGTCAATGCCTTCGAACGTAATGAATTTTCCCTTCAAGATTGAGGTTCGGAGCCGGGCCGTCGCTCCTGCGAAATGGTGGAAACGCCGTGTTTGAATACTAAGACATCCGTGCCGCCTACATCAAGCAGGACTGAAAATTTGTCAAAACTCTTGATACGTCCCGTCATAGTTGAGCCGTGGAGGAGATGGATAACGACCGAAAGGCGTTCGCGGCGAGCCGAGTTCAAAAAAGCGTCTTGAATGTTTTGTGCAACAGGCTTCTCCATAGTTTGTTCGTCTCCTCCGGCGATTTTGCCTCGATTATAACAGAATAACTAGCGCTTTCAACCTATCTAACTTGAGTGTGCCAATATCTCGTGAACAAGACCTTCATTCGTGCCGAAGCCTTCGAGCCATACAGCATCAGATTCGCTGCGGAACCACGTAAATTGCCGTTTTGCGTAATTGCGAACATTCTGTTTCGACAATTCGATCGCCGATTCCAGATCGCGTTCGCCACGCAAGTACTCACAAACTCTGCGATACGCATGTGCTCCAAGGGCGTTCGTATCATCTCTTACGCCCGATTCGCGTAACTGTTTCACTTCGTCGATCAGGCCGTTCGCAAAGTGTTGTTCGGTGCGTGCATTTATCCTTGCGTAGAGCTCATCTCGCGGTGGCGACAGTACGAACAGCTTTATGCGCGATGCAAACTCCGGGGCGTTTGCGCGGTCGAGCTGTACGTCGGACATTCGTTTCCCTGTTTGGTGAAAGACCTCTAGCCCACGAATTACGCGAACATGATCATTCTCGCCAAGATTTTCGGCGAGCTCAGGGTCGACCTCAGCCAACATCGAGTGGAGATACGCCGAACCTTTGTCGCGATGGATCTCGCGAAACTTCTCGCGCAAGATCGGATCGGTCGGAGGACTATCGAATAGCGGCTGCCTGAGCGTCCGGAGGTAAAAACCTGTACCTCCGACGAGTACGACTGTCTTGCTACGGGATTCAATAACCTCGATCGCTTTCGCCGCATCGCGCGCCCAATCGGCGGCGGTGTAATTGACGCTTGGCTCCACGTAATTTATCAGGTGATGTGGTACGTCTCGCATTTCTTCGACCGTTGGTTTCGCGGTCGCGATCTCGATGCCTTTGTAAATTTGAACAGAATCAAAATTAATGACCTCACCACCAACTCGTAACGCTAATTCGACGCCGAGGGCAGTTTTCCCTGACGCGGTAGGACCTGAGATAGCGTAAATTGTCTTCGAGATTGCCACTTTTACGAGAATATCATTAAGACCGACGGTATTATGCGTCGGCAAGGACGTCGCCTACCTTAAAGCGAGTTTGTAGAGCGTGTATCGTCCAAAATGTTCGCCTGCGTCGCGAGTGTACCAACGGTCGAGGGCATCGAGGTTTGTGAAGCCATCAGTTTCAGTGATCGCAAATGTGAGTGGAATTCCATTCGTTCGAGGATCGAAATTCTCGATATAGCGCGCGAATAGATCAGCCTCGGCGTCTATCTCGCGGAACGTGAGCGGTTTGTATTCGCTGTTCAGACGGTCGGTGTGACGTCCCCAACCGAAGAGGGCGATCATTGAGACGAAATCATCGCCGTTCTTCATGTTTGCGGCGAGGCTCTTTGGTGAGACGCCGAGATAGTAGAGATACTGATAGTAGCGTTCCTTGTTTTCTTGCCAGGTAACGCCCGCGAAAACGTGCTGATGTCGTGCCCATAGAACAGGCTGCGGAGCCAACGTCGGCAGATCGTCGCCCTCGGCGATGCCGAAGTGCATCACACTGTCGTTTCGCCAATTGCCGGTTTGTTTTGCGATCTCATCGAGTTTGCGAGCGATGGGAAATGCTTCGTCGCGGACGATATTCACATCGTCAAGGATCTTCACGGTATAGTGACATTCGACAAAGCCCCACGCGATGGCAACAACTGTAAGTGTTGCGAACACAGCATTCCTCGATACAGACTTTGTCAGCTCGCTCTTTGTCCACAAAAGCCCGAGCGTTAACATTAGAACGGCTCCGGCGACGTAATTGCCGATAAAGACCTGGTAATGAATCGGCTGCAGCGAACGCCCTGTGATCACTTGCTGATTGAAAACAGCGAAGGGAACTAGTGCGAGCGAGATCGCGAATATTGTTGAACGGTCACTCAGAACCAGCTTTTTCGACAGAACCGCGAAAGCGATTATGATCAAAACAGCAAGTCCGACGGCCTCAGGCACACGGAGCAGATCGAGCTGCCGCGTATAGACGAGCAACTGAACGTCGTCCATCGTGTGCGAGCGTTGCGATAGCAAATAGGCGTAAGGAATCAACGCCGCGAGACAGCCGACGCCGACGAT
>JAEUQI010000035.1 GCA_016789145.1 Blastocatellia bacterium | reverse complement strand
CGACACCGGAAGTTCCGACCAGCATAAAGACGCCGATCGGACGTTTTGGATCGGTGAGGCCCGCTCTCGCGGTGCGAATACGTTGAGCGATAGCATCGAGGGCGTGGTCTTGCCCAAGAACACGTTCACGTAAGGTGGTCGCTAGGTTCAACACCGCATTTATCTCGTCCGCGACCATCTTGCCGATCGGTATTCCGGTCCAGCCTGAAATAACTTCGGCAACGGTCTGGCCGTTGACGACCGGCTGCATTAACGGATTCTCGCCTTGGACGGCGTGGAGTTCGTCGGTCGCGGCTTTGAGTTCGGCTTTTAAAGCCTCGACATCGACGCTGGCGTCCTCACGCGAGGCTTCAAGCGTTGTACGAGCCTCTCGGATCTTTGCCACGAGATCTTTTTCCTTGTTCCACTGTTCGGTTAACGCGGCGAGTTGGGTCTCGGCCGCGGTTCGTTTCGCCGTTATCTCGGCGAGACGAGCGTCGTGCTCGGCGCCCGTGACTTGCTCGCGTTCGAGAGCTTCGATCTCGGACGTGAGGTTCTGAATTCGACGAGTTTCGTCTTCGACGGCAGCCGGTGTCGCCCCTTGGCCGATGGCGACCTTGGCACAGGCAGTGTCGAGCACGGAAACGCTCTTGTCCGGTAATTGGCGGCCGGTGATGTAGCGTGCCGAGAGCTTTACACACTCAACAATCGCCTCGTCCAGAACGCGGACATTGTGGTGCTCTTCCATCTTATCGGCAAGGCCGCGCATCATTGCAATGGCCTTTTCTTCGTCCGGTTCCTCGACTTTGACGACCTGGAAACGTCGTGCAAGTGCCGCATCTTTCTCGAAATATTTCTTATATTCGGCCCAAGTCGTCGCCGCAATTGTGCGCAATTCGCCGCGAGCAAGCGCGGGCTTGAGCAGATTTGCAGCGTCGTTTTGACCGGCTTGGCCGCCGGCACCGATCATCGTATGGGCTTCGTCGATGAACATAATTATCGGCTGCGGCGAGGCTTTGACCTCGTCGATCACATTTTTGAGACGCTGTTCAAACTCGCCCTTGACGCCGGCTCCGGCTTGCAATAATCCAAGATCAAGCGAACGCACCGAGACGTTTCTCAACGGTTCGGGAACATCGCCGGCGGCTACTCGAGCGGCAAATCCTTCGACAACGGCGGTCTTTCCTACGCCGGCTTCGCCCGTTAGGATCGGATTATTCTGCCGACGACGCGTCAGGATATCGACGATCTGTCGTATCTCGCCGTCGCGTCCAAGAATCGGGTCGATCTTACCGTCGGCCGCTTTTGCCGTCAGGTCTTCAGTATATTGATCGAGGGCTTTTGTCTTTCCGGGAACGCCCGAGGCGATGGGTGCTCCGTCGCTGCCGCCGCCTTCGCCGAGTGAAACAGCATCGCGGGCTTCGGAGGAATCCGAAGTAATGTCATCAAGCTTTTGCTGCAGCGATTCAGCAGAAATGTGGTTGAATTCGCGCGAGATCTCACGTGCGATACGAGCGGTTCCGTCGTTCAACATCAGTGCCAGGACGAGGTGTCCGCTTCGAACGCGGGCAGCACCAAAATCGACCGACGCCAGCAACCACGCGTCCTGTATCCAACGAGGCAGACGATCGCTAAGGCCGGGAGTTCTCGTATTTCCGGTCTTCAAACGATCGAGAGCATCGTTCACGTCCTTGCTCAGCCGATCAATGTTGACCTCGTAATGACTACAGATCTTGTGCAGATCGGTGTCGTCCTGCTCGAGCAGTTTCGCGAGAATATGCTCGATCTCGATATCGTAGTTCGTACGAGATAGGCAAAGTCCGGCCGCACTTTCGAGGGCTTCGCGACATGTATCATTGAGCCTCGCAACAAGCGATTTAAGATTTACGTTCATAATGATCTACCTTTCAAATGATCAATTTCCACCGAGCACGACCTGACTATCATCATTGGCGAACGGCCGGCTCTTCAAAAACGTCGTCCAGCCAAGCATCGGCTTTCGCATGGCACGCGTAGTCAATATGGTCGCCGGGACCTGTTTTGCGTCAAGTACAAGCTGAACATCGTGATCGAACTCAAGTCCAGCGAAGAATTTAACGATCGACCGCAACGGCTTATTCGCCGAGCCCGATGGCAAAAATGCCTGAAATTTCAAGAAACTCAGCGGCCCGATCCGAAGTCGAAATTTCGTTTGCTGGCTCCACACTCTGCTCCCGACAATTGTACTTTGCCCAAGAACGCTGTTCTTTTGGCCAAGCCGGCTTACATCGTCCGCGCTTAGTTCTAACCATTGACCGCAAAACTGCTGAACTTTTGCGGTAACTCCAAACTGGTCGCTAACGATATTCTCGAGAGCGTTCACGTTGTGAGGTTTCTGAGCGATCTGGCCCGCATATGGAAGCAACGCTTCGTCTTCTATCGCAGACCTTCCGCGAAGCCCGTGCGTGCCAAGACCGATCACATCATAAAGGAACGCAGTGAAGTCGCTGTTTCCATTTTCATAGCCGACCGGGAAGCGATATTTCTGCCAAGCTCTGTAAAACAACGAAACCGAACGATGGGTGAAAATATCGAGAAATTCCCACATCGCGGTATCGCGATGTCGTATTCTGTCAAGCATCAGTTCGGTGTAATGTGTTGGTAACACGCCACTTACGCCGGCGACGCCCATAAAGTTGACGATCATCTCGACCCGTTTTCGGCCGTCTTCGTCGATCTCATTTATTTCTTGTATCTCGCTCGAAGGAAAGTCGAGACCGATCCGCGAACGAAAACGAGCGACCTCGTCTGCGGGCAAAGGGCTAGTGCCGACTGCAGCCTTTTCCGGATAGAGTTTCTGCAAAAGGCGCACCGCTTGAAAGAACTCGAACGAGTACGGTTCTTCAAACAGTTTCTGGGATAGACGCTTTTCCCTCATAAGCCTGTGCTAATACAAGCCGGAACAAAAATCTAATTTCTCGTCGATCACGATCCGGCAATTTGGCGAATCAGTAAAGCCCAATTTCCTGCATTCAGCCTCCTTGCCTTTGTCGTCGTTGAAAATGTCCGCAAAGCTATTCGCAACGCCGTCACAGTAGCCGGGCGTTTTACGGCTAGTCTCAAGACATCCGTCAAAGAAATACTGAGCCTGCATCGATCTCGTTAGGTCCGTTAGCTTGACATCTTTCAACATTGGGACAAGCTTGGCTTCGCAGCCTGCGTTGTCTGTTGTTCGGCCGAATTCGAGTCCATCTTCGCGAGCCTTCTTGATCGCTGTATCGTCAATAGCGTACGTACCAACCAGATAAAGTGCTCCGACGCATCCGATGGCAAGTAACGCCAAAATGCCAAAAACTATAAGTAGTATCTTTACATTCTTAGACATTGCTAAGTTCTTAACCTAACATTTGCTCACCGGCACGAGCAGGGAATCGGCAAAACTCGCCCTCTTCGTCCTTCAAGACCACAACCGTCTGGTTGAATGAGTTTATCGATGCATACAATCCAAGAAAACGCTCAAGAACCGATGCGAACAGGAACATGCCGCTACCGACGAACTGTTCAGGATCCATTGTGATGGTCGTTTCGATGCCACGAACGAAGCCTGCTCCGATGCGATCGCCTATTTGTCGAACTACGGCCCTCGACCGTACATCGGTGATGCCAAGCACTTGCTTTCGCAGAACACTTGAGTCGTCAAAATTGTAGAGGTTCAGAATTTCCTGTAGCGCCTCGGCACCGCCGTGTTCATCACCAACGATCGACAAGTAATTGAGATTCAAATGCGAAATAAGCCGCCAATGAGCGCCTCGCCGCGAAGGCGGCCGCAGCGTTTCGGTGGGCTTGGTCAGGCATCGCACACGCGAGAGCAATGCGGTGCCCTCGACTTCGAAATCACCGTCTTTGCCGCCAAACGGCAGCTTGGCCGGCAGATCTCGATTCGTGCACGTGGTCTTAACATTCAACACTTCGACGGCAGGGATCGAGGGATCCATCGCCAAATTAACGAGCGAGATAAAAACCTCGGTCCCATCATCATTTTGCCGCTGAGACGGCCGCCGCGTCGTGTGCCAATAGGAGCGCTCGCTTTGCTCTCCATAGGCATGCCGCATCGAATAGAACGGCGAATATTCGCGAGTCTCATTCGTTCGCGGGTCGCTCGTTATCACCTCATCGACCGAATAGACCTCAGTCGCTGATTGCCGATGGACGTCAGGGATCACCTGATACTCGTACTTTTGCTGCGATAGATAGATCGGATCCGAAAGCCTTGAAAACAGGTTGACTATTGGCGTACAGCCTGTTTTGAAAGTGTCCGCTGTGACGGGAGCCGCCGGCGGAGTGACATCACGAAGGTTTACAATTATTTCGAAATGGCTTCCAAATCCGTTTGCTGCCGCAAGATCGAGTCCGTTTACGTCAAAGAACATAAACTTCTGCGGAAACGCGAAATATTCGGTCAGCAATCGGTAGCCCATGAATGAGCGCTTTGTGTACGGCAACAATCCTTCGTCGTCGCCAAACCCGACGGTGCTCAGCCCGACGCCGGCGTCGAGCTTGATCTTGTCCGGTGGTTTGAGAGAAATGTTGACCATCGACTTGATCGTCTCAGTGCCGATCGGAGCATCGCGATGTCTGATCTCGACAGAAACGGCACGGTTGAAGATGATCTCGTACAACGGATGAACAAGCTGCGGATCGCCATCGATAAAGAACCTGAGTGACTTTGCGGACGAACCGTCGCCGCCGTATTTCAGTTCGCTCAGCTTCGCATTGCCATAACAACGGAGTGCGATCTTGAGCTGACATTCTGACCATTTACCGCGGCCGTCAACCGGAGACTTTGATTCGAGCGAGGCTGATTCAACCTCGATAGGCAAAAGATCGACATCGTACGTGGTGCGAAAACGGCACGGACTGCCCTCGACCGGCCGAGAATTAAGCCTCGAACCCGATTCGATCCGTTGAATTCCGGTCAGCTTGTCGTTAGGCGAACCGTAGAGGAACTGCACGATCGCCATCGATGGTATCGGAGCCAGATAATGTGGATAAAGGACGTTGAAAAACGAGTCAGTGATCTCGGGCAGTTCGTCATCGAGTTTGAGGCTGACACGCCCTGTGAGGTACGCGAACGCCTCGATCATTCGTTCGACGTGCGGGTCCTCGACCTTTTCTTCGTCGAGGAGTAGTCGTCCGGCGATCTTTGGGTAACGGCGAGCGAATTCCGCGCCCATTTGGCGCAGGAAAACGAGTTCCCGTTCGTAATAGCCTAAGTATTCGTCGCGCATTGTTGGACGTTATTATAACGCAGAAACCGTTGAACGTTGCATCAACGCGAATTTACCGCAAATTCGCCGCTACCGGTCTGCAGGACCGTGTCGAACACTACCATTTCAGGCGTCGGATCGACGTCGAGGCTGGCCTCAATTCGGAATCGCAGCTGACGATCAACGGCATCGACGGGTTCGAGTGTGACAACGGGATTTAGAAACCGCGGCTCGAACTGTTTGATCGCCGCCTCGAGAGCCTTGGTCAGACGCTTTTGTTCCGCCGGATTCTTTGGGCTCATTCCGAGAATGTCCGGTAGGCCATAGAATGCGACCGAGCGTCGGATCTCGGCATTTTCCGCGACATCTTCACTGCCGTGGCAGCGAGTATTCAATAGCCATTCGAGATCACGTCGAACTGCCAGCTTCAGTTCGCGCAATGACACTGTTCGCGAGGGCTCGGCCTCGGTGCTGGACGTCGGGTCAAGGTCGATAAGCCTGTCAAAGACCGACAGGGTGATACGCGAGTTCTCGTCTTTTGCCGGCATACAAATTCAGGAAAATGCAAAGGCAGGGCCTGAGAAATGTCTTCCTCCGGCCCTGCGATAATTTTGACTCCAAGTGTTCGGCTTAGACCGCTTTGTTCGCCTTGACGTCGTAGCCTGCCTTGATCGAACCGCCGAGCGTACCGTCAGCTTTCTGTTCCTTATATTCGAACTCGATCTTAGCAAAGTTCAGAGAGATCTGATCGGTTGGAAGCGTGTTGCTGCCTTCCGAGCCGCCGGTCTGGAATGAAGAGACTAGGATGTCGCTCATCGTGACCTTCATATACTCCTGCTGGTCTTTGCCGGCTTTGCGGGCGATCAACACAGCCTTCTTGATGTGCTGGCCAGTCGCACATGCGAGCATCAATTTTGGCGAGGCCTTGTTCACTTTCATAACAAAGTGA
Organism: Blastocatellia bacterium; assembly: GCA_016789145.1. GTDB lineage: Bacteria > Acidobacteriota > Blastocatellia > Pyrinomonadales > Pyrinomonadaceae > OLB17. The sequence goes on along the minus strand of JAEUQI010000035.1, from coordinate 25,804 downwards.
AAGTCTTGCATCGAGACCTTGCCTGCTCCGCCGCCTCCGCCGGATGAGAACGAGCCGCCTTGGCTTGCTCCCCACGAGAACGATTCGATATCGATCGAACCTTTGTGTTTGTGATCGGCGCTTTCGCCATCTACTCCATCGATCTTCAAATAATAATCAACTGCTGCCATTTTTTTGCTCCTCTATTCCGTCTTTCTAACTCGCTAGGGGAACCCTTTTCCGCTAGCTTCATTAAGTAGACGAATGCTCAGAACGATTTTGCGGAAACTCGTAAAAAAAGTTTCCGCAAAAACCAAAAAACTATCCATTGGCCGGCGTAGGCAGATCGGCGACGAGTCGAAGTGAAACCGACAGTTCGTCGAGCTGGAAATGCGGCCTAAGGAATGCGACGGCACGATAGCAGCCGGGCTTTCCGGGAACTTCGGAAACATCAACCCGAGCCTCACGTAATGGATACTGAGCCTTGGTCGTTGGCGATGCTGTATCGTCATCGGTAACGTAGGTATTGATCCACTGATTGAGGAATCGCTCAGTATCTTGTTGCGACATGAAGGAACCGACCTTGTCACGCATCATCGATTTCAGATAATGTGCGAAGCGCGAAACGGCAAAGATGTACTGCATCTGGGCCGAAAGTCTCGCGTTAGCATTCGCGGCGTCCGAATCATATTTCTTCGGCTTGTTCGCCGATTGAGTACCAAAGAATGCAGCGTAATCAGTGCCTTTGCAGTGAACCAGCGGCATAAATCCGTTATCTGCAAACTCTTTCTCTCGACGATCTGTGATCGCAACTTCGGTCGGGCATTTCATTGCAACTTCGCCCTCGTCCGTTTCGAACGTGTGCGTCGGCAGGCCTTCGACGAGGCCACCGCCCTCGACGCCGCGAATGGCAACGCACCAACCGTGCATTGAAAATGCCTCGGTCAGGCGTGTGCCCATTGCATAGGCGGCATTGCCCCACAGATACTTTTTGTGGTCCTTGCCGTCAACGTCCTCTTCAAAACGGAACGTTTCGGTCGGTTTCGTAGCGGCGCCATAAGGCTCTCGCATCAAAACGTGAGGGATCGTCAAGCCGACGTAACGTGAATCTTCTGATTCGCGGAACGAACGCCATTTCATATACTCGGTACGGTCAAAGATCTTCGAAACATCACGAACCTCAGACATTTCGGAGAAGCTGTCCCAACCGAACATACCTGCCGACGCAGCACTGATGAATGGCGCGTGGGCGGCCGCGGCAACCTGCGAGATGTTTTCAAGCAGAGCCATATCCTGCGGATGATTGCCGAATTCGAAATCGCCGATCAACGCGCCAAATGGTGCTCCGCCGAAGGTTCCGTACTCTTCTTCGTAGATCTTCTTGAACATCGCCGACTGGTCAAACTCCAGTGCCCGCTCGAAATCCTTGAGCATATCGGCCTTGGTCACACTCATGACCTTGATCTTGAGTTGCGGGCCCGTCAGGCTGTTCTTGATCAGATGGTGAAGCCCGCGCCACGATGCTTCGAGTTTCTGAAACTCCTCGTGGTGCATGATCTCGTTCATCTGTGCGGAAACGAGTCTATCGATCTCGGCGATACGCGAATTGATCGCGACGTCCATATTCTTGGACATCGTCAGTTCGCCGCTCATCACCTGCGAGACGAACTCGCCGATCATGTCCTTCGCTTTTTCCTTTTGGTAATCATCGCGAGCCATTCGGCCCTCGGTCAGGATCTGGTCGAGCAGGCCGCCGCCAGATTCCGCCTCGACGGTAGTTACCGCTGCATTTTCTTCTTTTGTTTTCGGCATACTAATTAGATCCTCCTATTGATCGATACCAAGCTCGCCGCTTAGTTCCTTTTGTTTGTCGGCGTTTGCAATGATGTCTTCGAGCATTGATTCGAGCTTCTCGTTCCCGTCCATCTTTGAACGAAGATCAGCAAGACGCTGGCGTGCCTCAACCAACTTACGAAGCGGCTCGACCTGCTGCACGATCTTATCCGGCTCGAAATCTTCGATGTCTTTGAATCGAAGTTCGACGCCCATCTTGCTATCGTCATCTGCCAGTTTGTTGTCGACCGTGAACGCCAATCGCGGAGCCATACCGGCCAATACTTGATTGAAATTGTCCGGATCGATCTCGACGAACTTGCGGTTCTTCAACGCGGGCAAAGCCTCGTCCGGCTTTCCTACGAAATCGCCCATTACGCCGACGACGAAAGGCAATTCTTTCAATTCGATCGCGCCTCCGACCTCGACATCATAAGTGATCTGGACACGCGGCGGCCTGACGCGGTCGATCTTGTGCTGCAAACTCTCTTTTTTTGGCATTATGTTGGTCTCCTTATAATAAAAACTAAAAATCTTTACCAATCGTCATTAGACGATTCAGTTGTCGATTCGGCATCACTTTCGACGGGAGTGCTGTCCCAGCTGTCATCTGAATAGGACATGGACGAACCACCGCCGATCCCGAGTGTTTCTTTGATCTGGCTCAACACATTCTCATCCTTTACGACGTCCTGAAGCCATGTTTCGAAAGGCATATTGCCCCATTTCACAGCTCGTTGTATTAGATAGAACACAGGACTGTGCGGCTCCGTTCGCTGAAAGAAAGCTGCGATCTCGGCGAGCCTCTTCAACGCCTCTGCGCGATTACGAATCGGCCCGGAGCCAACGCCGGTCGTATCGGCACCGTTGTAGTCGTTGGTTTCGTTGGTCGCAGTTTCGTCATACGAATCTTCGATCATAGGTTCCTCCGCACGCTTGAGTTCAAGCAGCTTATCGGCCTGATCTTTGACCTGGTCGAGAGCCTTGCGGATCTTCGACAGGCCGGGCATTTGGTTTCGTTCGTAAAGCTGTTCGTTGACGCTGTCGAGTGCCGAAAGGGCGTTGAAACACTCGGCGATCGCAGCGGAGTTCTGCTCGCAAAACTGGCGCCGAGTCTGCGCGACGGCGGATCGCCATTTATCTGCCGTTACGCGGCCCTCGCGTTCGACCTGAGCTCGAAGGTCGGCAAACTTCGCCTGATCTTCGGCACTTAATGCCTCGATGTTATCCGGAATATCGAACCGTTTCGCATCGACCCAATCGTTATATCCGTAACCGGCACCTGCGGTCAATGGGACGCCCTGAACAAACGTTGCTCCCTGCGAATCGAGCCAGGAAATTGCGTTTGCACGGCCTTCCATGTCGCCATCCTCGATGACAGGATGCAGGGTGTCCCAGAAATTTTCTTGCAACTTAGTGACGAGCTGAACGCCATCGCGAAAGCCTACAAAACCATGTAGTTTTACTAATGCTTCAGTCAGCCAGACGGCAACTTGAATGTCCTTTGTTTGTGAAGTAAGGGCCGGAACTGCAAGTTCGAGCACCTTTCGATAGTCGGCGACCTTGAGATCGGTTTGCCAATCGCCTTGTGTTACGGCTATGTCTGCACGGCGAGCTTCTGATATTTCATCATAAAGCCCCGAGTATCGCATGTTCTCGCCCGACGGAGAATCATCCGATATCGGTTGTAGCAGTGCATCGATGTCGATCACCGGCGGTATCTCTAGCTCGTCGCTCATTAAAAAACTTGCTCCCTGTTACAGATACAATGACGCTGAAAAATATTGCTTTTGCGTTATGCGCCAATAATAATAACCGAAATCGCCCCGAATCGCACAAAAATTATTCGTTTTCGTCCGAATGGTCGAATTCTACTGTTTGTAGCTCAAGAATCGACAGCTCTTTGCCCTCGACAAAAAATGTTCGGCAACCAAGTCCGCGATAGAGTTCGCTGCCGAGATCTTCCCAGTCGGTCGCACGTCCAAGCCTGACGGCGTCATCGCTACTCGCCGACGTCCCTGCGTACAAAGTCGAGAAGAACATCTCACCGTTGGTGCCGTTCGTCATTTCGACCTGAGCCTGACGCCAGTAAAGGTCGCGAAGGCTCTTCGGCTCAAAAAACGTCACTTTGCTGATATTTTCGAATGGCAGCCAGGTGTAGCTGTCCTTAAATATCACCTCGAAAAGACACATCGTCGGATCGTTATAATCGCGAAAATCCTCAACCGAATTGCCGTTTATCGAACACGCAAATGCGGGGCGTTCTTCCTCGACGCGGTCAAGGATCTCGCGAGCCTCGGCAATGTTGCCTTCGCGAATGCGGTTGTTCGCGTTCAGCATATCCTCGATGTAGATCGGCGGCGGGGCCAGGATCCCGGGCTTGAGGCCGTCGGAATAAAATTTCAAACGATCTTTTTCAGCCGATAGGCATTGCCGAAAGATCAGCGATCCCAATGCCGCCTGGGCGTCCTGATGACCGATCACGTCCATCTGTTTGTCGGCGCGGTCCCAGTCGCCTGAGAAGAGCGACAGCTCAAACAAAAATATTCGAGCCGTGATGTTCGTCGGTTCTGCACGTACTACATCGAGGGCCGCCGCGATCGCACCCTTTAGGTCGCCGCTGTCTAATAACTGTTTGACATTGTCCATCGCTTTCTCCTATTCGAGCATATTCTGCGGTGCCTTGACTTGGCGGAAAACGCTGCGGTCAAACAAGTCACCGCCACTCGGTTTGATCGTCGCCGAGATCGGTTTGCCTCCGACGCTGTAGCTGATACTGTATTCGCCGCCCGGCTGTTTCGTTGGTTTTCCGGCATCGACAAATCGGAACAAGCCCCAATTTCCGGGGAATTTCAGCGACGAGCTTCCCGAACTCGGTGCAGCCGCCGGCGTCGTGGATGACGGAGCGGTTGGCGTAACGCCGTCCGAAGCCGAGCTCATTATCACGCCGGTTTCTGCCGAGCCTGCCGCCGGGAATGTTCCCTTGATCGACGCCGTGCCTTCGGACGTTATCTTTTGTCCATCAATTACGATCTCGATGATCGAGTCCTTCGAAGGCTTAAAGCTGAATTCGTACTCAAATTTCGGAGTCTGGCTCGTGCCATATAGAGCCTTGCGAACGGTGAACGCATTGTTCAGATACGCAATGAATTCTTTGCTGAACTTCACCTCTGCGGTTTCTTTTAGCTTCAAAGCTCCGTTCGACTCTTCGAAATATCGCTCGAGACGTTCCTTGTAGAATTTAGACAGCGTGCCGTCAACCGGATTAAGGAATGCCGTCAATTTCGTCAGATCGCATTCGGTTTGCGAATCAACGAATGGATAGCAAGCCTCAAACTCTTTCGCCGCGGGCAACACTTGCTCGTTCCATTGCTTGCCAAGTTGCCCGCGAGCATCAGCACCGAGCATCGTCCGCAGGTTGCCAAGCGGCCGCTGCAAAAGGATCGCAACCTCCTGAGCCGCCGGAGACGCTTTGAATGGTTCTAGCATTCCGTTAACGGTGCCTTCTGCGGCACGCAATCCTAATGTCGGTTTGTCATCAGCAAGATCTTTCGCAGCCTGCTTAAGCGATTCTTCCGATGCTCCCGCCAGATTAGTAGAAACGCTGCCAATAGCGGTCGCATAGTTTTCGATCGGAGCCTTATCCTTGTCAGTTTTCTTCCCGACAAAAGCGAACAGCGGTTTGAAGTCTTTTTCCGGCTGCGTTGTGCCGCCGGTGTCTTTCGTGTCGTCGCTAACAAAAAAGCTCTTGATCCAATCCCACCAACCTTCGTTCTCTTTTCGAGCCGAAAGATTCGTGTTCCGAGCGACCTCTGTAAGGAGAACTCTCATCGGCGAGTTTGCAGCTACGAAAGCTTGTAAGGCCGATGTCGCATCTGCCTTGCCTTTATAAGGAGCAACACTGACGCCCTTTACGAAGTTCCTCCAATGATCGGAGTAGTCGCGGTAGTAGCGAGCCTCGAGATTCTGGGCCTCGGTCGAAACGTCTAGGTTCGACTTTCCGGTTTCGCCCATTACCCAATCGTCCTCGCTCAGCTTGTCGTTCGCCTCCTCGATCGCCTTTTGCATGAACGGCAAACCTGCCCGTGTAAATGCACCGGGCACGGTATAATTGCCGGTCATATAGCCCGTAGGAGCGCCTTTTTCTGTTAGTATCGCTTCGACTGAATACGAGCCATGCTCGGCGTCGATCTGTTTGTTTATTTCCGTGACCTTACGTTTGTAGTAGCGATAAACAGCCGGGAAGACCTGTAACTTCTTTCGAGTGTCTTCGATGATCTTGCTGTCAGGAGCGATCCTCGGAAATGCAAAATCTGAGTCTTCACGATCGACTTGCTTTGCCCAAAATTCCAGTTGCTGCAACGCTACAGGCTTGAGTTCGGCAGGGAACTTGCCGTCGGCCGTCCAGCTATCCTTGAGCGTCGTCGAGATATGCGTCGGGTCGGCTTTGTCCTTGAACTGCTTTGTCAGCATCAAGTATGCCTTGAGCAGATCGTAATTCTTGCTCAGGACGCCCTCTTCCGCATCGGTCAATTTTCCGGCATTCGCAACAGGTGTCGATTCGGCGAACTTCTTGAGATCAGCCTCGACGCGCTTGACGGTTTGAGCCTTATATCGATTCTCGATGACCGACATATAAATTTTCAGGAGATGTTGCTTATAAACTCGATCCCCTGAATACAGTCCAAATCGCATCAACCACGGAGCCCCATTTCGCTCATAATCATCGAGCTTTACAAGTATCTGCCGCAGGTCTTCGGTCGCGTTGACCTCATTGCGTATCGACTTTTCATCGGCCAGCGCCGGCTTTTGATATGCTTCGCTTTTTGTGATCTGGATCACTCGTTCGCCGCGTTCTTTGGCGTCGTCGAGCATTTTCTTGTTGTTGTAAAGCGAAACGCCGGAGGCGATCAATAGCCCGCCAACAAGCACCGCCCCGATAAGTGTCACTGCCCAGCCAAATATGGGTGCACCTTGCCGCTGAGCGATCGTCGTCGCGACCAGATCTCGGTCGCGAAGTATCACATCGCGAAACAGCCGCTCGACGAAATGCGTCTTCCCGACCGTCGCCGGCACGTTGCTGGCAGCCCTTGCCGCCGGTGCTGATGTAAGGTAAAAGCCTCTTAGAAACGGATTCTCGCTAAACGGATCCGGCCTGAAGAGCGTCGAGACAAAGCTGCCGAGCTTTCTTCGGGCCGAGCCGAAATGCAGCGGAAAGTTGAAAATTCGTAGCTGCTTGACCGGCGGAAACGGAGCCGAAAGCCTCGCCAGACGGCGTTTCACTGCCGATTCGCGCAGAAGATCAAACTCGCTGTCGAACAGGGTCTGAGCGTTCTCACTCTTTTCTAATGGGATCGTCGAGCCCCAAACCAGCTCCTGAGCCTCGTTCTTCGAGACCGAGAACGAATCGCCAAATCCTTCGATCGAATCTGCATTCGTAAACACGACGTAGATCGGAAATTTGACCTTAAGTTTCGCGATGACCTCGTCAATTCGCGAGCGAAGCTCTTTCGCGACCAACTCTTGATCACGCTCCTCGCCCTTCAAGACCGTGCTTGCGTCGACGGCAAGAATCATGCCGTCAATTGGTCGATTTGGGCGATTAGTTCGTATCGATTCGAGCAAAGCACGCCATTCGTCCGAGCCTCGGTCTTCGGACATCAATCGGCCCGAAACATCAATAAACACTGCCTCGCTCGACACTCGCCAATCGACATTTGGCGTCGGCCGCACGAGTTTTTGTTCGGCACTTCGCTGGCTTGCTGTGGTCTTGAAATCGAGATTTGAACCGATCACGAGCGAGCTCTTACCCGAACGCGTAACGCCCGCGACCAGATACCAAGGCAAACTATAGATCGCGTCTTTGCCGCCGCTGCCCAGGTTTGACGATTTGAGAAAATCGACGACTTCGGTGATGCCGCGGTCAATATCAGGATATTTTCCGGTCGCGGCGACCTTTGCCGGTTTGCTAGCTTCGGGCGTTGTTTCCGCGGCCGTCGATTCCGCAAGAGCCTCTTTCTTGCGCCTACGCCGACTGACCAAATATGTGAACAAGATCGCGAATGGGAACGTCAGCAGTACGACCGCAATAAAAATGATGCGGCCCTGACGTGAGATCATATCGGTCGGCAGCATGTAGGCGACGAGGCCCATGATGCCGTAAAACGACATTAGGCCGCCGATGCCAAAGGCGTATGTTAATTGGCTTGTGTGCCAGGAACTCATACAGTTTTAGCTGCCGAATTGAATGGATCTTATCGTGTCATCCACAAATTTCCACGAAAGCACAAAGAAAACCAGATACGTGATCAACGCAAGCCCTAGCCCCGCGAATGCACCGACCTTTGCCCAAGTGGGCATGCCGCGTTTCGCCGGAGGTTCAGGCTGATCGACCGCCAGCCAATGCGGCGACAGCTCGACATCCTTGAGTTTGCCGACCTTCATCAGAGCCTCAGCCGTCGTCTTCATGATCGCGAGCAATTTGTCCTGCTCGTAAACGCCGTAACGGCCTTTGAAGCCGAGCAGCATGCAATAGTAATAGATCTCGACCGCGTCCTGAGTGACGTCGATCGACTGCAGCATCGATTCGAGCTTGTCGAAAAATTTGTTACCGGCGAGAGCCTCGCCAAAGAATTCGAGCTGCAGCGGATTGCGTTCCCATTCGGTACGCATTGGAAAATTGTTGGTCAAAACCGCTTCGTCAACGAACGATGCCAACGCGAATTTCGACACCGCAACGATCTTACTGTTAAACCTATATCGCTCCGCTCGCTTCTCAAAATCCTCGAGCATTCCCGCGAATTTTGGCCGCAGATCGTTCGAAGGGGCAACGATCTCCGACTTGAGCCTTAGCACAAGATCAAAGATCGGCCCCGCAAAGGTGATCAGGTCATTTTTTGTTGCAGTTTCTGCCATTTTGGCTAACGTAATTCTAGTTCGGTTCCGGTTTTAATACAATACACCGCCTCCGCGCAATAAAATTGCCCACCGTATGACGGTGAGCCTCGCCGATTTTGCGTAGTTCCTGCCTTTTCTTCTCTGCGTTATTTGCGTCTTTCTCAGCGGTCTTAGCGGGAAATTCTTTGTGTTAGAGCTTCTCAGGCCAAAGTGCACTCAAACACCTCAGCCAAAGACAGTAAGGAAGGGGGCAATCGCCCCCGCTCTTCGGTTCTAAATCGATCCCAAAAGAGCGGGAGCGTTGCTCGCCTTCCTTACTGTCTTTGGCTGAGGTGTCTGAGCGAGCTTTGGCTTAAGGATCTCTAACCCAAGAAGTATTCCGCAAAGCCCGCTAAGGAAGACGCAAAGAACACGAATAAGAAACTAGAAAGACACGAGCAGGCATTTTCCCTGTTCGTGTCTTTCGAGGCTACTTTTTATCTTCGCGGTGACGAGAGGCACGAAAGGCTAGGCGGCCAGTCGTACGCGTGAAAAAGCCCGTTCGGATGGCTCCGAACGGGCAATAGGAAGAAACATGTGGTGTGTTGACTAAGGCTTCTTAGCCGGATCGACAGCACCTTCAGGGCGTCCGAGGACAGGGCTCTGAACCAGAGGCGTTGGTGTTTCGGCATTGCGTGTCGAGTTTGACGGCGGATTGCCAAGCGGCACCGGCTGCAGGATCGGAGCAGGCTTTGCCATTCCGCCCGGAGCTACTGCCGAGGTATCCGGTCGCGAGATACGCGGCGTGATAAAGAACAATATCTCGTTCGTATTTCGCTGAACTCCCTTTCGCTTGAACAGGTTTCCGAACAGTGGAATTCGTGAAACGCCCGGCGTGCGATCCTGATTCTCACGTTCGTCATCGAACAAAACACCGCCGATAACTGTCGTGCCGCCATCGGGAACTGTGACCTGGGTCGTCATGCTCTGCGTGTTGATCGCCGGAGCTGCACCGCCGGCAAGGGCCGCAGTTGAGCTGTTCTCTGCAACAACATTGAGGATGACTGTACCAAGATCGGTGATCTGTGGCGTGATAGCGAGTCGTAGCGGAACATCAACGTAAGTTGTCGTTGCAACGATACCGCCGCCGCCTGCACCACCGCCACCGCTATTCGGCTGAACGGTCGTGATCGGGATTTTGACTCCGCTTTTGATCTCCGCAGGACGATTGTTAAGTGCTGTGACGCGAGGCGTAGCGATGACCTTCGCCTGGCCTTTCTGTTCGCCGGCCGTGATCAAAGCACTGAGTTGTGCGGTACCGAACACGCCGGTCGTCAGGCCGAGCACTGAGTTTGCTATCGCTCCGAGAGCGTTATTTATTGCGCCTTGGGGCAGGCTAGGCGGCACCTGAAGCCTTGGATCGACCGGAATAGGAGCGAGCGTTCCGCCGCCGGCACCGCTGTTACGAGGTCCGGTCACAAGTGCACCGAGCTGAATTCCAACATCGCGGCTGAAGTTGCGCGAAGCAACAACGATACGAGCTTCGATCTCGACCTGTGGTTCAGGCTGATCGAGGTATGCGACGAGTTGACGAATGGCGTCGATGTTCTGTTTGACGTCGGTGATGATAAGCGTATTGCTACGGCCATCGACCTCGACGGTTCCGCGTCGCGAAAGACGTTTCTTGACGATACCGAGGATGCCCTGGTCAGAACCGCTCGCACCGCCGGCTGAGGCATTGCCGCCACTATTGCTATCGGCCGACGTTCCGGTCGTTAGCTGGCCGCTCGAACCGGCGTCGCCTGAGAGCGTTCCCGCCGCACGTGCGTAGTTCAATCGCAAGAATTCGGTGAACAACGGAGTTCCGTCGATCGCACCGTCCATGATCGTCTTTTGTAGATCAAGCTCTTTAGCGAGCTGTGACGATTCGACGACACGGAGAATATTGCCATTGACCTGAGCACTCAGCGACTGAGACTGAAGCACTGAATCAAGGGCGATGTTCCAAGGAACTTCATTGAGTTTGACCGTTACGGGAACTTCTTTGACCGATTTGTCGATCACGAAATTGATACCGTACTGGTCGGTGATGTAACTGAGAATGTCGCGGATGTCAGCATTTACGACACTAAGATTGATAGGCTCGCCGCGAAATCCGGCATCGCCGTATCGAAGGCCTTCGCTCTTTGGATCGACACGCTGAGCGAACGCCGATACTGCGACTACTGAAGTGATGGCCAACGCGAGCGTTACTCGTTTCGCCAAGACACTGATGATGGATAGAGATTTCATGTTTCCTCCGTTCGAATATGGCCGCTCTCCTGTTGCGGCCTGAAACTTTTTAACTAGCGGGAGCTATTTCTTGTTCTTAGCCGACTTCACAGGCTTCTTGCCCGAAGCTTTCACTTCCGGCTGCGGGTTATTCATCTCGTCAAGCGGCGAAACGATTGGTCCGGCAACGATAGACGGTGCGGGCATCGCGGCTACCTGCGGCGTCTTGTTTTCGTCGCTTGATGCCGGTGCGGTGCCTTGGATCTGAGCTTTTTGGTTAAACTGCTGCAACGGCTTGTTCTCAACCGAAGCAACGAATTTGCCCGGGCCCGTCTTGGTTACCTTACGGAACACGAGCCTGTTCTCTTCGACCGCAACGAGCTGTCCGTCAAAGAACTTCTCGCCCGGATAGATAGTGTACGAAAGCTTGATCGGTGTCGCTTCCACCATCGCGGCATACCCACGCGGTGTTTTGAAGATACCGGTAACGTTGAGTTCGCCTACCGTCAGGACGCTTGTAACCTTTGGTAAGGGCTGGCCTTGTTCGGCAGCACGCTGGCGGAGCGACTTAAAGTACTCGATGCGAGCTTCGATGAGCGGTGGGCCATAATTGACCGGCACGGCAGGAGTCGCGGACTTTGGCTTGCCAGCTGAAGAGCTGCCGCCTTCGGGCCTTTTCTTCATATAGCCCGGTTTTTGGAATGGATCACGCTGTGCACTTGCCTCATTAAGCGAACCGAAAGCGAGTAGGGCAACTACCACAACGGTCAATTTCGCAAGGGTCTTGATGTTTGAAGCTTGGATGATCATAGCTTTGTTGGTTTTGGTCTTGGACAATGAGAGTTAACTATTTCGAAGGCGGGACTGCGGCGACAGCAGGTGCTGCACCCGGAGCTGCCGGAGCTGCTGCACCCGGAGCCGGAGCTGCACCCGGAGCACCCGGGACCGCAGGCTTGGCGTTAAGATCGGTCGGTGCCGCGTAATAAGCAGTTAGCAGGAATTGTGCATGCAACGTCTTTGCGTCTGACTGTTTTTCGAGCTGATTCAGCTTGAAATCCGTGATCGATACGATCCGCGGCAGCTTAGCCATTGCTTCGAAGAAAGCTCGCAGGTTGTTGAAATTACTGTCAACTTCGACCTCGACCGGCTTGGCCATGATCATATCTTGCTGCGTGTCTTCGCGTGGGCTAAATCGCATGACGATCATCTTGCTGTCGTTAGCCGTATCTTGCAGGCCCTGCAGAACGTTGGTGATCTCGCGCTGTTCGGGCAGCAAAACCTTCAGCTCTTCGTATTCGGCGGACTTGCTTGCGTAAAGCGAGCGAAATTCGTTGATACGCTGTGTCGCTAGCCGTGCGGTTTCGTTCTTCTGCTGAAGTTGCGAGACCTGATCCGTCAATGTTGCGATCTCGACACGTGTTTCGCTGGTCACAAAGTACCAAACGAGCGTGTACATGAACGCAGCAACTCCGACGAGGATCATCAGCTGGAAGTGCCACTTGAGGTTCTTGAATTTATCTAACATGGTGTTTTACCTTTCGATTCGAGTTAGTTCTTTGCTACTTGGGCAGGCTGACCGGCAGCTGCCGGTTGTCCCGGAGCAGCCGATGCCGTCTGTACGGTGGCATTTGCACCGGCGGCTTTCGATGGCGTGTAGGCTGTCTTGACGGTAAAGTTCACGATCGAAACCTTTGGAGCTTCGCCATTCGCACTTACTTTCTGTGGAGCAGCCTCGTTTGTGATCTCGGCACGTGCCGTTTCAATGCTCAGATTGCTGAATAGGCCATTCGAGAATTCGAGACTTCGGCCGAATTGCGTTACCTGCGCTTCATCCGGCGAATTGCCTTTGAATGTAACCTGTTCGCCCGATTGCTCGATCGATTCGATATAGAGTCCCGGAACCATCGCGATACGTTCGCGGATCGCATCTAGCACCGCACTCGGGCCTGCCTGCGAAGCACGCAGATTCTTGATCGCATTGATACGAAGGTCGATGTTCTGTATCTTCTGCTCAAGTTCTTTCTGTTCGTTGATAACGACGGCAAGCTCAGCTTCGATCTGCTTCTGTTCGTTCAGCTGGCGTTCGAGATCTGACTTGGTCCATTGGGTACTAATAATGTCCCAACCTATGACTGCGGCAGTTAGAAATCCGACGACCATTGCCATCACGGCCAACCGAGCCATCGGGCTGGCGATCTTCTTGTCAACGGCAGCGACCGCGCCGCCCTGACGTTCAGTAACTGAGTCTAATAGATTGATCTTGATCATTTGTTTACACTCCCCTGATCGCCAAACCGACTGCTACAGCCATTTCCGGTACGATCTCGTTCAGGTATTCAGGGTCGAACTTCTTGGTGTCAACCTTTATATTGCGGAAAGGATCGAGGACCTCTACAGGCAATTCGAGCCGCTGTGAAAGCTCCTCGCGAAGACCGGCAAGCTTCGAACCGCCGCCCGAGATGAGTATCTTCTGAACCTGCGTCTCGTTGTCGTCGGTGGTTGCTCGGTAAAAGTCGAACGTTTTCTGTATTTCCATCGCCACGATCTCGGTGACGTTGTTCATCAAAGGCTCGATCGCCTTCTCTTCGATGCCTTCTACCACGTCGCTGACGCCGCGTTTGACGGCCTCAGCCTGTTGGAAGTTAAGCCCTAGGCTACGTTGCAGCACGTCCGTGAACTGGCTGCCGCCGACGGTGATGTCGCGCGAAAACAGCGAACGAGTGCCCTTGACGATGTTTACATTCATCGTCGATGCACCGATATTAAGTAGTGTTACAACGTCGTCCGGCTCAGGTAGATAGTTTGCTTCGTAGCAATTTTGCAGGGCAAACGTGTCAACGTCGATCACGACAGGCTGTTTGCCTGCGAGTTGGATCGCCTGCTTAATGTTATCTATGCGTTCGCGCTTGCAGGCTGCGATCAGCACATTTGTCGAATCGTCTGTCTCGTCCGTTACCTGGTAATCGAGACTCACATCGGCGAGGTCATACGGGATATGCTCTTCGGCGTGCCAGTCGATCGACTCTTCGAGTTCCTCGCGGCTCATTGGCGGAAGAACGATGTTCTTGATGATGACCGAATGCCCGCTCACGCCGGTTACGACCTTTTCAGCCGTGACCTGATGATTTGTGCAGACGCTCTGGATCACATCGGAAACCACGTTGAGCTCCATGATCTGGCCGTCAATGATGGTGTCGCCCGGTAGATTTTCAAATCCGAGACTGACAAGATTTAGATTGTTCGGCTTACCGTCGAGTTCGACCATTTTGATCGAGCTCGAACCGATATCCAAACCGGCTACGCCTTTCTTCTTCCCAAACAGCATTTTTGTTGCTCCTTAATGACCGACGTTCCGGTCGTTATTTACGTTCTGTTTTCTTGATCGCTCCGGAGTCGGCCGTGCCTTGACGATTCTGAAGATCGGATTGCCACCTTCTGAATTAACGCGTCATCGGGACGTACTATCGAATGGACCTATAAAGCGGGCAGTGTCTTTGGCAAGCTGCTCTCCGGCTGTTCCGAGCCTTAAACTGCAAGGATGGAACGTGCGTTTTCAAGAAAACTTTTCGCATACGGTGGCGAAGGGTGTAGTAACGAAATCGTCGCTACAAATTAAAAGTTACAGGAATGTACAATATGTGTCAACACTTTTTTACAAAGTTTAACATCAAATTGCACAATTATTTGTCAGAATGATCTGCGTACTTCGGTCAGAATGAATGAGTTTCGACGATCAATTCGAAAGTTCCATCTTTGCGATTGATTCGAGATGCACTTCGTCCGGCCCATCCGCGAGCCTGAGCGAACGCGCGTAGATCCAGAACTGAGCGAGCGGAAAGTCCTGCGAAACACCGCCGCCACCGTGAACCTGCATGGCTTGGTCTATGATCTTCAACGCCATTCGCGGAACCACAGCCTTGATCATCGCGATCTCGCGGCGAGCTGCTTTGTTGCCTTGCGTGTCCATCAGCCAGGCTGTCCTGAGAACGAGAAGGCGGGCTTGGTCGATCGAGCAACGCGCTTCAGCGATCTGCTGGCGGACACTTCCCTGTTCGGCGATGGTCTTGCCAAACGCGGTCCGCGACCTCGCTCGTTCGCACATCAGCTCGAGCGATCGCTCTGCAACGCCGATCAGCCGCATACAATGATGCACGCGTCCCGGGCCGAGCCGGCCTTGAGCGATCTCAAATCCTCGGCCCTCGCCAAGCAGAATATTTGACGCCGGAACTCGCACATTCTCAAACGTGATCTCCGCGTGGCCATTCGGAGCATCGTCGTAGCCCATCACATTGAGCATTCGTTTGACGGTAACGCCGGGCGTGTCCATCGGAACCAAGATCATCGACTGCTGAAGATGCTTCGCCGCCGTTGGGTCGGTCTTGCCCATGAATATCGAAAGCTTGCACCGAGCATCGCCGCCGCCGGTCGACCACCATTTTTTGCCATTCAATATATATGTATCACCGTCACGAACTATGGACGATTCGATATTCGTCGCATCCGACGAAGCGACAGCGGGCTCGGTCATCGAAAAGCACGACCTGATCTCGCCGGCTAGCAACGGCTTAAGCCAACGCTCTTTCTGCTCATCGGTGCCATACATATGAAGCACCTCCATATTGCCCGTGTCCGGAGCCGAACAATTAAAAACCTCGCTCGCCCAGGTCACACGCCCCATTATCTCTGCCAGCGGAGCGTATTCGAGATTCGTCAAACCTGATTCGCTCGGGAGAAAAAGATTCCACAAACCCTCAGCCTTGGCTTTCGCTTTCAATTGCTCGATCAGCTCACTCGGCTGCCAACGATCGCCCGTTGCGGTCTCGTCGATAAATGCCGATTCGTTTGGATAAACGTGTGCATCCATAAACGCTGAAAGCCGCATCCGAAGTTCTAACGATCGCTCTGAATAGTTTAGGTTCATTATCTTCGATAGGTTATCACAACATTTGAGTGTTGAACCTGTCGAGCAGTGTGCCCGAGGCTTGAAGCCCGTTTCAGCAGCAGTTAAGATTACTCAACCTCTATTTCACTTATGAAAAATTCTATCAAACTACTAACCGTCACCTTCGCAATTGTCCTTGGCTTTACCATTAGCTCTAATGCGCAAAACTGCGTAGCGAAAGATGTAAAACTCACGAACGGTGCCGCGACAGTTTCCGGCAAAACCGGCGGCTGCACGATCTACGTTTTTAGCGTCGACGGCGGACAGCGGACACGTATTGACCTTAGATCGTCGGACAATAAGGCCCAATTCGATGTACAGGACGGCACAGAGGACGAAACCGGTTCGACCTTTTACGAGAACCAAACTAAGCTCGACAAGATCTTCAGATTCGATGAATTTACGATCGAAGTCCGCGGAACCGCAGGGGCAACCTTCACATTATCAGTAAAGGTCGGCAACTAATTCGCCAATAAAAACGGGCGTTTTAGGACAAACTAAAAATATTTTTATGTTTCGCAAATAAAACACTTGACAATTACTGCAACATTCGATACAGTTATAGTAGGCTTGGTATTTGATAATTCGCGGCCTGTGGTGTCTGTCTTTGAAAGTGAAAATCGCTGCGTGTTCTTGGTCGTTGGCGGCGATTTGGCGTTATTATCGTGAATCAGGGGAAATTTGCGAGATATGGCCGAAACGAGACCGATCAGAGCGGGCGAGGAGATCGACGTGGCGCGGCTAAGTGCGTTTTTGAGCGAGACGGTCGGTTTGTCTGCCGACGAAATTGAAGTAGAGCAATTTCCCGGCGGCAGTTCGAATCTGACCTATCTCGTGCGTTTGGGACGCAACGAGTATGTGCTGCGGCGGCCACCGTTTGGCAACACGGTCAGATCCGCACACGATATGCAGCGAGAGTTTGGTGTGCTCTCAAAGCTTTCGGCGGCCTATGCTCCGGCTCCTAAACCGCTGGCTCTCTGCACGGACGAGTCAGTCATTGGCTCAGAGTTCTATCTGATGGAACGCCGTCACGGCCTGATAATTCGGGGAAATAATTTTGGGACGCGCGTCTTGTCAGAACCACCTGCGGTAGCGGCTGGTTTATCTCAAACGTCTTGGGACGCAAGCGAGCTTGGGACGCAAGCCAACGACGCGACCGAGGAGAATTTTGGGACGCAGCCGATCACAGCCGACGACCTGGCAACTTCGCAAGACGCACGTCTCGCTGTTTGCCGTTCGTTCATCTCGAACTTGGTCGATCTGCATTCGCTCGACTATTCCGCGATCGGCCTCGAGAATTTGGGACGCATCGACGGATACAACCGTCGCCAGGTCGAAGGCTGGACAAAACGCTACTTTGCCGCCAAGACCGACGATTGGGGCACAATAGAAAAGACCATCATTTGGCTCGGTGCCAATATCCCTGCCGAATCCGGCGCCTCGCTGATCCACAATGACTACAAGTTCGACAACGTTATGCTCGACCCCGAAAATTTGGGACGCATAACTGCGGTGCTCGATTGGGAGATGGTAACGGTCGGCGATCCGCTCATGGACCTCGGCACAACGCTCGGCTATTGGATGTCTTGGGACGCAAGCCGCGAACTGCTCTCGATGCCATTCAACCCGCGAGTCCTGATGGAGAATATCACGCGGCAACAGCTCGTTGATATGTACTTCGAACTTTTGGGACGCAAAGCTCCGGACATGCTGTTCTACTACGTATTCGGCACATTCAAGATCGCCGTCATCGCCCAGCAGATCTATGCGAGATTTGTCCGTGGGCACACGCAGGACGAACGCTTTGCAAATTTCAACCGATTCGTAGCATCGCTCGGCATGATCGCCGCATCTGCAGTTTCTAGAGGATCTGTTTGAACTGAAATTTGAACTATGAAAAGGAATCTCTTGCTTGTTCTCGCAATATTTGTTTTCTCGATCAGCATCTTCGGTCAAGGCTCGCCAAAACCGACGCCGACGCCTTTGACCAAGCCGCCTGTCTATATCTTGCCAGATGTTCTCACTTCGATCTCGCAGGTAAAAGATGTCACGTCAAAGGACGAGTATTTTATACATCTCAAGGCCCTGATCGAATCGCATAAGGTCAAGAACCTAACGTCGCAATACAAGTACAACGGCTCCGCCAATCTGACGTCAGCCGACCTCAGCTATATGGCGTCGAACGGCCAGATCGCAATGATGGCGATCGCAAAAGAGCGAGGAATGGCTGAGGCGAACTATAAGGCGCAGTTCGGACGAGTTTGCGTCACTCCAACCGAAACGAATGGCGTATTGACCGATGCCGTCGTCGTCGATCACCTCAAATGCCGCTTCGCTCTCGCCGAGGTAAAGAACAGCACGCCCACCAACATCGTCACCAAAGGCAGATTTTCAATGTTGCTAAATCAGGCCCTTAATTTGTGGATACGAAAGATCGATGCGTTGAAATGATATAGTCGTTGAGACTAATAGCGGCGAAGCCGCCAAAAGAAAATAGCCAGATGCGAAGCTTCTGGTTAGCGTAGAGTTTGGGACGCGGCGGTGAATCCGCCGCCAGCCAACGTCGCCAAAGAAACCGCTCCTCAAACTCGATTCCCGCTTTCAACAAGAGTTCAATATACTCGGATTTGAAATCCTGCTTTCGATGATGCTCTTTCTGGTTGAGGATATAGTTTCTAACTGCCGGAACCGCCGTCGGGCTAACTGAGAATGCACCGTAGCCTTTCTGCCACTCGAAAAGTTTCGTGATCTCCTTATGAACCCAGGTTGAAGAATCTGCTTTGAGATCACGGAGAAAATAATCGAGACCGTGTTCGAGCTTGTCATTTTTACGTAAACCCAATTCTTACGTGGTTTTTTCTACGTAATATTGTACTTGACATGCGTATTACGTATGTGGTGTAATAAATCGTACCAGCTTACGTTGATAAGTTGGCATTTCAACAAATTGGAGAATTAATTATGACTGAAAAACCGATACTCACTAATCTTGAAGGAGAAAGAGAGTTCGATACTTTGCAAGAAGCAAGGGAATCGGCCTTTGATGAGGCAACCGCGAGCGGAGGTAGAGTATATCCATGCACTGTCTTTCAACAAGGCGGGCGCTGGATGATTTCTACGAGTTTTCCGTTTCCCTTCTTGGCTAAGCAGGTTCGTCTCGACCCAGCAACCAAAGGCGGGAATCCGCGAAACAACATGAACAGGCCATTAATGCCTGATCATGTCAAATCAATCAGAAATTACCTTATTCAGAATGCATATGAGTACATTTTGCCGCCCGTTACTTTAAATCTGAGAACATCCCCTCAGCTTTATGTGCAACGCAGTACATATCCAATGAAGAGCGGGTATCTTGTTGTAGGAGACGCTACAATGTTCGATGTTACCGACGGTCAGCATCGAATCGCTGCAATCGCTGGTTCGGCAACGTCAAGACCCGCCATTCCTGCGATATATGTAGACGACGATAGGTTTGAGAAGGATAGTATGGCGGTACTTCTTGTCGTCGAACCAGACATGTCAAGAATTCATCAAGATTTCGCAGATGCGGCTCAAACGAAATCGATACCAGCAAGTTTGCTTGCCGCCTACAATACTCGAGAACCGATTAATCGAGTGCTTACTCGACTCGTCGATGGCTCTCATTTCCTAAGTGGTCGTGTCGATGAAACCTCGAAGACGCTGCCCAAATTAAGTCAATCAGTATTCTTACTCAATCAAGTTAGAGGATTTGTAAAGGAACTGCTCGTTGGTGACTATGGTCTGAGCGAAGACTCTTTGGCAAGATCGACTTCGAAATTGCTGTCAACAACCGACCAACAAGACAACTTTGTTAATAGAGCAAGTGAACTGATCAAGGTGCTTACTGAGACTATGGAGCCGTGGTCAACAATTGCAAAAATTTCGGTAAACGACACAATGGCTAACCAAATACCAGAATTTCGTCAGAAGTACGTTAACATGACGGGAACTGGCTTAATTGTCATTGGTCGTGTTGCGTTTGAGATTCAAAAACGCCTTCCGGAAGATGCAAGAATGGTTAAGTACAAAGAACTCGCTACAAAAATTGATTGGACGAGAAACGGAGTACTTTGGAATGGCTCTATACTTATCGAAGGGCGTATCGTGAGTAGCCGTAAGCCTGTTCAAGTTGCTTCTCAACGGGTTATCGATGCTCTTGGGCTTCCTCCTGTTCAAGTAACCACCGAAAGGGTCAAGCAATCAATGGAATCTTCAGATTAGCGAAATCAGTAAAACAACATGAACACTTGACCCTGTTGTTCAGTATATGGGACAGAGAAACGTCGAACAACTCTGTCCCATCATATTCACCTCATTGGTGCAACTTCTTGCTTAGTAAAGACTGTCAGATTAGACAGTTCTGCTATTCCAACCCTTGTCAGGACGTACAGGCTCTGGTTGATCGGTTGAAAGATTTGCAGCGTCGATGTTGGCGTAGATAAAATTCTCGGGGTGTACGGGTGCACCGTGAATTCGACGGAGCATTGCAAGTTGCCCGGCGTGCGTCATCGCATCGGCAAGTGGGCCTTGCAACATCTTTTCCTCGGTCATGACGTCAAGAAACTCATCGCCGTCCGAGATGTGTTTTGATAGGCGTTCGAGCGTTGAATGAAATCGCTCAAGTTCATCATCGAGCGTAGCGAGCGGCTCGGGCCAGAAGGTGCCGCCGGTAAAGAACGTCGAGGCATAACCCGTAACGCTCGTCATATGACAGACAAGCTCCTTCGGCGTCCGAGCGAGATTGCCTACTGAGAAGTCGCCAAAATCTGCCGGCGCATCACGAACAGCCTTTTGCGTTCGATATGCCAAAGCCGCGAGAAAGTGGACTAACATTGCACGTTTTTCGTTCATGCTCCACCTGTGCGTTCTCTCCACGATTGCGTTGGGCCGCCGGCGTCGCGGCGTTCCATGGTGATGGCTCCGGGAGCGGGACAGACTAAATAGCAGAGGTTGCAGCCGACGCATTCTTCTTCGACGACGTATGGATAGCGTTTGCCATCGGTCTCGCGAAATATGAAGGATTGATGAGCACCGTCTTCGCAGGCGACGTAACAAAGATTGCACTGCACGCATTTATCTTCGTTAACGTGAGCCTTGACGACGTAGTTGAGATCCAGGTTGCCCCAATCGGTCACACGGTCGACGGATCTGCCGATGATGTCGTGCACCGAAGCAAAGCCTTTGGAATCGAGATACGTATTGAGGCCATCGATCATGTCTTCGACGATGCGATATCCATAGTGCATCACCGCCGTACAGACCTGAACATTGCCGGCACCGAGCAGCATAAATTCAACAGCATCACGCCAAGTGTTGATACCGCCGATGCCCGAGATCGGAATGTTGAATTCAGAATCGCGAGCAAGCTCCGAAACCATATTCAAAGCGATCGGTTTAACAGCAGTTCCGCAATAGCCACCGTGAGCCGCCATACCGTTCACATTCGGATACGGAACGAGCGTATCGACATCAACGCCCATCACGGAGTTGATCGTGTTGATCAGCGAAACGGCATCAGCGCCACCTTTCTGAGCGGCACGCCCGGGCGGGACGATGTGCGTGACATTTGGCGTAAGTTTGACTATGACAGGAATTTCAGCGACCTCCCTCACCCATTCGGTCACCATGCAGGTGTATTCGGGAACCTGCCCCATCGCGGCTCCCATGCCGCGTTCGGACATACCGTGCGGACAGCCGAAGTTGAGCTCAAAACCGTCGCAACCTGTGTCCTGCGTACGCTTCGTGATCTCTTGCCAAGCCTCTTTTTTCGACTCGACCATGAGGCTCGCGATGACGGCGTGGTTCGGATATTTACGCTTACACTCGGCCATCTCCTTGAGATTGACCTCAAGCGGCCGGTCTGTGATCAGCTCGATGTTGTTCAATCCGATCAACCGCATTGGCCCGCTATCAAGCCCCGCCAACCGCGAGGACACATTCGTGATCGGCTCGCCCAGTGTCTTCCAAACAGCCCCGCCCCAACCGGCATCAAACGCCCGCTCGATCATCGACCCCATATTAGTAGGCGGCGCGCTGGCGAGCCAAAACGGATTCGGAGAGGTTATCCCTGCAAAGTTTGTTGTCAGATCAGCCATAGTTGAATTGTCCTTAACGCAATTAACCGCAGATTACGCAGATGACGCAGATTTCCTTTAGGTGGTTCCTTTAGCTATCGATTTTCGATGATTTCCAAAGACGACCCTTTTGAATTCAGGTTTTGGACCAAAGTTGAACACTAGACCAACTTCAATTTCGGTCGCCTTGAGATAGTTCAACAACTGAGCGATATGAGCTTGGTCAATTGACTTCGCGGTTTTCAACTCAAGCAGTATCAGCTTATTGACCAAGATATCCGCGTCAAAATCACCAACCTGTTTGCCACGAAACCATACAGGTATGGCGATCTGCTGAAAGACCTCAAAGCCCTTTTCACGAAGTGCTATTGCCAATGAATTTTCATAAACAGATTCAAGAAAACCATGCCCAAGTTCATTATAAACTTCATAAAAGGTACCAATAACAACCTCTGTTAGTTCACGATGAAGAAACTGCTCGTTTGGCATACGTTTCTTAAAAAATCTGCGTCCTCCGCGCTATCTGCGGTAAGCAGACCAATCGCTAAGGTCAGCATCGCAAGACAGAAGCAAGCGGCGTACTTACGGATACGTGTACGGAGCCTGAATTCCGAGCGGCACTCCCAGAGCCCAATAGATCATTAAGAAAACGACCCACATAATGAAAAATCCGACCGTGTACGGCAGCATCAGCGAGATCATCGTGCCGATACCTGTTTTCTTGACGTAGCGTTGGGCAAAAACGACTACGAGCGGAAAGTACGGCATCAACGGTGTGATGATATTCGTCGTCGAATCGCCTATGCGATAGGCTGCCTGAGCAAGTTCCGGCGACATTCCAAGCTGCATCAATAGCGGCACAAAGATCGGTGCGAGCAATGCCCATTTCGCCGACGCCGAGCCGATCAAAAGATTAACGAGTGCGGTCAGCAATATGACGCCGACGATCGTGACCTGCGGCGGCAAGTTCAGAGCTTGCAATGCACCCGCTCCTTTCAGAGCGAACAATGCACCAAGATTCGACTGCCCAAACGCTGCAATAAACAGCGACGCAAAGAACGCCAACACGATGTAATATCCCATCGTGCTCATCGTCTTGCTCATGCCTTGGACGATGTCTTTGTGGCCCGAGATGGTGCCCGCAACGTAGCCGTAAACGATGCCCGGAATCAGGAACAAGAGAAAGATGAGCGACACGATCGACAACATCAACGGTGCGGTCGAAGCCGTAAGCTGCGGCGCAACTGGTTCGGCATTCTGTGTGAACTGCTCGCCGAATTTCTTTGCGTTCTCCTCACCAAGGCGTGTCTTAAGAGCGTTGTCGAATGCGGTCTTGCCGAATAACTCCTGCCCAAGTATCGGCGCCGCCTTTGCTAAAACATCGTCAGGCACGCCGGCGGCTTTCAGCTTATCCACCGAAGCCTGAGTCACACGAAATCCGGCCTGCGAACGCATCGGCGAAGTCTCAGGAATTGACACAGCCGCGAGTATTACAATGCCGAGCACGAGCGCGATCATTCCCGCGATCAGGCCCTTCTTTTCCTTTGGCCCGAGCTCTTCCATCTTTGGCATATCGTCGGGATCGCCATCGACCTCGGCCGATCGCTTGAGCCTCGGTTCTATGATCTTGTCGGTGATAAGCCATCCGACGACGACCAAAAGAATCGTCGAGGCAGCCGTGAAATACCAGTTCGCCAGCGGATTGACTACGTACGACGGGTTAATGATCTGGGCACCTGATTGTGTTAGTCCGGCAAGCAAAGGATCGAGGCTGGCGGGAATGAAGTTCGCACTAAATCCACCCGAAACACCGGCAAACGCTGCGGCAATTCCGGCCAATGGATGGCGTCCGGCAGAATAAAATATGACAGCCGCAAGAGGAATTACCAGTACATAACCGGCGTCGGCTGCCGTGTGGCTCAGGATACCGACAAAGATGATCATCGGCGTCAACAACGACGCTGACGTAAACCCAAGCAACGCCTTAAGCGACGCATTTATGAAGCCCGTATGCTCAGCAACGCCAACGCCCAGCAATGCTACCAACACAACTCCCAACGGATGAAAACTGGTGAACGTCGTCACCATATTCGACAAGAAAGTTGCGATCGCGGTGCCTGTCATCTGGTTGTTGATGACAAGCGCTTTGCCCGTTCGTGGATCGATCTCGGCAAACGTCATCGTCGAAAGCAACGCCGAAATTATCCATACGACGAACAATAGTATTAGGAATAATGCCGCCGGATCAGGCAGCTTATTACCTACTTTCTCAACGACGCCTAACGCCCTTTCAACAAAACCGGTCGGATTCTCAATAGCAGCGGTGTTGTTTTGTTCTTCCATTGTGTTGTGATTTTCTCCTCTTCTAACCTAACTTTTCTAATGCGGATTCGGATCGACCGGAGCCTTTGGCGGATCGCGGACTATGGCTCCTGCAAACTCAATGGCTTCGCCGGTCAGCATCTCATGAATGCCCATCGCAGCATGCTTGCCCATCTGCGAGGCATCGACGGCCTCAGCACCGCCATTGACGCAATCGCCGCCGGCAAAGACCTTCGCGTCGGACGTCTGCATTCTCTCGTTAACCTTCACGCGGCCTTTTTCGTCAGTTTCAATGCCGATAACATCGTTGTAGAACCGCGACATCTTGGTCTGGCCGATGGCTTTGATCACTTGGTCGCAATCGATATCGCTGACGTTCCCGTCGGCATCGGAAACGCGCATGCCTGAGACACGATCATCGCCCAGGATCTCAATAGGCGTCGTTAGCCAACGAAATTCGATACCGTCCTTGCGAGCGAGTTCCATCTCGTAATCGTATGCCGGAGCATCCTTTTCAGTGCGTCGATAGACAAGCGTCACCTTCTCGGCACCGAGCCGCTTTGCCTGCGTTACGGCATCAACTGCCGTATTTCCTGCCCCAAGCACAACAATATTCTTTCCAAGCGGCACTGACTTCCAATTGCGTGTTTTAACCTGTTCGATAAACGCCAACGCATCGACAACGCCGTCAAGTTCTTCGCCGGGAATGCCAAGCCGATTAGTCGTCCCAAGCCCCGTCGCCAGAAAGATCGCATCATGCTCGGACCGCAGGCTGCCAGCCTGCTCTTCGCCGATCTCCGTATTCAAAACGAACTTAACTCCGAGCTTCTCAACCTGCTCAACCTCAGAAAGCGACACCGTCTGCGACATCTTATACTCAGCCATGCCGTAGGTATCGAGCCCGCCCGCCATCGCTCGCTTTTCGTAGACCGTCACATCGTAGCCAAGCCGAGCAAGGTATGTCGCACACGACAAACCTGCAGGACCGCTGCCGATAATTCCAACCGACTTGCCGTTCGATTCGCCTTTCTCAAAAAGCTGCTTGCCGTTCGACAAAGTGTGATCTGTCGCATATCGCTGAAGTCGCCCGATCTCGATCGGTTTCTTGACCAACGTTTTTTCGACGCAAGCACCTTCGCACAACACCTCGACCGGGCAAACACGAGCACACGAAGCACCTATCGGATTCGCATCAAAAATCAGCTTTGCCGCACCCGTAACATTGCCGCTCGCGATCCGCTTGATAAATCCGGGCACGTCAATATGCGTTGGACATGCATGCATGCAAGGCGCGTCGTAGCAATACAAACACCGATTCGCCTCCTGCAAAGCCTCAGGCGTAGACATCGCCGGATGTAAATCGGCAAAATTCTGCTCGATCTGTGTTATGTCGAGCGGTGTGCAATAGTCGTTTGCCATAAAGAAATGTGGCCGCAGATTTACGCAGACAACGCAGATCAAAAAACATCTCCTTGATCTCGTTCTG
>JAEUQI010000034.1 GCA_016789145.1 Blastocatellia bacterium | reverse complement strand
GTCTTGCCGTGGTCAACGTGCCCAATTGTCCCTATGTTCACGTGCGGCTTACTACGGTCGAATTTCTCTTTGCTCATAGCTTCTCCTCGTTTTGAGTCCCGCCTTCAGGCGGCTTTTCCTAATGTTGAGGCCGCCTGAAGGCGGTACTCCAAACTAATTACTTGCTCCCTTAACTTTTGCGATGATCTCCTCAGCGACGTTTCGCGGAGCTTCGGCATAACGCTCAAAATGCATCGAACTTGTTGCACGACCTTGCGTCGAAGAACGAAGATCGGTCGTGTAACCAAACATTTCGCTTAGCGGCACGAACGCCGTTACGACCGAAACATTGCCAGGACGCGGCTCCATCTTTTCGATCTGGCCGCGGCGTCGGTTAAGGTCGCCATTGACGGCCCCCATATATTCCTCAGGCGTAACGACCTCGACCTTCATGATCGGCTCGAGCAGAACAGGCTTCGCCTTCTTGACTGCATCCTGGAACGCGAAAGAACCCGCGAGCTTAAACGAAATTTCGTCAGAGTCAACTTCGTGGTAAGAACCAAATAGCAACGTCGCCTTGATATCAACAAGCTCGTAGCCCGCCAAGACACCACGCTGCATTGCATCGCGGATACCTTCCATCGTCGGCTTGATGAACTGACGCGGGATCGATCCGCCGGTGATCTTGTCTTCGAATACGAAGCCTTCGCCCGGTGCCGGCTCGATCTCGAGCTCGACGTGGCCGAATTTACCGCGCCCACCCGACTGCTTCTTATAGATCTCTTTGCCAGGTGCCGATGCTGTGATCGTTTCACGGTAAGCGACCTGCGGTTTACCTACGTTCGCCTCAACGCCAAACTCGCGCTTCATACGATCGACGATGATCTCGAGGTGAAGCTCACCCATGCCGGCGATGATCGTCTGGCCCGTTTCATGGTCAGATGTAACTTGGAACGAAGGATCTTCTTGTGCAAGACGATTAAGAGCGACGCCCATTTTGTCTTGGTCAGCACGAGTTTTCGGTTCGACCGCAACGCGTACAACAGGATCCGGGAATTCCATCGATTCGAGAATGATCGGATTCGCCTCGTCCGCGATAGTGTCGCCGGTCGTGACATTCTTCATGCCGCCGATAGCAACGATCTCACCTGCCGATGCAGTTTCGACATCTTCACGCTTGTTAGCGTGCATGAGCATCAGACGGCCGACGCGTTCTTTTGCGTTCTTGATCGTGTTCTGAACGTACGAACCCGAAGTAACCGTACCTGAATATATACGTACAAAAGCAAGCTGCCCAAGGTGCTTGTCAGCCATGAGCTTGAACACGAGGCCCGAAAACGGTGCCTTTGCGTCCGCAGCGCGGCTTTCGATCTCGCCTGTTTTCGGGCTTTCACCTTCGATAGCAGGAATGTCGAGCGGGCTAGGGAGGAAATCAACTACTGCGTCTAGCAGTGTCTGAACGCCCTTGTTCTTGAACGCCGAACCTGTAACAACAGGCACGATCTTCATCGCCAATGTCGCACGTCGAAGAGCAGCGCGGATCTCATCTTCGGAGATCTCTTCGCCTTCGAGATACTTCATCATCAGCTCATCGTCGGTTGCTGAAACAGCCTCGACGAGGATCTCGCGTTTCTCTTTTGCAAGATCTACGAGATCAGCAGGAATGTCAGTGATGTCGTAATTAGCGCCCTTCGCTTCGTTGCTCCAGATGAACGCTTTCATCGTGATGAGATCAACGACGCCCTGGAAATGCTCTTCGATGCCGATCGGAACCTGCAAGGCAACTGCATTTGCGCCCAAACGCTTGAGGATCGAATCAAACGAACGGTCAAACGAAGCACCTGCTCGATCGAGCTTATTGATAAAGCAGATACGCGGCACGCCGTATTTATCTGCTTGACGCCATACCGTTTCCGACTGAGGCTCAACGCCCGCTACGCCGTCAAACACACAAACCGCACCGTCCAAAACACGAAGAGACCGCTCGACTTCCATTGTGAAGTCAACGTGTCCCGGTGTATCGATAATATTAATGCGATGTTCGACGTTGTTACGCGTCCAGAAACAGGTAGTTGCGGCAGACGTGATAGTAATTCCACGCTCTTGCTCCTGCTCCATCCAGTCCATCGTCGCCGTTCCTTCGTGAACTTCGCCGATCTTGTGCGAAACACCGGTGTAAAACAAAATGCGCTCGGTCGCCGTGGTCTTACCCGCGTCGATATGGGCCATGATGCCGATGTTTCTATATTTGTCTAATGAGATCTTAGCCATTATTAAAACCTATAATGTGCAAACGCCTTGTTGGCTTCGGCCATACGGTGGACGTCTTCTTTCTTCTTCATTGCACCGCCGCGGCCGTTGATGGTGTCCATCAATTCGCCAACTAAACGGTCTTCCATCGTCTTTTCGCTGCGGTTACGTGCATTCGACACGATCCAGCGAATTGCCAGCGTATTGCGTCGATCACGCGAAACTTCGAGCGGCACCTGATATGTGGCACCACCGATACGTCGCGACTTGACCTCAAGCGCCGGTGCGACGGTGTCGAGAGCTCTTTTGAACACCTTGAGAGCTTCTTCGCCAGCCTTTTCTTCGAGCTTGACCATCGCTCCATAAAAGATCTGCTCTGCAACAGACTTTTTACCTTCCCACATCAAGCCATTGATAAACTTGGTAACAGCAATGCTGTTATAGATCGGATCCGGAAGGACTTCTCTTTTTCCTGCAACTCTACGTCGTGGCATAACTCTTATTTAGCTCCTTTTGGACGCTTAGCACCGTATTTCGAACGTGCCTGATTGCGGTTCGCGACGCCTGAGGCATCGAGCGTTCCGCGGATAACGTGATAACGGACACCCGGAAGATCCTTTACACGGCCGCCGCGAATAAGCACGATCGAGTGCTCTTGCAGGTTGTGGCCGATGCCCGGAATGTAGGTCGTTACTTCGATCTGGTTCGTCAAACGCACACGAGCGACCTTGCGAAGAGCCGAATTCGGCTTTTTCGGGGTCGATGTATACACACGCGTGCAAACTCCGCGCTTCTGCGGGTTTGACTGCAAAGCAGGGCTGGCGGTCTTGTATTTCACCGCTTGGCGTCCTTTGCGAACTAATTGGTTGATTGTCGGCATACGCTCTTTCTTAATAAAACCGCAGGCAAAACTACCGTCTTACCTGACTCTTGCACGGAAAAATTTCCGGCAGTTAGCTCAAGCAGCTCTCGCTGAATGAATTAATTAAATTGCTCTAAACCCTTGAGTGTCAATACTTTGCTGTAGCGTGGCATATAAGATATGTTCGTATTCGCCGCTTTCCGGTGATGGAAACTCTTACGCTACAATCCGTGACATGACTCTCAAATATCAGTCTGATTCGCATCAGACACAACAGACTCCAAAGTCCGAAACTTTAGATACTAAGAATTTATCGAGCTTATGTCAAGGGCGGCCGCAGACCTTTTGCACAAATTGGCAATAATAGGTAAACTCTCTCTTTTTGCAGAAGGCTCCAAAGGAGAGTCCATATATAATGACAAATCTCGAAACGCAATTATCTAAGTTTGCCGAAACCGACTGGCTCGCCGCAGTCAGTGAAATGCAGGAAAACGTACATCCTGTCGATCGCGACGCTTTGCAGATCTGGTTCCGGTTCTATCCGCTGGACCTTCGCAAGTATATCGCGGACGCCGAAGATCAGGCGGTCGCGATGCAAGGGCTGGCGATGCAGGGCGATTTTGATCTGGCGAACCACATCACGACCTCACATAATTTTCTTTACGGCCACCGTTATTGGCCGACGGTAAAACATACGATCGAAAAGCTAGCGGCTGAATATAAGGACGAAGACGACAGGCTGCTCGATATCATCAAAGAGGTCGGCATTCTCGTTGCCGAAAAGCACAAAGTCGAACGCGAACTGGTCAACGCCATCACTGCCGTCGGACTCGCGACGCTTGCACAGGTCGGCCTCGAAGCATTTTCAGTCGCAAACGGCGAGATCGCCGAGCCGAAAGGCATAATGGCGAAATCACCTGACGCCATCGTCGCCGAACGTGCGAAAGACGATCCGCAAGGCATCATGGGCTTTCTACGATCTATCAATAAGAAATTCTCGGTCGATTTCACGGCCTGCGAATACAGCGGCAAGTTCCCTGTCGTTAACGAACAGCAAATGACGCATGCTGCGGCCCAGGACCGTTCGCAGAATTGGCAAGAAAAAGACAGCCGTTGCTGGGAAGGCCCGATCCCCGTCGAATGTACTTCAGCATCGTGCGGAACTTGCTGGATCGGCGTCATCGGCGGCAAAGAAAAGCTGAGCGAAGTAACACGCCGCGAGCGTCGTGCGATAGAAGTTTTCGGCTACAACCAGCCCGAGGACGAAAAGCCGTTCCTACGCCTCGCGTGCCAATCTTACGCCCATGGCAACGCCACCATCGTAATTCCGCCCTGGAACGCCGTATTCGGCAAAAAGGTCCGCGGCAACGTCGAGGACATCGTCCTCGAACCGAACACGACCTCAGCCGCTAAACTCCGCGAAACCATCGCTTCGGCGATGTCAGGCGACTAAGAACGTCAAAACACCGAGACCGCAGAGTACGCAGAGATCTTCCCTATTTATCTCAACGTCCTCGGCGGTCTCTGCGTTTAATTTTGTCGGATGCGTTAATATATTCCCGTGTCGCAAGAAAAGTCATCAATTTCGCCTGTCTGGCTGGTCGTCATCGCCGTGCTTATGTGGAGCACCGGCGGGATGTTCATCAAGCTCGCGACGAATCTTGACGCATATCAGGTCACATTCTTTCGCTCGCTGTTAGCCGGAATTACCGTGCTCGTGATCGTCCGCCGCAAAGCGTTGAGGATCAATTGGTTCGGTGCGATGTGCAGCGTCATTTACGCGACGCTGCTGTTTCTGTTCGTTTGGGCGACAAAGCACACGACGGCCGCGAACGCCATCTTTCTCCAATACACCGCGCCTGTATATATATTGATACTCGCGCCGTTTGTCATCGGCGAGAAGTTTCACTTGCGTGATCTTGCGACAGTGATCTTTTGCATAGCCGGAATGTCACTCTTTTTCGTCGGCGACCTCTCCGTCGGCGATTACCAAGGCAACATCGCCGCCCTCGGCAGCGGCATCTTCCTCGGCCTCTATATAATGCTGCTCAAGCATCCGAGATTCACTTCCGCCGCCGCGAAAACAGAGTTCACTGCAGAAGTTGAAGGAGAGACAGTAAGGAAGGCGGGCAACGCCCCCGCAAACGTTTCGCCGGTATCAACTGTAGTGTACGGTAACTTCCTCCTCGCTCTTCTAACGCTACCGTCAGGAATCGCCGCGATCCCGACCGCAACAGCCACAGACTACGGTGCCGTCGCATTTCTCGGCATCTTTCAGATCGGAATCAGCTATATTTTGTTTATAAAAGGCGTCAGCGGCGGCACTCGCCCGCTCGACGCCTCGATAATCGGCTTCATCGAACCGCTCCTGAATCCAGTCTGGGTCTTCCTATTCGTCGGCGAACGCCCCTCAAACTGGGCATTACTCGGCGGAGCCATCATCATCGCCACTATCGTGGTGCATACGTTTGTGCAATACCGTTCAAATCGCGACGAAGCGGCATCAGAAAGCGAAAAAGGTTCCTGACGGTTTGGCGAGCATGGCGACGGCGATCGAAACGGCATCGATCTGGTCGTCGTGACGGCCTGCAGGAAACGCCGCGACCTCTTCGATAAAATCGTCATTCCAGGCACCGCGAACAAGAATGACCTTGCCTTCCTCCGCAAGGTTCAACCAAGGCAGTGCCCGCGTCAGCTTATCCGTATCGACGCGCACCTTTCGAAAGGCAATGCTTCCGAGCCGAACGTCCCGACGCAGGTCCTGGACGAAAGCCGCACCGTGCAGCGCCGCCTCGATGCCGTGCTCGGTTCGACGTTCTGATTGCATTCGTTCGATCGCATATTTTCGCTGTTCAGGAAACTCGATCCGAGCTCGATAGCCATCGGCGATGTAGAGATTTCCATGCTCGTCCTTAGCACAACGATAGCTCGCCGTATAATCTGCCGACTGTTTCGTAGAGATCGCCAGATCGTAGCCGCGTTTCCACCGCAAACCTTCGGGTGCCGAATCAACTATCTTCTTGAACCATTCGCGCTTGAAAACGCCGCCTTCGGCAGGAGCCGGACGTTGTTGATAAAGAGCTGCGAACGAGTAACCGCCGAGCTTTCGCCGGATGCGTTCGAGAGCTTGGATGTCATATCTTTTGGGGCAAAGTGCATCGCCCGGCAAGCGCTTAAGCTCCGGTGGATCGTCGTCTTCGGCAATCGCGGGCAGCGAAAGCACATCCCATTTCTCGCCGCCATCGTTCATTTCGGCCAACAGACGCCCGGCGAGATCGTCTTCGTGCCAACGCGTTTGTATCAGAATGATCGACGCTTTCGGCTCAAGCCGCGTGTAAACATCGTCGTTGAACCAATCCCAAACGTTATCGCGAAATACCTCGCTTTCTGCATCGGCTCGGTTTCGTATCGGATCGTCGATTACGATCAGCCCGGCACCAAATCCGGCAATGCCCGCACCAACGCCTGCCGCTCGAACAACGCCGCCACCGCCAGTTTCCCATTCAGCCGCCGATGAGAGCACGTCCACCGGAGCGCGGACACTCTTGTCCGCTTCTTTTCTTTTTGCATCGCCGATGCCGACAAGAGTGTCGGCACTCCGTGCGATCCGTCGAACCTTCCTCGAAAACTTATTCGCCAGCCGCTGATTATAGCTACCGATGATCACGTTCAGCTTCGGGTCATTCAGCAATCGCCAGGCGATGTATCGAACCGTGACCAACTCGCTTTTGCCATGCCGAGGCGGCAAAAATATCATCAATCGCCCGCCGCCATTTCTCATCGCCTCGAGCTTTTTGTATATCATTCGCTGATATCGCCACGACCAGTTCCATTCCGGATAAGTCTCCCGCAACCAATGCTCGAATTTGTTTCGTCCACCGTTGCTCTTTCGATTAAAGTCCCGTTTCTCCGGCGGCAGTTTTTCCCGCAAGCCGTATTTTTCGATCAATCCTTCGACAATGCGCGCCCCGTATTTCGTCGTGTAGAGCATCGATCGATTAAACCGGTGCCCCGCCGCCCGAACCTCCTTCTCGATCCTCTCATGCTGCCGCCCCTCATATTTCAAAAACAATTCCTCAACTAATTCTATCGTCTCTCGTGTTAATGGTTCTCTCGTCATATTGTTCACTTTGCATACTGTCGCATCTCTGCAACATACAACAAGCATAGCAACATACAAAACGAATGTCTAGTATTTTTTTTCGTAGAGCGGAAACTCTTGTCCGCATCAACGTCGCTTGAACAGAAACAAATCTTCCAACCAAGAATGAGTTATGGCATACTGATGTTGGAAATCGCTTAAATGAAAGGCTCGAGGATCATTGCTTACATATTGACGACTATAATATTATCGGCGTTTGTAAGTGCGCAGACCCCGACCGAGCCGATGTCGGGCGATACCACTTTGGCTTTATCTAACACAGAGCAAGTTGATGAATTCGGAAAAGCTGGGGATTGTGAATTCAGTACTCGCGTCGATAATCTCGTCATCCGATTGAACGCCCAAGCAGATTCCACGGCGTATGTAATAACCTATTTGGGAGCGAATGCCCTACCCGGCGAAGTCCTACACGATCCGATGAAATCGCGGATATTACGATACCTAGCGATTCAAAAATACGATACTTCAAGGATCGTATTCATTGAGGGTGGTTATCGAGAGACTTTGTCCACTGAGTTTTGGATCGTTCCGCTAGGAGCTGCACCACCTAAACCCAGCAACACCGTTTTGAAACCGGCAGTGTCCAAGCACAAGACCATTCTTTGGGCCAAGTCGTTTGTCTATACAGAAGAAGATTCAATGTCGGAGTTTGAGCTACCCGAAGTTCAGGCTCGCTTAGATGAAGAGAACAGACTTGCAGCTCTCGCACTTCAAGAGGAAGACGCTGAGAGCTCGAGTGAAATTGGGTCTACAGATACGTCAAGTGAAACGATCGAATCGGATCCTGTAACCGTAGATGAAGAAAGCGAAGACAGCTTGACTCCGGAGCAAATCAAAGAGCTTCGCTTCAACTGGGTCAATCTTTCATTCGGTTCAGCGATTGCGGAACGTAAGAATTCTAAAGGGGTCATTATCTTTTATGCCGATGATAAAACCTACGACATTGCGAAGTTACAAAACTTCATCGCCGAAGCCGTGACGTTGATCTCGGAGGAGGGCAATATCCGGTCAGATCGAATTCAAGTCGTCTTTGGTGGCTTTCGTGACAACATCCAAGCTGAATTCTGGATCGTTCCCGCCAATTCTGAATTGCCAATACCAAAACCTGACGAGCGCCCGACTCAGGACCGAGAAACCAATTCAGATTCTAGTTCTAACTAAGTCAAGACACATTGAATTCGGTTGGATAGCGAATATACTTCGTGGGCTAGAAGTATAAGGCTTTGTCTTGTGCATTTTTCAGCAGACGCCACCCGTAACCGAATTGTCCACGTCTAATATTCGCTCGACATTACAGCACGCACGGACTTTACTCGACGTAGGTGCTTTTTGTGAAAATAGTTAAACTGGGTCGGTTGATTTGGATCTTCAAATTGAGCCTTTCACCGATCTTTTTCTCGGGTAGTCGAACGAATAAAAAGTAACGTGCCCTAAGCTCAATTGGGATACTTTTATACTCGGAATCCTGTCCAGACAAAACATCATTCGCTAACACCGATCTTCCGCCTGATAGTCTTAATAGATCCGTTAAGTACGCCTTGCCCAAGGCGTACTCATCAGTTATCGATCCGACCTTACTACGGCCAGACGGCTTAACTTTTGGATCTGTCAGAATTAACGTTGGATGCTTTAGGTTTGAACTGCTCTCTTTGGTATCCAAGTAAATGGGGTAAACCGATACAACAAATTTCTCGGCGGCAACTAGCGATCTCTCATAGGTCGAATCTTGTGAGGTTGTATCAACGCCATCGGAAATCAAAATAATCGCCGTATTTCTTGGAAATTTTGGGCCCTGTTTTTCAAAAATAGTTTGTATGGTGCTATAAAGCGAAGTCCCATTCCCCGCCTTTAGCTTTTTGATAGCTTTGGCGGTCACCGAACGGTCAGTCGTAAAGTCTGAAACGATCCTTAAGTCGGTGTCGAAATTAGCAACCATTAAAGCGTCCTCGGGATGCAAATAGTTGATCATTCGACTCGCAATATCCTTCACTTCCTCAAGCTTGCTCAGACTCGAAGCACTTGTATCAAGAAGTAAAATGACTGCTAGAGGATGCGTATTTCTTTCGACCGACAGGATCTCTGCTTCTCCACCGTCAATGAATGCTTTGAATTCATCATTTTTGACATCTTTAACAATTGTGCCATCCGACCCAATTACCGATACCGGAATATACAACGTTCTGTCGGCGTTCGATGAAAAAGCAACTGTTTCTCGTTGATTGCCACCACTCTTAGCTTTACTCAATCTGGATGAACCATTTTTGTTTTCGTTATCAACAAAAACACGAGGTGTATAAGACATCGACTCGGACACCGACTCTGGTGGGGTAATCTTCGGCGTCGAAGTCGAGTTCACCTGTTGTCCAATTCCGACAGTAGAAAGAATGCTTACTATAAAAGCGACAGAACGAAGTTTAGCTATCATAAATTCCCTCGCAATACACTCGACCAGGCAGTAGTCGTGAAAATCCGCACGTCTGACGAACCTCAGTTCAGTAATGTTCCAAATATCCCACAAGGAATCGAATAGGCAGAATCATTGGTGGCGACTATCATGTCACCCGTTCGGGTGAAGCAGAGGCCGACGATATTGTTGCCGGCGAGGAAATGTTTGATCGTCAGGCCGTCGGGTGATATGCGGACGATGCCGTGGCGACCTCGGTAGCAGGCGGCGGCGTAAAGCTGACCTGAGCGATCGAAAGCGATGCCCTGCGGCCGACCGAAACCTTTGGCAAATACATCGTCGAGCCCGTCCGTATCAACGAATCGCACGGAATCATGGCTGGCCAACCCTGGAGCCGTCACATACAGCCTGCCATCAGGCCCGAACGCCATGTGAAATGCGGCGACTGATGGTTCGATGATCGCAAAAACTTCGCTGCGGCCGTCTAGTGAAACACGTCGAACCGTGCCCGACCGGTCACCAACATAGATGTCGCCGTCCGGCCCTATAGCAACGCCGGTCGCGATGCCAAGTTCGTCGGCGATCGTTCGCAGGTCACCGTATTTGTCGATCGAATAAAGTTCGCCCGCCGCTCGATTTGTCACGAACATCGTGCCTTCGCGGTCGAATGCGATACCGGTCGGATTCATCACCGAAACCGGAATATCCCGCACCGAACCATCATCACGAACGCGAAATAGCGTCGCAGGCAGTTCCTGTCCGCGACCGCCGCTCCGCGTCACGATCAGCTCGTCCGTCGTCGGATCGATCGCC
The DNA here is from genome assembly GCA_016789145.1 of Blastocatellia bacterium. Lineage (GTDB taxonomy): Bacteria > Acidobacteriota > Blastocatellia > Pyrinomonadales > Pyrinomonadaceae > OLB17. Next base: position 21,520 of record JAEUQI010000034.1, on the reverse strand, counting down.
GGGTTTGCGACGATGTGCATGTTTGAAACGACCTCGCGGCCGATCATGATCGCCGCCGGAGCACTGCGAATACCGCCACAATCAAGCACGACGTCCGTTTGCTGCCGCTCAATACCATTCGGCACGCGGCACACGATCCTATCGGCCGAAGCCGACGAGACGAATGCCTCAACACCACCGATCAACACCGAAAAGCCCGCGTCATGATCGACCCGAAAATTCTCACATTCGACAACGATGTCACCGCCCGGTATCGCTAGGCCAGGATCGAGAGCCTTAATTTTTGGAGCAATGCTCATAGGTAACTTGATATAGAGATTATCACTGCCGTCTCGATATATCTAAAGCTAGCCGATCGGCTACAAAAAACTTGTTGACCATTTCGCAACAAAACCGCTAGAATCCTCTTAGTTCTTTTTCCTGCACAGGTTAGCTCGCTGTTTGGCCAAGTGCCGATAGCTGACCGAACGGTTCTCTCAAACGACGGAAATTTATGTCCACACGAATTGACGACCTGCTGCGAATGGCAATGAGCTTTGGCGCGTCCGACCTGCATCTCCGGGCGGGCTCGTTTCCCGTAATTCGTGTGACCGGCGAACTCAAGCCGCTTTCGGGCGTCGCAAAAATGACGCAAGACGAAACGCTGGAAATGGCGTTTTCCATGATGTCGAATCGCCAAAAGCAGCATTTCAAGGAGGCCTACGAGGTCGATATCGGCTACGGTGTGTCGGGCCTAGGTAGATTTCGCGTCAACATTTTTCAGCAGCGTAATTCGATCGGCATAGTCGCTCGCGTTATCTCAGATTCGATCCGTTCGTTCGCAGAACTAGGCCTGCCTCCGATACTTGGCAACATCGCCAACGAAACCCGCGGACTGATCTTGGTCACCGGAACTACAGGTTCCGGCAAATCGACAACGCTCGCCGCGATAGTCGATCATATAAACCAGACCCGAAATTGCCATATCGTCACGATCGAAGACCCGATCGAATATCTGCACAAAGATAAGCAATCGTTCATCACACAACGCGAAGTCGATGTCGATACGCGCAACTTTGCCGAGGCTCTACGAGGCAGTCTCCGCCAAGACCCTGACGTTATTTTGGTCGGCGAAATGCGCGATCTTGAAACGATCGAAACCGCATTGGTCGCTGCGGAAACCGGCCATTTGGTGCTCTCAACGCTTCACACACTCGACGCCTCTGAAACACTAAACCGAATAATTTCAGCATTTCCACCGTATCAGCAAAAGAGCACGCGAATTCAAATGGCCGGATTGCTGCGAGCTGTTGTATCACAGCGACTGATGAAATCAGCCAAAGGCAACAGCCGAATTCCGGCGGTCGAGGTGCTCGTCTCGACGCCGCTGATCCGCGATTACATTCTCCACGAAGACAAAACTGCAGCGATCCGCGACGCCATTGCTGCCGGCACATCGCAGTACGGCATGCAGACATTCGATCAGTCGCTGTTCTACTTGTACCAGTCAGGCCTGATCACTCTCGACGAAGCTTTGCGAGGCTCAACGAATCCGGACGAGTTCCGCCTACGGCTCGCCGGAATACATAACACGACGACCATTGCCAAGGAAGAAATGGAACGCGTGAGCGGAGTCGGCCAAGTCGGCGATCTGATCGTTCGCAACTGAAGACAAGAAATCGGCTAAAATACTTATTTTTAAGGCTTTTCGGCTGTTGACTCTTGACAGCGAGCGCTGTTTTCGTGTACTTTTGACGATTACTACATCGTACGGAACGGCCTTCGACGACAGTCTTTTGTGGTTTCCGACACCGCAGGTGAAAATTTGCGTATGCGATTAGTAAGGGTGCCGCGAACGCCGAGTTCGTTTGGCAAAATCTATTTTTAGGAAGCTTATAGCGTTAAATGACAAACGAGGTTAACCAGGAAGTTGAAGAAACCGCCGCAACAGATTCTTCAACAGTTGAAACAGCGGCAAGTGCGATCGAGGCTCCGGTAGCTGCTCCTGCAGCTGAAGAGAGCGTCGATGATATCCAGAACTCAGGCGAGATCGACTTTGGTGCGATCCTCGAGCAGTTCGAGCAGGAACAGACGACGTTCCACCCGGGCGAATTGGTTCAGGGCAAGGTCGTGGGTATTTCTGACCGAGGCGTTCTGATCGATTTTGGATATAAGAGCGAAGGTATTGCTCCTATCGAAGAGTTTACCGCAGCTGACGGCTCGTTCACGGCCGCAGTTGGCGACGACGTCGAGGTCGTGCTCAAAAGCATGCACAGCGGCGATGGACCGCCGGTTCTCTCGATCGGTGACGCTCGCGGCCGCAAAGCCTGGGATGATGTCGAAAAGGCATTTAACGAAGAAACCACTGTCACCGGCATCGTCGTTGACAAAACCAAGGGCGGCCTTCGCGTCGACCTCAACGGCATCGAGGCATTCTTGCCCGGCTCGCAGATCGATTCGCGTCCTGTTTACAGCCTTGACAACTACAAAGGCCAAGAGATCGAAGCCAAGATCATCAAGTTCAGCCGTAAGCGAAATAATGTCGTACTTTCCCGCAAGGTTCTGACCGACGAAGTTGTAAACGCCCAGAAAGCCGAAACACTTTCGAAGATCGAGGTCGGTTATGTCGTTGAGGGCGTCGTCAAGAATCTCACCGAATACGGTGCGTTCGTCGACATCGGCGGCATCGATGGCCTGCTCCACGTTACTGATATGTCGTGGGGACGCCTGCATCATCCGGGCGATATGTTCAAGGTCGATGACCACGTTCAGGTCAAGGTCTTGAAGCTCGACAAGGAAAAGGAAAAGATCTCGCTTGGCTTCAAACAGCTGCAGCCCGATCCTTGGTCAACGGTGATCGACCTGTATCCCGTAAATTCAAAAGTCATGGGCAAGGTATCGTCCGTTACTGACTACGGCGTTTTCGTCGAGTTAGAGCCAGGCGTCGAAGGCCTTGTTCACGTGTCTGAGATCTCCTGGTCACGCCGTCAGATCATGCCGAAGCGTATGTTCAACCGTGGCGACGAGGTCGAAGTTCAAGTCCTCGGCGTTGATACCGACGAAAAGCGCATCAGCCTCGGAATGAAACAGTTCCAGGAAAATCCGTGGGCGACCGTTGACCTTCGCTATCCTGTTGGGTCGCGTATCACCGGAAAGGTTCGTAACATCACTGAGTTCGGTGCATTTATCGAGCTGGAAGAAGGCGTCGATGGCCTAGTTCACGTTTCGGATATTACCTGGGCCAAGAAGATCAAGCATCCGAAGGACGTCCTCAAGAAAGATCAAGAGGTCGAAGCGATCGTTACCAGCATCGACAAATCGGGACAGCGTCTGTCGCTCTCGATGAAGGATCTCACACCAAGTGCCTGGGAAGGCTTCGTTGCCACCCATCGTGCCGGCGACACCGTTCGCGGAAAAGTCACTCGATTCACTAATTTCGGTGTATTCGTCGAACTTGGCGAAGGCCTCGAAGGGCTGTGCCACATTTCGGAACTTTCCGAAGAACGCGTTGATAGCCCTGAATCGTTCGCGAAAATGGGCCAGGAAATGGATTTCAAGATCCTGCGTATCGATACAGTCGATCAAAAGATCGGTCTCTCGCATCGTGCCGTTGGCAAAGATGATGAGCCGATCGTCGATTCACGCATTTACTCATCCGAAGCAAAAGGCGGCATGGCATCGCTCGGCGAACTTGCTAATCTTAAGTTCGGCGGAGCTACAGAAGAAGCTCCTGCAGAGGTCGATCCGGAAGAGAAGAAGCGTGCAAAGGCTGAAGCAAAACGCATCAAGGCTGAGGAATTCGCTGCCAAGGAAGCTGAAGCTGCGGCAAAAACTGACGAAGCGGAAGCAGAAGCTCCGTCGGTCGAATCCGAAGAGGCGCCTGTTGCTGAGACTGACGAAGCGGAAGCAGAAGCTCCGTCGGTCGAATCCGAAGAGGCACCTGTTGCTGAGACTGAAGAAGTAGCGGCAGAAGCTCCTGCGGAAGAAACGCCTGTAGCCGAAGATGTAAGCGAAGAGGCACCGGCAGCAGATGAACCGACCGCAGAAGTTGCGGACGAAACCAATGCGGAAGTGGCCGATGAAGCCGTAGCTGAATCCGTAGAGGATCCCGTAGTTGAAGAAACGGCGTCGGAACCATCGGCAGAAGAAGAATCGGAAACTCAGTCTGCTTAATACTTTACAAGGGAAATTAGGATAATCTGTTGTTCTGGAGAACGATTGAGAGATGACAAAAGCTGACCTCGTAGAACGTGTCGCTCGCGAAGCTGACATGACAAAAAAAGACGCCGAGCAATTGGTCGAGATAATTCTCGATAGCATTACTGCGTCATTGAACAAAGGTGAAAAGATCGAGTTGCGCGGTTTTGGCAGCTTCCGCGTTCGCGAACGCAATTCGCGAAAAGGACGCAATCCAAAAACGGGCGACGCGGTCGAAATTCCGGCCAAGCGTGTTGCTTATTTCAAGCCTGGCAAAGAGCTCAAAGAACTGATCAATAACGCCTAGGTGAAATCGTGTGGATGTTATCTGGAGCCCTTGGCGCTACGATTACATAACCAAAAGTCAGGGACCGATCGCTAACGATTGTGTTTTCTGCGACATCTTGCAAAACTCGGCATCAGATGAAGAGAATTTCATTCTTCATCGTGCCGAGTTTAATTTTGCTATCCTCAACGTATATCCATACACCTCGGGGCACATGATGGTGCTTCCTTACGATCACATCGCATCGCCGGTCGAAGCTTCAAAAGCTTCGACCGACGAAATGATGGACCTCGTTAAACTATTCACCGAGAGGATCGGTTCGATCTATAAGTCGGACGGCATCAACATCGGTATGAATCTCGGCAGAGCTGCGGGTGCAGGTGTCGCCAGCCATTATCATATGCATCTGCTTCCTCGTTGGGTCGGCGACGCCAACTTTATGACCGCGATCGGCGAAACCAGAACATTACCCGAAGACCTCAGAACAACCTTCGATAAGCTGAGAATAGTCCGATAAACACTCCGGACCTGCTAGTAGATGACGTTTCTTCTCATAGCAGATCTCAGGTAATTAGTGCGCAAAGACCTTAGACATTCGATTCGATCTTCGGACATACAATGTATGCCGCGAGAAGATTAAAGAAGATAAATCCGGTGCAAACGATCGGAGGTAGAAACGTAAAAACCGCCATCAACAGAAAGCAGATGCCGAATATCGCTACGTTGACGGCGAGAATTCCCTTCATTATCCTTGGCTCGACGAGCTTCACGAGCAAATAGCCGTTGGTCGCGGCGGCGTAAAAGCATAAAAGAGAAAAACAAGCACTCAAGGCAGTGAAAAGATTTGAATAGGTCGGCGTAAATCCGCCGCCAGCGTCCATTTTGTATGTCGTGATAAGTTCGAGCATTTGACGCTCAGTGTCATTTGCAGGTTCAGGTTTAACGAATAGACTGACCGCGTGAAACGCACCGGTCAACAGTTGAAAAATGATCGCCGCTGAGAACCAAAATGTATAACGTTTCAGCATAACTAGCCCTTGCCTCCCGATTTTGCGTCCGCACGGATCGGTTCTATTGTTCGTTCGATCGCCTCGTCTTCGATCTCGCCGCCGGGGCTGATAGGCACGTCCTTAGGGTCGGCGTATCGCACGGCTTTCTCCGCCAGATCTCGCTCCTCACCTGGAAACTTGAATTGTCCGGAGTTAGGCGGCACATAGCCTGGATAATCTACTCTCGAGTGATAGATCGCGATCAGCGATTTGATCATCGATTCTCGAATTTGCGTGAGTTCCCTGAGCGTGAGATCGCATTCACCTAGCTGGTCGTCGGCAAGGATCGCATCAATTATCTTGGTAACGATGAACCGAATATTCTCAGGCGACGGTTCAGAAAGCGACCTCGCCGCGGCCTCACACGAATCGGCGATCATCATTATCGCGGCTTCTTTGAACTGCGGCTTTGGCCCGGGATAGCGGAAATCGTTCTCTGAAACATCTTCGTCCGGCCGTGCCTCGGCCTGAGCTTTTTTCAGGAAATAATGGAGCGTCCGCGTGCCGTGATGCTGCGGAATAAAGTCGATAATTCGCTGCGGCAAGCCCATTTCGCGAGCCATCTTCGTCCCATAAGTTACGTGGCTAATGATGATCTTCGCACTTTGTGCGGCCTTTAGCTTGTCGTGTGGATTCTTGCCTGACTGATTCTCAACATAATGTTCAGGTGCCGCAGTTTTGCCGATATCGTGATACAAAGCACCAATACGGGCAAGCAACGCATTGCCGCCGACGACTCGGCATGCCTCTTCGGCAAGCTGGCCGACGGCATGTGAATGCTGGTTCGTTCCGGGGGCACGCAAAGCAAGTTGACCAAGTACCGGAAGATCAGCGTTCGACAGTTCCAGCAGCTTTACATCGGTCAATATGCCGAACAGATTTTCACAGATCGGCATCAGAACGGATGTCACGGCGGCCGTCAATATTCCACTTGCGAGAGCACATGCGACAGCTAGCAGCAGCGTGTTCAAGATAAACGGCTGTTGAGTAAATGCTATCAATGCGATCGCCAAGACCACGCTTGCAGCCCCAACCACTGCACCCGCAAGTGTGACTGTTTGCCGGCTGCGATATCGCCCGATACCATAGACTGCGACCGATGATGCAAGCATCGCGAAAAACGCGAATTCCAGCCCTCGCGGTGCAAGCAAGCCGACGATCAAGGCGTTTAGAATGCCCGTCACCAGCGCCGTCGGACGATCGGCAAGAAGTGCGATCATTAGACTTCCGGCGGCGAACGGTATAGCAAATGCCCAAAATGTCGGATCATTGAACGGTGCCCGGATATTCTGTCCAGCTGTGTATTCCGCGAGCCGAAACATCAACGCCGCAATGCCCGTTTGTACGACAACGACAAAACCGATCAACGCAAATGTCCTACGAGCTGACAACGCAAGCCGTGGCAAGATTCCGCGATTCTGTACGAATTTCCAAGCCGCCCAATAAAGTCCGACCACGAACAGAAGCACGCCTACGAACCGATTCCATTGACGCGAATTCGTGCCGTATTTCTCGACCGCTGCGATCTTTGGCAGCATTTCGGCAGTGATCGGATTTCCTTGGTCAACGATCTTCTGTCCGCGTTTCAATGCAACGCCTGATGGCGTGATACCCTGAACGGCGACTTGTCTTGCCGATTCCGTTGCAACGCTGTCATACGAAACAGAGGGTTCGATCGCCATTGCCGTGGCGGTGTAAAACGCGTCGCCTTCGGCAGGCGAGAGGCTCTTGATAGCCGCGATGCGCGACTTCAGTTTGTCGCGAGCCGCGGACAACGAGGTCCAAGTTGTCTCGGGCATCGAGACGGTCGATTGCTGATTTGGCTTGGCCTTATCAAAAACGGCGACCTCGTTCTGAAAATACTGCTTGTCGGCATCGTCGTAAATATAGCCGGTAGATGTTTCCTTTAACGCACCCTGGACGGCGTCGAGTTCGTTTTTACTGAATTTTCGCGACGAAAGCGTTTTGCCTACCTCGTCACCGCCGGGCCCGGTCCATCTTGATTCTTGCTTATTGTCAGTTCGCTGCAACAATTCCCAAGCGGAAACGAAGGACTGTATCACGGTTTCCGATCGATTTGATTCGTAACGAAATATCGGACGGACAGATTCACGAGCCTGAGCCCGCAATCGCTCGGCCGACTCCGAATCGTCTGCATAAATATCGGCTGGCGAAATGATGCTCTCACGCGCGATGTCCCCGACTTGATATGTGAATACGGTTCGCGAATCCCAAAAAGGATTATGAACGAGAAATGCGGTCGCAAGGCAGATCAACGCAAAGCCGATCCAAAAGAACTGATCATCCGAGAGCATCGCAAACGGTCGCTTCAAGACCGCGAGCAGCTTTTCGCTGGCTCGCGTCGCAGGCGACTTAAGTTGATCGGTACGCTTGCTCATTGTGCTTCGACGTTCGCTGACATCGCTAGATATTCCGGCATTTCGACGCTTATCATCGTGCCGATCCGCTCGAGCATCGGCGTCAGGCTATCTCGCCGAATAGCTGAAATTGACACGCCAACACGGTCACTGTCAAGACTTAATTGCCGTTCCAGCGTCTCACGTTCAGCTCGGCTCAAAAGATCGGTCTTGTTCAAAACCAATAGCTGCGGAATCTTGTCGTACTCAAGATCAGCGATGATCTTCTCAACCGACGCGATCTGCTGTAAAACTCTTGGGTTAGACGCATCTACAACGTGTATCAACAGGTCGCTATCCGCGATCTCTTCGAGTGTCGCTCGGAATGCCGAAACCAGCGCCTCAGGCAGATCTCGAATAAAACCAACCGTGTCGTTGATGATCACTTCTTGATCGTAAGGCAGCCGTAAACGCCGCGATGTCGGATCGAGCGTCGCGAACATCTTCTTCTCGGCGTAAACCTCGCTTTGCGTCAACGAATTGAGCAGCGTTGATTTTCCGGCGTTCGTGTAACCTACGAGCGAGATGATCGGCAAATGCTTCTGCACACGATTCTTCCGACGTTCCTGACGTTGGCGTCCAAGTCCATCAACCTGGCGTTCGAGTTGCGCGATCTTGTCGCGAACGCGGCGACGATCTGTTTCTAATTTCGTTTCGCCCGGCCCGCGGCCGCCGATTCCACCGGCAAGACGCGAAAACGCAGAGTTTTGGCCCATGATCAAACGCGGCAATAGGTACTTGAGTTGAGCAAGTTCGACCTGTAATTTGCCTTCGCGAGACTGTGCACGTTGGGCGAAAATGTCGAGGATCAACTGCGGGCGATCGATGATCTTCAGCTCAGTCGCCTCGTTCAACGAGCGAACCTGAGCAGGCGACAGTTCTGCGTCGAAAATCAACATATCCGCACCCAAACGCATAGAACGAATGAGCAGATCCTCAAGTTTGCCCTTACCAAGCAAAGTTCGCGGATCGATCTGTGGACGACGCTGAATAATAGTGTCGAGGATCACGACGTCGGCAGATTCTGATAGCTCTTTTAGTTCAGCCAGCGATTCGGCAGCGTCGTCAACGTCGCCGGTCGTCACCGCGACGAGAATTGCACGATCGCGGCCGGGCGTCTTGTTTCGGCTCGTCAGCCGAATACGCGCCATTTCGTTCTCGAGTGATTCGACGAGCTCGATAAAGTTCGTGTCCAACTGGCTCGGCTGCGCCGGTTCGAGATATTCGTAAGGCAGCGACTGAGCTTCTTGCTCAAGCGTTGCCGCCGTCGATGGGACAAGGTGTGCACTGTAAACAAGCCCCGGCAAACCGGTCTTTCGATCGACCTGAATTGTCGACATCAGATCGAGCCGCAGCAGAGCCAGGTCAGTGAGATCGTCCTGCGTTAGCTTTTCGCCTTGCAGATTGGTGTGCACGCACCGAAGCCCGCGAAAACGGTCTTCGGACACACGAGCACGCCCGAAATCGGGCAGCTCGATTCCCTTTGCCGAACCGACCATTACATACTCGACCTTGCCCTTGCGGTCGATAAGTACGCCGATCTGGCGGCCTGTCTCGTTGGACAGCTCCGACATTTGGCGAGCAAGTTCCGGTGAAATGATCGAATCAGATGCAACTCGACGAGTGCCGAGCTTTTCGATACGGCGAAGCTGATTCTGTTTTAGGCCGCGGGTATTTCCGCTAACTACGCTGATATTACAAGCCTCCGAGCTGTCAATAGTATAGCAAATCGCAAGACGCCGCGTTTATGCTAGAATCGTCAAAGAATGGAAGAAAAAGCCCTAGATCTCGAACACGCCAAACTCGCGTACACCATCATCCAATCGCTCCTAGACGGCCACGAAGCCCTCAGCGACCTCCTCGTCGTAATGTCCCACGCCCTCGACGAAGACACGCTCAAAGCCCTGACCAACACCAATGAATGGGAAAAGTATCTCGAATCGAAGCGGAATCTCGGAGCCGTTGACGTTCAAGTCGAGGCATTCACAAAGGCTCTTAAAAAGATCGATGAATGCGAAGTATGAGCATAATCCCTGAAGAACTTAAAACACAATCCTTTCCTTGCCCAAAGTGTGGTCAATTCATCAATGACGAAATGTCAACGTGTCGGTATTGCAACGCTGAACTAACTTCAGAAGAAAGAGCATCTGCGGCTGCAAGCGTGATATACGAAAAAAAGGCCGCCTCCATCGGATCGCAAAAGCGAACCATGGTGATGGGTTTCGTGGTTCTTCTAGCCTCTTTCGCAAATTTGATCATGCCTGTTGTGGATTTTTCGCTGACTTATTCAGATGGCTCTAGAATTCCTTGCTTATCGATCATTGGAATTATTTTTGGGGCAACGATAACGTTGATCGGGCTGAACGGGTACGTTCGGGAGAGAAATCGTTGAACATTTTGGACCTCGTAATCATAGGAGCCGGCCCAGCCGGAATAATGGCCGCTTACGAAGCCAAGCAAGCCGGTCTCGATTACGTCGTGATCGAAAAAGGCCTGATCGGCAACACCATCTACAACTATCCCGTTGGACTCACCGTTTTCTCCACGACGAACGAACTTGAGTTCAACGAAGGAGACCTAAAACCTGCCCGCGAGAAACCGACGCGTGAAGAGCTGCTGTCCTACTATGTTCGGTTCGTGCTCGACAACGACCTAAATATTCGCACCGAAGAAACCGTGCTGTCTGTGTCAGAACCGGGAGCGATAGCGACTGGGTTTTGCGTCACGACAGATAAGTCATCGTATGAAGCATCGCGAATTCTCTTCGCCATCGGTGCGATGGATTTCCCTCGCAAGCTCAATGTTCCAGGCGAAGATCTGCCCAAGGTTCACGACCATTTCCGCGAGACATATCCTTGGGTCAAAAAGAAAGCGCTGATCGTCGGCGGTGGCAATTCTGCTGGCGAAGCAGCATTGTTTCTCGCACAAGAAGGCGCCGACACGACGCTTGCGATCTTTCGAAACGACTGGGAAAGCACCGATCCGAAACAAGGCTGTATCAAATATTGGGTTAAGGAACCTTTGGAACAAGAACTCGCCGAGCATTGCCTGCGTCTGTTTTTCCTCGGCAAAGTGATCGAAATTCGTGAGAACGAGGTCGAACTGGAGAACGAGAACGGCGATCGTGTAGTGATCGAAAATGACGTGGTCTTCGTGCTGATCGGCTCCGATGCCGACCTTACGATGATGAAAAGTTTGGGCGTCGAAACCGAACAAGGCAAATACGGCGAGGTTCCGGTTTACGATCCTGAAACGTTCGAAACTAATGTTCCGGGCGTCTTTGTCGCCGGACATTTCACCAACCAACGCCACATCAAAGGTGCGATCGACGCCGGCCGTTCAGTGATCGCCTATATCAGAACCGGCAACAATAGCGAGTAGCTTATTTACTAGTTATTGCTATCAACCCTGAGAACACAATTCCAAGTCCACCGATCTTGAAACGGCGCAGTGTTGGCGTCGATCCATTGACAGGATTCTCAGCGGGAAATTTTATTGCAACATAGTTGCATCTATGATATACTAGTCGGAGGCCGCAATTCACACAGCGGCTTGATCTTTGACATCTAAATACACTCGCACCGAGCAAGCACTTAACGGAAACCACTGTTTCTCACGGTGCTGTAAGACATTGTCTTACAGTTTTTTTCGTTTTGGGCTAAAAATGGCAATATCGATCTCATAACGCTATTGTTATCAATAGCTTAAGCGTTCCACAAACCTCTGGAACGATTGTGGAACGATTTTGCAAAATTGATCTGTAACTGTTGAAAACACTAGAGATACGCATTCAAGCATGTTCCGGAACGTTTCCGGAGTGCCTTTCGGAACGTTTCACACTAACTGTTGAAATCAATAGAGATACAGCGTTCGGGTAAACGAAACGTTCCACGGCAACGCTAGGTTTTCGACCTCGTGAAACACGCCGCGGACAGCAAGAACGGTCGGGACAGTGCGGACAGCCGGAACGGTCATGATCCGACATCATGATCGTTTCAGGCAATAAATACGGTCGATCTGTGAGCTGCATTACACGTGTAATACAGTTTTGTAGAAAAATCGCGAAAATCGAGACCAAAATGCCGCTAACTCGTTGATCATCAATCACTTCCGTGTCCACGAGCATCTGTGGACACGCCGTGGACAGCCGGTGGACACGCGGTGGACAGTTGGTGGACAGAACGTAAAAAAAAGGCTGCCCAATCAGACAGCCTTTATCAGTTTTACGAGAGCCACCCGGTTCTGGCACAAAAACGTGCCAGTGTTGCCCAAAGCGGCAACCGACGCAAGCGGTACTGACTTACGGTTTCGCAACACGAACCTTCACATTTTCATTGCTGAATCGATCCGCAAGATTGGCCGGATTGATGTCATAGCTATCGACTGTGAAAACTTCGTCAACGTTGCCGCCGATCGTCTGCGTCCATTTGTACGGCAACTGGATGCCGCCCGTCGAGCGGAAATCTGCGAATTTGACCGTGATCTCTTGCAGATCGAGACGCGTACCCATTACACGGGTCATCGTCGGTCCTGCCTTCGCAACTTCAGCCGGAGCAGCTGCGGTGCGTTCGAAAACCATCACCTTTTTCTCGCCGTCAGCCTGAACGTGCATTGGCTTGCCTTCGAGCTTCATGATCTTCGGCATCGGCATTCCCATATACTTCATGCCGACAGGCATATCGGTTGACCGATCGAGGAAAAGCTTGAACGATTGTCCGGCGAATGTCGCAATAACGACATTGCAAGCCGTGCCGTCCAGGTCAGCTTCGCCGCCCGAGGTATATTCGACGTCCATTCCCTGCGGTGCCGTCAGCAACAGGCCGAGCGTGAGACGCAGCATTTCGTTATTTCGCTGACCATGGCCGACAGCCATCTTGTGATCGGCAGATTTGATCGTAATGGTCTTGCCGTCTTCGGTCGTCCAGGTCTTTGTTTCGCCACCGTCACCGCGAACAACGATCTTGTCCTTCAGCTCGGTACCGTCAGCTTTTTTGAGAATGATCGTCTTGTCAGCACCGTCAGCCTTGTGCTCGGCAACCCATTTGATAGCTTCGTCGCCTTTGAGTTCGACAACGGTTCCGTCGTCTTTCTTCATGATGACCTTTGCTTGTTGGCCTTGTGAAGGTTTGAGCTCGTTCTCAATATCGACCTTCACGTTCTGGCCGCCGTCACCGACTACGACTACGTCGACTACCTTCTCAACGATCTGCTCGCCGCCTGCGGCATTGTTGCCATCGCCGAGTTTCATCGACTTCATCAACTTGTCGGGCAGCATCATCGCGATCTCGGTTTCACCCGAAACGTCTTTCGTCTCGCCCTTGATCGTGATCGAACGCTGCGTTCGTCCCTTGATGATCATGCCGTTGACAGCCGTTGCACTGTCAGCTCCGATGGCACGACGAGCCTTTGCGATGAGCGCAAGAGCTGCGTCGTCTGATTTGAATTTCGCACTCGTGCGTTCGACCAATGAACCGATGCCTAGAAAGAACACCGAAACTGCCAATACCGAAATAGTGAATCTTTTCATAATGATTGCCTCCGTTGTTTGTAACCTAATCTCGAAATTGTTTCAACTAACACGATGATAGTCGCACTGATGAGTATTAAGGTGATTAAGAGGACGCAAAGAAATTGTTAAGAATGTAAAATGTGGCGAAAAATGCTAGACACGGCAATTTTTAGCGTACAGAATGAGAATCGATGAAACGTTCGTGGACGACATCTCTGTTGATCGGTGCTTTGGTGCTGCTATTCGCGGCTCTCGGCGTCTTGCAGTATCACTGGCTCAAACAGATCAGTGATGCGAACACCGAAAAGGAACGCGAGCGTGTCGCCGATCAGACCAAACGATTCGCAGCCGATTTTAATCGCGAACTGCAGAACGCATATTTTACGTTTCAGGCGGATGCCGATAGTTGGAAGAAACGAGATTGGACGGAGTTTAACGAACGTCTCGAGTATTGGCGAGCGAACGCACAGTATCCCGAGCTAGTGACAAGTTTTTATTTTGTTCCTAGAGACGGTAGCGAAGTTCTCAAGTACGACGCTTATACAAAGGCTTTCGTGGCAGTCGCGTCACCTGATGGCGAAGTTCAGGCCGCATTCGCACGCGGCCCCGAACCTATAAAGCAAGTCGATATGGCGTCGATGACGATGTACTTGCCAATAATGGATTCGCCAAACAAGACGATACAGGTGATTCCCGGCCGTCGAATAGATCCGCCGGTCGACGGTCCAACAATTGAGCGAACAGTTGTGAGAGTTCCGCCGAGATTTGGCTATGTCGCGATCGGTCTTAATAAGGCAATTATCGACGAGCAACTGGTTCCGGCCCTCACGGAAAAGTACTTTCCTGAAAGGGACTACAAGCTCACGTTTGCCGAAGGCGACCCGGCAGGAACAGACGCAAATGCACGGCTCTACGATATGCGGCCGGACAACATAATGATGTTCTCGAACCGCGAGTTAGTACCCAGACAGGCCGGAAAGACAGATGACAAGACAGTCGTTCTCGATTCTCGCGTCGAGACCATCAGTTCACATTGGACCGGCACAGCAGAACCGAACGGTTCACTTGAGTTAAAGATAAAGCGAGATTCCAAGCCGCGAACGTCTGTCTTTACAGCGACAGCGATCAGCGACGACGGTGGCGGCCCCAAAGTAATGGCAACGCACGCGAGCGGTTCGATCGGTGCTTATATGGCCGGCAAGCTGCGAAATAACCTTGCCGTCGGTTTGTCGCTTTTGCTGCTAACGGCCGGCGCGGTTCTTGCGATCATTGTCTCTTCGATGCGTGCGAAAGCCGCGGCACAGCGTCAGATCGATTTTGTTTCCAGCGTCTCGCACGAGTTTCGCACGCCGCTGGCCGTCATAAAATCTGCCGGCGAAAACCTTGCTGACGGCGTTACTCGTGATGCATCGCAGGTTAACAGATACGGCGAGTTGATAAAGTCTGAGGGCAACAAACTCAATGCGATGGTCGAGCAGATACTCGAGTTCGCAGGTGCAAATTCGGGCCGTCAAAAACTCAAGCTCGAACCGACTCTCGTCTCTGATCTGTTGAATTCCGCCATCGACGAGTGCCGCCCGATTGCAAGCGATCAAGGCTTTACGATCGAAACGGAAATAGCAGAAGGCTTGCCTGAATTAAAGGTTGACCGAACGCTGTTATCACAAGCGATACAGAATCTAGTTACGAATTCGATCAAATACAGTAACGGAGAAAAGTGGCTGCGTGTTTCAGCGTCCAATGGCGACGGAAAGGTAAAGATCGCTGTCGAAGATCGTGGCATCGGCATTTCGAAGAACGATCTCAAACAAATATTCGAGCCGTTCTTTCGTGCAAAAGATGTTGTCGATGCTCAAATTCACGGAAACGGCCTTGGTCTTTCGCTTGTGAAGAAAACGGTCGACGCCCACGGCGGCGAAGTGACGGCAACGAGCGAGATCGGCCGCGGAAGTAAATTCACTATATCTCTGCCGTTAAGCAGAATTTAACGCAGAGACCGCAAAGTACGCAGAGTGCAAAAATTTATTGCTTCACTCTGCGAACCCTGCGATCTCTGCGTTGAAAATTCCCGTTATGAGAATTTTACTTGTCGAAGATGAACCCGGACTGATAGTCACGCTGACCGACCGTTTGGTAAGCGAGGGCTACGAGGTCACGAGCTCGACCGACGGGCCTTCGGGGCTTGAGGCAGCAGCGACGGGCGAATTCGATCTCGTGCTTCTCGACGTAATGCTGCCGAAAAAGAACGGCTACGATGTAGCGCGCGACCTCAGGCAAAAAGGCGTATCGACGCCGATCCTGATGCTCACAGCCAAAGGCGAGACGATCGACAAGGTGCTTGGGCTAAAGCTCGGAGCGGATGACTATTTGACGAAACCGTTCGAGATGATGGAGTTGTTGGCAAGGATCGAAGTGCTACTTCGGCGTTCGCACGAGCGTGCCCCGCAACAGCCAAATGGTGAATTTCGTTTTGGGAACATCGGCGTCGATTTTCGAAGGGCTGAGGTCACACGAGATAATTCGCCGCTTGAGCTTTCCGCGATGGAATTTCGCTTACTGCAGTTCTTTATCGAAAATCGCGGCACCGTACACTCTCGCGACGATCTGTTAGACGCAGTTTGGGGTTACGACGCGATGCCGACGACGCGAACGGTCGATGTTCACATTGCGTGGCTGCGTCAAAAACTAGAAGAAAACCCACGCCATCCACAGTTCATTCAAACTGTACATGGCATGGGCTATAAGTTCGTAGTGTGAGGTCGAGACGCTATTGAGGCGTCGTAGTCAACACGATCCCCGAAACGTCGCCATTGACCGGCACATTTTGCGGAGTGAACGTCTGTCCTTTTGCGGCCACGGTGACCGAATAAGTTACTCCAGCTTGTATTCCCGTAAAGCTGAAGTACCCGAACGAACTCGTTTTGGCTCGATATGCGACAACTCCTAGCTCGCCGCCGCCAAGAGACGTCACGGTCATGATAACCGTCGCGTTATTGACCGGATTTCCGGCAGATGTGACGACACGGCCCGACACATTTGCAAAGGTCGGAGCCGAGACGACCTCGACCGAACCGACATCGACGGTTGCACCTTGCGGACGAGAAGTTCCGCGTTGGTCTGTAGTTACATTCGACGGTGGATTATTCGCGGTGCATGTGGAGGTGAGCACGCAGTTGTTTCCCATGTTGATAGCAGGCGAACCGGCCATCGGCACGAACGTCATGCCAAATCCACCGTTGTTCGCTAAGGTGCCGAGCATCGGATTGACGTTCTGCTGATCGGACATTATCCAGCCGGTCGAGCTCCCGATCGCGCCAATTATATTGTTGCCCTCGGAGATCAGACCACCGGTGGAATTTCCGACGTCGACCGGCACCGCGGCTGCAGTATTATTGGCAACAATGCTGTTTCGAATCCAAAACGTCGGGCTCGTGGTACCGCGGTGGATGCCGCCGCCGCCATTCAATGATGAGTTACCTGAGAACGTTACATTTGTCAAAACGGTACCAAGGGTACCATTCGATTGCATTCCGCCACCGAATCCTACAGGAGCACTGTTATTTGCAAATGTCGAATTCGTAATGCGAACGCCGCCATTGAATTGTCCGCCGCCGCCGCCCGTCGAACCGTTGCTCGTATTACCCATAAAGGTCGAACGGTCGATCGTCACATTGCTGGTGGAAAAGTTCTGCATTCCGCCTCCGGAACCGGGCGTAGTGTTGTTTGAAACGATACAGTTAGAGATCGTCAGATTTGCATTAACCGCAGGTCCTGTCGACGCGGCATTGTTGAGACCACCACCGTTGGCAGCAGTATTTCCGGTAATGATCGAATTCGTGATGGTCAGCGTGCCGCCGACATTATAGATCGCACCGCCGCGGCCTGTGTTCAAGGCACCAGCGCCATTACCAGCGGTGAATGTAATTCCGTCGAGCGTCGCGATGACATTCGCTCCGGTTGAGATGATCCGACTAGCGTTATTACCGCTGATCGTCAGCAAGCTCGCTCCGGGGCCATTGATCGTCGTCGCTCCGTTGCTGCCAAGAACGAGTTCTGATCCGCTGAGCACAATGGTTTGCGGCGTCGTAAAGAGCGTAGAAAAAATTATGGTATCGTCGCCGGCCGCCGCAGTTGCCGCAGCGATCGCTTCGCGCAAACTGCAATCACCATCGCAAGTGCCGTCGTTGGTGTCAGCGACCTTAGTTACAGTGAATGTTGCCGCGTTGCCGATCAGGCAAGCGAATAGCAATACAAAGGACAGAGAGAGAACACGGAAACCGAAAAGCATAGTTTTCCTCCTTGAGATCTGACGAATTTGGATACAGCGATAGTATTACCGATTGGTTCGATAAGCAAATCTTCAGGTTTTCGAGACATAAGGAATTTAAGAACCAGCCGCGTATGGAATAACGTATCCTGCGATCGCGATAAAATGAAATACGCTGCCGCCGAGCACGAAGATGTGCCAGATCGCGTGATGATGTTTGATGCTTTTCCAGCCGAAGAATACAATTCCGAGCGTATAGCTAAGGCCACCCAAAGCAGCCAAGATAAGCGGAACGATGCCGACGGCCGCGTGTAGAGGCTCCATCGCAATAACTCCGACCCAGCCCATAATGAGGTAGATCGTGGCCGATACAAATCCTGAACGTATCTCGAATACTACCTTAGTGATGATCCCGACGGCAGCAAAGATCCAAGCGAATGCAAGAAGCCCAAAACCAATGCCATCGCGCAAGACTATAAGAGCAAACGGCGTATAGCTGCCAGCTATCAACAAATAGATACAGCAATGGTCGAAGAGTTGTAAATTCGATTTCGCCCTGGGCGTGATCGCTGAATGGTAAAAGGTCGAGGCCCCATAAAGTACGATCAACGACAGCCCATAAACAACCGCACTCGCAATATGCCAAACGCTTCCGTTAAGGCTCGCAAGTGTGACCAAAATGACAAAACCGATCAAGCTGAGTACAAGTCCGAAGCCGTGCGTCAACGAATTCGCAGCTTCTTCTACACTAAGTTCCTTTAATCGGCGTTTGACCATTTACATTATCGACTCACCAAATTCCGAATCCGCCGTCGCTCGCTCGCGACGTGCAACGCCCGATTCATAAGCAGCCTGTTCGACTCTATCGGCAACTGCCTCGCCGACACGGCGGTCGAACACTGACGGGATGATGTAATCAGGATGCAGTTCCTCAGGCAGAATTATATCAGCAATTGCGTTCGCCGCGGCAAGTTTCATCGCTTCATTTATTCGTGAAGCACGACAATTCAATGCGCCTCGAAATATGCCCGGAAAACACAGAACGTTGTTGATCTGATTTGGATAATCGCTTCGTCCAGTAGCCATGACGGCAACATGGCCAACAGCGTCTTCAGGCATGATCTCAGGGACAGGATTTGCCATCGCGAAAACGATCGGATCCGTGGCCATTGTGTCTAGATCGTCCGCCGTCAACAGGCCCGGAGCTGATAGACCAAAGAAAACATCTGCACCTTTGATAACGTCGTGGATCGTGCCTTTCTCGTTATTTGGATTGGTGTTGCGGGCGTACCAATCCTTGACCCAATTCATGTTCTCTTTCCGGCCTTGGTAGATCGCTCCCGTCGTGTCGCAGCCGATGATATTCTTGATGCCCGCCGCCATCACGATCTTGCTGCACGCAACACCTGCGGCACCGATGCCGTTGACAACGACCTTTACGTCTTCCATCTTCTTGCCGACGATCTTGAGCGCGTTGATGAGAGCCGCGAGGACTACGACCGCAGTCCCGTGCTGATCGTCGTGGAAAACCGGAATGTCGAGTTCTTCTTTCAAGCGTTCTTCGATCTCGAAACAACGCGGAGCCGAGATGTCTTCGAGGTTGATGCCGCCGAATGCGACGGAGATATTCTTGATCGTCTCGATGATCTCGTGTGGATCTTTGGTGTTCAAGCAGATCGGAAACGCATCGACGCCGCCGAATTCTTTGAACAACTGACACTTCCCTTCCATCACAGGCATCGCCGCGGCCGGGCCGATATCGCCGAGGCCCAGCACGGCAGTTCCGTCCGAAACTACTGCGACGGTGTTCTTTTTGATCGTAAGATTGAACGCTTTTTCAGGATCTTTGGCGATCGCTTCGCAAACACGAGCAACGCCCGGCGTGTATGCCATCGAAAGATCAGAGCGAGTTTTGAGCGGCATCTTCGACACCGTCTCGATCTTACCGCCGAGGTGCATAAGGAACGTGCGATCTGAAACATTCACGACCTCGACACCATCAATATCCTGCACAGCCGCGACGATCTCTTTATCGTGCGTTTCGCTCGCCGCGTTTACGGTGATGTCCCTCACCAAGAAATCTTTGCCGACACTTACAATGTCAATTCCTTCAATATCGCCGCCCGCGATACCGATCGCGGTCGTGATCTGTCCAAGTTTCCCGGGCTGATTGTGGATGCGGACTCTGAGTGTAAGGCTATAACTAGCGTTCGGCGTAGGTCTATTGGTCATAAAGTCAGAACCACCTGCTGTAGCGGGTGGTTGAACGTGAATTCTGTTCAACTGAAAGTATGACTAAAACCAATAGCAAGGGCAAACTAGAACGAATTTGTACCGATAGCTAATTTAAGGCGAAGGATTCACTGCTCCTGGTGGAATGATCCAAAATTTGGTTCTCACCTTTGTTTCGCCCACAACGTCAACGAAAGTAATCCTTGGTGAGTCATGCCCGCAAGTCCGACCCACGCTATTTATTCCTGCCAAAAGAAGAGTACGTCGAAGTTTCACAGCGCGAGCAGTTCCGTAATTAAATATGTAACCGCCGGACTTACCATCATCGCAATGAAGATTATAAAATTCGACCATACTCCGCTTTATCTTTTCAGTCGTTGTTGGGCCTAAATCCGCATACAATCGTGGCGTAGGCTTAGGTTCCTGTGCCGAAGTAAATAGGGAGCTTACGGAGAGAATCGCAAGTATAAGTACAGACTTCATATTCGTTCACCTACTAATCAATACCAGTTAACCTGTCAATACGACAGCTCTTTCTTAAACTCCGGTTCCCCGTTGATGGGTCCAACTAACTTGCGTTACTTCGGAATCTAGCTACCAAGCGCAAAAGGAAGTCTAGTTACAACTGCATCGACCGAATCTTCGATACCGGTTTTCAGCTCAGTCCTTTCACCTAAGAAATCATAACGCACATATCCGAGGGCAATTACGCTTTCCAGATTCGGTGAATAGGTCACTGAAGTAATTCGCCCTGCGTTCTTACCGCTATCTGATAGCAATTCAGCATTTGCTGCAACCTCGCCCGATAACCGCAATCCTGTCAACTGTTTCGCAACATGCCCACGAAAGTGAATTCGAGCGATGATCTCTTGCCCGATGTAGCAACCTTTCTTATACGAGATCATTTCCTCAAGCCCAAGTTCCGGCACAATCGTCGTTTCGTCCATATCAACGCCGTAATTTGGGATGCCGGATTCGATACGGAGAGTTTCGTAAAGTAGATCTGAAGCAGAAACGGCTCCGTTATCCTCTAACTCTTTCGTGAATTTGGCGGCTTCGTCGATTGGCACAAAAATTCCCCAAGACGAACTTCCCGTGAATGTTAAACCAACCGCGATTCCGAATGGTCGGGATTCTGACTTGAAAACATCGAAAAATCGGAAATGTTCGCTCAGATCCTCAACAAAAAAATCTCCCGCGAACGTGAACCGAAACAGATTCTGAAACACCTTTTCGCGAGTCGCTTCCTCGGTCTCAAACAAATACCGATCACCGTCTCGCAGCACACGGACGACCGCCAGCAGGCGCCCGTGGGCGTTAGGAAACGCCGCGAGCATTTGCTGACCGTTCTCGAGCGTTTTCATGTCGTTTGTGATCAAACCGTCGAGAAACTGCACGGCCTCTTTGCCCCAAACTGAGATCAAACCGCGCCGTTGTTGATAGAATCCGCTGCCGCCGTTGCGAATGTGCGAATATGCTTTTTCGTCGTTCGTATCCATCTTTGTTACAATAAGGTTTTACTTTAGTACGGCGATCGCCGATTTACATAATGAGCAATCTTTCTGAAGCAACAGTCCTGTCCGC
>JAEUQI010000033.1 GCA_016789145.1 Blastocatellia bacterium | reverse complement strand
GTAAGACGATAATACGCGAGAAGAACTTAGTGTCAAGGGGAGAGGAAGGCGGTAGTCGGTAGTCGGTAGGCAGTAGTCAGAAGATGGCAGAACACTCGTCAGCAAAAGTCCTTACTTTTCACGAAATCGTTGAAACAGCGTTGCATATATGATATACTCGCTAACAGCCGCAATCTATAGGCGGCCGGTTCTTTGACATCGAATTGGCGAATAACGAACGCAAACGATCAGGCAGACCGGAATGTGGCATTCCTATTGAATTTGCCCAAACCAGGCTCTCTCGAGGCCTGTAAGACATTGTCTTACACTTTTTTTGAAAAGTAGTGAAATTTGCCTGTGGAAATCGCATATCTGTCCTAAATACAGTGGTTTACGCGTTCCACAAACCTCTGGAACGCGTCTGGAACGTTTGCTTATCTAATACATTAGCGTGTCGTCGTAAATGACTGTTACATATGCAGTTACCAGTGTGACTAGCAAAACCGCATTCCAACTCGTGAAACATGCCGCGGACAGCACGGACAGCGCGGACAGCACGGACAGCAAGAACGCTGCGAACGGTGCGGACAGTCGGGACAGCTACTTCTCCCAATCGTCTGTATGAAACGTACCTTCTTTGTCGGTTCGTTGGTACGTGTGGGCACCGAAGTAGTCGCGTTGGGCTTGGATTAGGTTGGCGGGGAGGCGTTCGGTGCGGAAGGCGTCGAAATACGCCAGCGCGGAGGCGAAACAGGCGGCGGGAATGCCGTTCTCGTTGAAGGCGACGACGGCTTTGCGGAGCGAACTGATGCGTGAATGAAGAAGCTGAGCTGTGGCTCGGTCGAGTACGAGGTTTTCGAGTGTTGGAGCGTTTGCGTACGCCGTACGGATCGATTCGAGCAGTTTGGAGCGAATAATGCAGCCTCCGCGCCAGATTCTGGCGATCTCGGCGAGATCGAGGCCATAATTTCGCTCGATCGAAGCATGACGAAGCAGCGACATTCCTTGCGCGTAGGTCAGCACGAATGCACACAGCAAGGCGTCTCGGAGCTCGCCCGCAGATGTCCGCGAACGGCTCAGATCGGCGCTTGCTGACATCTTGTCGTATTCGGCTGCGATGGCCTTTCGAACGGCCTTTTGCGACGAGATCTGCCGCATTGTCACTGCCGAATCGATCGTCGGGATCGGTACTCCGTGGTCCATCGCGGCCTGCGATGTCCATTTGCCGGTTCCCTTTTGGCCGGCGGTGTCGAGGATCATCGAGACGAGCGGATTGCCGGTGTCGGGATCGGTCTTGCGTAGGACTTCGGCGGTGATCTCGACGAGGAACGAACCCAATTCGCCGCTGTTCCATTCGGCAAACGTACGGTGCATCTCCGTGTTTTCCATGTGCAAAACGCGGTGCATCAGATCGTAGGTCTCGGCGATGAGCTGCATCATGCCGTACTCGATGCCGTTGTGAACCATCTTGACGAAATGGCCCGCGGAACCGCCGCCCATGTAGGCGACGCATGGTTCGCCGTTCACTTTGGCGGAGACGGCCGCGAGCGTGGCGGCGATACGGTCGTAATGCTCGCGACGGCCGCCGGGCATGATGCTGGCACCGTGGCGAGCACCTTCTTCGCCGCCGCTGACGCCGATGCCCATGAAACCGACGCCTTTGGCTTCAAGATCGGCAATGCGGCGGTCGGTGTCGGTGTAATGCGAGTTTCCACCGTCGATGATGAGGTCGTCTTCGTCGAGCAAAGGAGCGAGCTGGCCGATGACCGTGTCGACGATCGGCCCCGCGGGCACAAGCAGCATAATGTTGCGTGGAGATTCGAGTTTGCTGAGGAAATCTTCGAGGCTGTCGCCGACGGCGAGCGGCATTCCGGTGCCTTCGTCGAGCAGGAGCTGCCGTTTCGCCGCATCGAGGTCGTATCCAACACCCGAAATGCCGTGCTCAGCGATATTCAGCAGAAAATTACGGCCCATTGTGCCGAGTCCGATCATTCCGAAGTGAGCTTTTGCCATATGCTTGATTGTAAATTGTTAACTGATAAATTGTTAATTGGTAAGCAGATATCTCGCTCCCAATTAACAATTAGCCAAGGTACAATTTACAATGAAGACATGAAAGCAGAGCTATTGAACGCAATTCGCCCGACGACGCTGATCCGTTCGGCAAAACTTATCGATCATCTCGGCCTGGATGTCACGATCGCGAGCGAGACGTTTCAGCATACTGGCAGCTTCAAGTTTCGGGCGGCGTACAATGTGGTGCTAAATGATGATGCGGAGGAGTTTATCGGCGTGTCGTCGGGCAACTTTGGGCAGGCTCTGGCATATGCTTGCAAGCTATTGAATCGCAAATGCACGGTGATAATGCCCGCGAATTCGGCTTCGGTAAAGGTAGAAGCCGTCCGTTCGTTCGGCGCAACCGCCGATCTGATCGACGTAAATGTTGTAAGCCGCTACGAACGGCTGAAACAACTCGCCGCCGAGCATCCGAACGCTTATCTGGCGAGTGCTTACGATGATCAGTTGGTGATCGATGGCAATTCGACGCTTGGTGATGAGCTTGCGAAATACAACTTCGACGCAGTTGTCGTCCCGGTCGGTGGCGGTGGTTTGATCTCGGGGATCATTCAAAGTTTCTGCCGAAACGGCGTAATGACTGAAGTGATCGGAGCCGAACCGGCAATGGCCAATGACGCTGCACGATCGCTGAAGGCCGGCGAGTTGATAGCAAACGAAAACGAACCGCAAACCATAGCCGATGGCACGCGAACCTTATCGCTAGGCAAGTTGAACTGGCCGATCATTCAGAATGGACTTCGCACAATAGTTGAGGTTAGCGAGGATAACATCACGACAGCATTGAAGTTATACTTCGGGCTGGCGAACCTTAAGAGTGAACCGACAGGAGCGTTATCGCTCGGTGCCGTGCTTGAAAACAGAGAGATCTTTGACAATAAAAAGGTGTGCGTTGTCGTCAGTGGTGGGAACGTTGACGCCGCGATCTATGCGCAAATGATCATTTGATCTTTCGATAGATACCTGAAAACCGGACGTTCATCCCGCCGCAATTGGCGTTGTCCTTGATCAGAAGGTAACCCGTGTAGGCCAGATCAAGCGTGGCTTTGCAGTCGAATTCGCTCGAACCATCCGAATATTCGATCTTCCCGTTTTCCGATCTCGCGGTGCCATTTAGCTCGCCGATGTGGACGTTGTCGCCCATCCCTTTCCACAATGCGTCGCCCGTTATCCGGAATTCGCCCGACGTTTTGGTTCGTTCGATGCGGATCACGTTTGAATGATAACGCCATTCTCCGACCCAAGCGTTGTCGCTGCCGTCAAAGAGCAAGTTCGGAAACTCAACATCGCTTTCCTCGAGCCAGCCGACCTTAACACCACCCTTTGGTGACGTGTACCATGAGCAAACAAAGCCGTTCCACTTCCGACCTGTTATGACGGTCTCGCCATTCACCACATACGAACGTGTTCTACAATTCTTGCCGGTTGGGCATGATTCAGGATCATCTTTATAAAGGAACGTTCTACCTCGCTCCGCCTTGACAAAACCTGTGCCGAAATCAATGTTCTCGTGAGTAAATAGGCCCTCACGGCACCAATTCGCCGGATTACCGGTACCTTGCGCCATTGAGGATGACGACAAAGCGGCAAGCAGAAAAAGTTGTAATGCGAGCGTTCGTTTCATGACTTTTGAACGAGTCGAACACTGAATCTTGCGGCTTACTCGACAAACGTCACACGATTGATCTCGTGAAGCGTAGTCTGACCGCTGAACACCTTCTTTAACGCAGATTCTCGAAGCGACGACAGCCCTTCTTTTTCGGCTTGGCGGCGGATCTCGGAACCCGGGCGGCGGTCGACGATCATTTCGCGGATGGTGTCCGACATATCGAGTAGTTCATGGATCGCTGTTCTTCCCCGGTAACCTGTATGATTGCAGGCATCACAACCGACGCTGCGAAAGATGGGCTTGCCCGCTGGCAGGCTATCGCGAGTCATACCTGAAACGGACAATTCCTCATCGCTCGGATCGTATTGACGTTTGCAGGTAGTACAGAGATTTCGGACGAGACGTTGTGCAAGAACGCAATTTAACGCCGACACGAAGTTATAGGGCTCAACACCCATGTTGATGAAACGACCGATCACATCGATAACGTTGTTGGCGTGAACCGTCGTGAACACAAGATGTCCCGTCAACGCAGATTGAATGGCGATCTGTGCGGTCTCTTCGTCACGGATTTCACCGACCATTATCTTGTCAGGGTCGTGTCGCAGAATAGAACGAAGACCGCGAGCAAACGTCAGGCCTTTCTTCTCGTTCACAGGAATCTGGACGATGCCGTGAAGCTGATACTCGACCGGATCTTCGATGGTGATGATCTTGTCTTCATCATTACGGATCTCGTTCAGTCCAGCGTAAAGCGTGGTCGTTTTACCGGAACCGGTCGGTCCTGTGACGAGCACCATGCCGTAAGGTTCTTTGATGTAGATGCGATAACGAGCAAGGTCGTCAGGGTCGAAACCGACGACTTCGAGGTTGAGATTCTTGAATTCCTCGTTGATCTGCTCTTTGTCGAGGATACGAATAACGGCGTCTTCGCCAAAAACGGTCGGCATGATCGACACACGAAAATCGACCGTGCGGCCTTTATAGCGAACACGAAAACGACCATCTTGTGGGACTCGCCGTTCGGCAATGTCTAGTTCGGACATGACCTTGATACGCGAGATAAGTTGCTGATGATACGCGATATCGATCGGATCGACCTTCGCATATAACGCACCGTCTATTCGGAATTTGACCTGGACATCACGTTCACGAGTCTCAATGTGAATATCCGACGCTCGGGATTCCATTGCGTTATAAAGCACCGTATCTACGAGCTTTATGATCGGCGACATGTCGGTATCCGATGCCAATCTGTCGAGGTCAAGCACCTCCTCGCCCTGGTCGGTTTCCTTAACAAGCGAGATCTTGAAACCGGATGCGGCCTCCGCGAGAACACGCTGCGTAGAATCGCCTTTGCGCAAAACCACATCGATCGCGCCAGCCGTTGCTACGTAAGGAACGATGCGAACGTTGAGCACATTCTCAAGCTCATCAAGCCGCTCTAGATTCGTCGGATCAGCCATGGCGGCGTGAAGCTCGTTGCCTTCTCGCTTGAGAGGCACGAACTGATTACGCAACATCAGATCGACCGGAAGTTTCGCCAATTCGTCATGATCCACAGGTGACGGCTGCTCCGGCGGCAATAGATCGATGAAGGGCATTCGATAGCGACGAGCTTTTTCTTTCGCGCTGACGACCTCCGGCGGTTCTTTGTCAACAAACTCCGACACATCTATGGTAGGTGCGGAAACACTGACCTCTTCTTGCGTTGTAACTTCCATAAAATTAGTTCGAACGCCCTCCAAATGGGCCGGACGAGATCGTCTGAATGATCGGTAGATAGATCGCAAGCAAAATGACTACCACAATTGCTGCCATAACGACCAAGATCGCTGGTTCGAGCAACGTCGTGAGTTGTTCGAGTCTGACTTCAGACTCGGCGTCGTAGAAAGTTGCGACTTCGTCGAGCATCTCACGCAAACTTCCTGACTTTTCGCCGATGCCGATCATGTCGAGCGCAAGTTCGGGCACCCAATTGGCCTTTTCAAGCGATTCGGTAAAGCCGCGGCCTTCGCGGATCATTGGTAACACACCCTGACTGCGGCGGCGAAGTTCCAGATTATTGATC
This sequence comes from Blastocatellia bacterium, assembly GCA_016789145.1. Lineage (GTDB taxonomy): Bacteria > Acidobacteriota > Blastocatellia > Pyrinomonadales > Pyrinomonadaceae > OLB17. The sequence continues at coordinate 26,874 of JAEUQI010000033.1, read as the reverse complement.
GATTGCGATGCGATCTCCCAGCTTTCAGGAACGGTAATACCGCCCGAGATCAGTGTCGAAAGCGACCTTGCAAGCTGCGCCGTTGTCATGTTACGGATCAACTTCCCGGCGATCGGTGTCTTGAGCAACACCTTATGCAGCAACAGCTTACCGTTGTAGGTTCGAAGCCAAACGATCGAAGCAACGATCAAGATCAGCACCAAAGGTATCAGCCACCAGGCATTGGAGGCAACTCCATTGGAAACCGCGAGAACCGCAAGCGTAAGTGATGGCAATTGTCGATTCGCTGACAGGCCCTTGAAAAGATCTGACATCCTCGGAACGATGTAGAACGTCAGAAATGCGACCATCAACGTAGCCGTCAGAAGCAGAAAGGCGGGATATGCCAAGGCTCCACGAAGCTTTCGCGAGATCGCAACGCTTCGTTTCAAATACACGACGAAACGTTCAAGAACCGTGTCTAACGCACCACTTTTTTCGCCGGCGAGAATTGAGGCTGTATATATCTTCGGAAACGTCCCCTGTGATTCGAGTGCATCAGAAAGTGGCACACCATTTTTGATCTTTTCCTCGACATCTACGAGCATCGTCCGCAGATTCTCCGACGCAGATCGCGTTTTAAGCAATTCGATTGCTTGCAAAACTGGAATCCCTGCACGAAGCAATGCTGATAACTGTTGGTTAAACAGCAGAAAATCAGCCTGTTTTATCTTGCCACGCTTTGAGCCGCCGATCGAAAGAACGGAAGACAGTCCTGCTTCTGACGAAGAGATCGCAAAGATCTTGAAGCCGTCATTCTCAAGGCGCTCGCGAGCGTCTGCCTCACGAGCGGCTTCAACGACTTTAGTAATTACCTCGCCCGCCGGTGTGCCCAAGCGGCAAACAAATTCAGCCATAGATCGATCGGACGGAAAACTGCAGAAACTACAGTTAATTCGCAATTTATTGCGAAGACTAGTTCGAGAATTTCTAGTCTATTAGGAGTATATCACGCAGTGTGATCCAAATTGTTGCAAGGTGTTGCATACAATTGATTTAAGTCGAATAATGATCGGCTCCGAAACAACTAAAGTAGCAACCAGTACATCTTAAAAATATCTTGCGTGTAGTTGGTGGTTTACTTTAGATTAGAAGGTACTATTTGGAGCTTTTTATGAAAGTAGCTGGTTTCCGGCTCTATTTTGGCAACGTGTTGTCATCGTGGCTCATTTTTGGCGTGTTTTTTGTTTGTTCGACTGGTTTGGGCATTGCTCAGGAGGCAACCCCTGAGCCGTCGCCGACTCCGGAACCGAAACTGGAATTCATCGAAGACGATAATGCACCGGTAAAGGTCAAAACCGACCTCGTCACGCTAACGCTGACGGTGACCGATTATTACGGCAGGTATGTTTCAGGTCTAAACAAGAAGGCATTCTCAGTAATGGACAACGGCGTCCCGCAAGATATTACATTTTTCAGTGATAGTGATGCTCCTGTGTCTATTGGGGTGCTTTTCGATATTTCGGGTTCGATGGGCGGCGACAAGGTCAGCAAAGCTCGCAACGCGCTCGCTCGATTCATTATGACGAGCCACCCAAGCGATGAGTATTTCTTGATCGCCTTCAACAGCAGAGCACAATTATTGATGGACCGTACGCGCGATGGTGATGCGGTGTTACAGAAATTGACCCTTGTTAAGCCAAAAGATAACACTGCTCTCTACGACGCTGTCTATTTGGGGATTGAGCGAGTTACTCGAGGAGCTCATCAAAAGCGAGCATTGCTCGTGATAAGCGACGGCCAAGACAATGCTTCGAGATATAACTTTAGTGAAGTTCGCCGCCTGATGAAAGAATCCGACGTAGTGACATACGCTGTTGGCATCTTGGGCCGGAACGACAATAGCGGCGCAATGGGTATGCAAGGTCAAGCGTTTCTCGAGGAGATCGCTTCGGCTACCGGCGGTCGAGCGTTCTTTCCTCAGTCTGATATCGAACTCGACGAGATATTTGAACGAATTGCTCTTGAACTTCGGCATCAGTATGCTGTGGGTTATACACCAAAGGACTTCGAGCCCAATGGCAAATGGCGTAAGGTAAAAGTTAAGGTAAAACCTCCCCGCGGATTTCCGCGTCTAACAGTTCGCGGCCGCGAAGGTTATTTCGCAACGCCGAATACGAGCTATCGGTAGGAAAAAGTAAATGAAGCGTACACTTTTCGTTGTAGCAGTTTTTGTTTCTCTCGGCGTAGTATTCTTGCCGCAAGCGGGAAACCAGGCGTTCGCACAGGCTAGTCCTTCGCCGACCCCTACTCCAAAGCCCACTCCAAATGTGCTGGAGGACGACACTGTTTACAAGGTCGATACTGAACTCGTAAATATCAGCGTTCGTGTTATCGACCGAGCCGGAAGGCCGGTGAATAAGCTCTCTGAGTCCGATTTCAAGATCTTCGAAGACAATGTTCAGCAGCAGATCGAGTTCTTTTCAAGGTCAGAACTGCCAACGAATTATGCGATCGTAGTCGACAATTCCGGATCGTTGCGTTCGCAACTCGAAAAGGTCATTGAAGCTGGCAAGATCCTTGTCAGTTCTAACGGCCCAAACGATGAAACACAGCTAATCCGATTCGTAGGCAAGGATAAGATAAGCATCGAGCAGGATTTCACATCGAATAAGGCCGACCTGAATGACTCGTTGGACAATCTATTTATCGAAGGCGGTCAGACAGCCATTACCGACGCCGTATATCTTGCCGTCGAGAATGTCGAAGATTACGAGAAAAGCTCGAAGGCAGTGGACCGAAAACGCCGAGCTATAATCTTGGTAACGGACGGTGAGGACCGCGATAGCTTTTATAGTGACAAACAGCTCTTCGATCTTTTGAGAGAATCTGAGACTCAGATCTACGTGATCGGATTCGTTTCGGAGCTAAGCAGCGAAGGCAGTATTATCAGAAAGAGCGCTCAGAGCAAGGCAAAATCCTACCTCGAGCGTATGGCGACGGAAACCGGCGGCAAGGCGTATTTCCCGAATTCTGTAGACGAATTGGCAGGAATTGCAAAAGACATTGGAGCAGAATTGAGAACCCAGTTCTCGATCGGCTACGTCCCGACAAACGATCGTAAGGATGGCACTTTCCGCTCGATCAAAGTTCAAGTAGCCGATGGACCCAACAAGGAGAAGCGAATTCCAATCACACGTGCGGGACGCACCGCGGAAGCAGAAACTCCCGCAAAACCAGCTACCGCAACAACAACTAAGCCATAGAAAAAAGAGGTGCCAAGCACCTCTTTCTTTCTCTGCACAATCTTACTACTCAGGTACGCTACCCGAAATCTTCTTCCTTGTAGTTTCCCCTGTGACAAGAACCGGAATCCCCTCGTCGACCTCGTCATGCGGACGCGGTATCACGTGCACTGCCGTTACGGTGCCGACACGTCTTGCGGCTGCCGCCCCTGCATCGACAGCAGCCTTTACGGCTCCAACTTCGCCTCGCACGATGGCCGTGACAAGCCCTGCGTCGACCTTTTCATAGCCGACGAGCTTTACATTCGCGGCCTTGACCATCGCGTCGGCAGCCTCGATCATTGCGACAAGGCCAAAACATTCAACCATCCCAAGTGCTTGCATATCGTTGTTTCGCGGCTACTTTCGCCTCCGCTTCAAATACAGGAACATCATCAACGCAAGGAACGCTATCCCTGCGAATATGGCAATAGAAAATACAAATGTCGCCGTCAGCATAGCAAGATGCTATTTTAGAAACGTCGTCAACGCAACCACAGCGACCGCGATCACAAAAAGCAAGATACAGATCAATAGATAAACCCGATCTGCAGATGGCCCCGGAGCCTCCCAAACTACTTTTGTTTGGCGTTTAGAACTGACTCGCGAACGTTTCCTCTCCAACGCCGCAGATGCGCGTCGGGCCGCCTTGTCAGCATTCTCAAGATCTTTCGTGTCGTCAGCCGAGACTATTTCATCCGTCTCGGGCACTGTTTCCAGAGCCTCACTGTCAACCTTCACCTCTTCGGGATCAGGTTGCGGAACCAAAACGCTCTTGCCGCAGTTATAGCAAAATTGCGTGCCCTCGCGAACGTCAGCGTCACACTCTGCACACCTTTCCAATGTCGATAGAGCCTCTGCCATCACGATCAGCTAACTAGGTGAAAGACCTCCTTTTCCTCGCCGAGATCACGAGCGGACGGAGTTAATATTGTCTTTTTTGTGATCGGGATCTTCTTACCATTGCCGATCGCTCTGCGCACGTCGTCTTCACTAACGAAATCGAGAGGGACAACAGGCTTATCTTCCTCACTTACCGCCGGTGGGAATACGTGATGCACTACTGTTTGCCGAGGCGTCTCGACCGGCTTTTCAACCGGTGTTTCGACAGATGCGGATGCCCCAAACTTGCTCAAATAAGAATCGACAAGCGCGGCAATTTCCTCGCGTTTTACAGACTTTCTTGGCGTCGGAGTTGCGACGGCTTCGACGGGCTTTGTAGCCGGTGCTGACCGAGCCATCGGCTTGGTTTCGAATGCTACACGTTTAATGTCCATCAAATGCCGTGGCGAAACGTTGTCCGACGTAACATTGCCGCCCCACGAACCGCAGCCCAACGTCATTGATGGATCCAGGTCTGTCGAGAATCCTATAGCGCCATGTGTCGTCGGCGAATTGATTATCACGCGTGCGGCAGGCATTTGCATGCCATACTCGATGGCAGCATTTCGATCTCGCGTATGCATTCCTGCCGTATGTCCCATTCCGCCAAAGCGCAAGATCTCAAAACATTTATCGGCACCGGCCTTCACGCCGTCCACGACGAAAAATGCCAATGTCGGCGACAGCTTTTCTATTGACCACGGAAAATCACGCCCGACTCCGGCACAATCGGCTATCAGGCAACGAGTTCCACTCGGGACCGTGATGCCCGCCAATTCGGCGATGAACGCCGCCGATTTGCCGACGATCCCGGCGTTTAGAGTACGTTGCGGCGTAAGCAGGACCTTACCAACTGCTACTGCCTCTGCCTCAGTAAGAAAATGCCCGCCTTGAGCCTTGAACTGCTCCCTCAGTTCTTTTTCAATAGGTGCATCCGCAACCACCGATTGCTCAGACGCACATATAGTTCCGTTATCAAAACATGTACCTGTTAGTATGTCGCTCGCCGCCTTTGCAATATCTGCTGTTCGTTCTACGAATGAAGGCACGTTACCAGGACCAACTCCGAATGCTGGTTTTCCTGAAGAATAAGCTGCTCTGACCAAGCCCGTGCCGCCCGTTGCGAGGATCACTGCCGTTCGCTTATGCTTCATCAGCGCCTCAGTGCCCTCTATAGTTGTCAAAGTGAGGCACTTTATCGCGTCGGCGGGCAGTCCGTGTTTGATCGCTTCGTCGCGCATCAGTCTCGCGGTCTCCGCGATACATTTAGCGGCGGAAGGATGGGGCGATAGAACGATGGTATTTCTCGATTTGATCGCGATGATTATCTTGAATATCGCCGTTGAAGTAGGATTTGTCGAAGGGATGATCGCCGCGACCACACCTCGCGGGCTCGCAACTTCAACGATACCGGGCGTGTCGTTGATTACACCGACCGTCTTCAGGTTCTTAAAGTGATTCCAGACATCCTCAGCGGCAAAGCGATTCTTTTGGTATTTATCCTCAGCCTTACCAAAACCGGTTTCCTCGTGCGCCATTTGGCCGAGCCGGGCGGCTTCTGCCAACGCGACACGCGACATCGCAGCGCAGATCGTGTCGACCTGCTCTTGATCAAAGCGCGAGACAATGTCGAATGCGGCAAACGCCGCCTCGACCGCATCACGCGCCTCTTGCTGTGCTGCCAGATCTTTGTCGCTCATTGACTATTCGATCGAGAAACCGATCACTAGCGAGTCTTCGATTTGTTGCCTGAAACTGAATCGGTCGAGCCTGTGCCGGTGCCTGAGCCAAGTTGTTTTCCGCCGCCGGAAAGAGCCTTTTCATCAGGACTCAATCCAACCTTGCCGCCTGTCGGCAATACACGTTCGACTTCGCTGTGCGGACGCGGTATGACGTGGACACTGATGAGTTCACCAACACGCCGCGCCGCTGCAGCACCTGCGTCGGTTGCAGCCTTTACGGCACCTACATCACCGCGAACAAAGATCGTCACGAAGCCGGCACCAATATACTCTTTGCCCACGAGCTGTACATTCGCAGCTTTGACCATTGCGTCTGCTGCTTCCACAGCAGCAACAAAACCCTTTGTCTCGACCATTCCGAGAGCTTCTAAACTCATATTATTCCTCAACTTGAGCTAAACCATCTTTACTTAGGACAATGCCTAAAACTACCACGCGAATCCTACTAAAAGCAAGCTGACGCCTTTCAATGCAAACTAGGCGAACTGCATTGACATAGCCGTTTCAACAACGATATATTTTATGGCAAGAACACTGTCTTTTTCGCTGTTCAGGCACTCAATAAATGGCACAAACTCTAGGTGAAAAGTTGCGCGAAGCCCGCGAAGAACGAGGTCTTTCGGTGGGCGAAGTAGCTGAACAAACACGCATTTCCCCGCATTACATCGACTCGATCGAACGTGACGATTACAAACCGCTCCCTGGCGGCATTTTCAATAAGGGATTTGTTAAGTCATTTGCAAAAGCAGTTGGTGTCAACGAACAAGAGGCGGTCGCCGACTATACACGGCAAGCGACGGCGTCGGACGTGGCGTTGGTTGATGAGCAAAAGGTTTACAAGCCTGAGGTATTGACGGACGAGAATTCGGGCCGCTCGATGCTTCCGACGATCATCACTGCAGTGGTCATATTGGCGGCTATGACAGGGCTTATTTTGTTCGGGTTAAGTTACCTGAATAGTAGCGGATCCGAGGTCGCTAAACCTGCCACAACAAATTCGAACGTATCAAATCAGAATTCAAATTCGGCAACCTCGCCTCAATCGAACGATCCGACTGCGCCAACAATGGCTAACCTAAAGGTCGAGATAAAGGCGATCAATGCTCCGGTCCCGATCTCGGCGATAACTGACGGCACCAAGAGCGAGAATACGATCGGCGCCGGTTCGTCTCAAATATACGAGCCTAAAGAAAGCCTGACTATCAACTACAACAAATGGAACTTCGACAAGGTACAAATGACGATCAATGGCAAGTCGATCGCATTGCCGGCAACTCCGTTGAAGCCTGCGGATAAACGCATCGAATTTGTAATTAACAAAGACAATCTTGCACAGATCTGGTCGAGCGGAGCAGTTTCTACCGAAGTACCGGCAGCTGCGTCTAACGCAAACACTGCCGCTCCAGCCACTCCTGCGGCTCCTGTATCGACTCAAACCACGGTACGTCCGACGCCTGCGGCTAAGCCTTCGGTTCCGGCAGCGACGAATCCGACACCTCAGCCGCCTACTGCGACGCCGAGGCCCGCGGCAACGTCCGCCCCGGCAGCAAATCGCCCATAATGTGCGGTTAAATAGAAAGTTGATACATGCCCGTATGCGAAATGCGGGCATTTTTGTTTATAATTGGATATGGAAATCGAGAAAATACAAGAAGGCCTAACATTTGACGACGTTTTGCTCGTCCCTGCCTACTCAGAAATACTTCCCGGCGATGCTGACACGCGAACCAGGTTTTCAAGAAACATAAGCCTCAACATTCCGCTTTGCTCATCGGCGATGGATACGGTGACCGAAGCTTCGCTTGCTATCGCACTTGCTCAACAGGGCGGCATCGGCATTATTCACAAGAATTTCAGCATTGCTGAACAAGCTGAGGAAGTGGACAAAGTAAAGCGTAGCGAATCCGGAATGATTGTCGATCCTGTGACGATCGAACAAGACGCTCTCGTATCGGACGCCTTGTCGATAATGGGCCGCTATAAGATCAGCGGCGTTCCCGTGACAGATGCGAAAGGCCTATTGGTCGGGATCATTACGAATCGCGACCTTCGATTCGAAACGCGAACAGATATTCCGGTTTCCGAAATAATGACGCCGCAACCCCTTGTTACAGTACCGGTTGGCACGACACTGGACGAGGCCAAGGTAAAGTTACAGAAACATCGCATCGAAAAGCTGCTTGTCGTTGATGACAATGGCCATCTCAAAGGCCTGATCACCGTCAAAGATATCCAAAAGGCGATCAACTTCCCGATCGCTGCAAAAGACGAACTTGGCCGTCTTCGCTGTGCCGCAGCGATCGGAGCGACGGGCGATTTTCTGGAACGTGCATCAGCTCTTGTGAATTCGCGCGTCGATGCGATCGTGGTTGATACCGCTCATGGACATAGTTCTCGCGTATTAGAAGCCGTAAAGCAAGTTAAGGCAAAGTTCCCTGAGATCGAGGTAGTTGCCGGTAACGTCGCGACCGCGGATGCCACGAGAGCTCTCATTGATGCAGGGGTTGACGCCGTGAAGATCGGAATAGGTCCGGGTTCGATCTGTACAACGCGAGTCGTTACAGGTGCCGGCGTTCCGCAAATAACCGCGATCACCGAATGTGTCGCCGCCGCAAAAGGCACTGGCGTTCCGGTCATCGCCGACGGCGGCGTTAAATTCTCAGGCGACGTTGCAAAGGCGATCGCTGCGGGTGCAGATACAGTAATGATAGGTTCGCTATTTGCGGGAACAGAAGAAGCCCCGGGCGAGGTGATCCTGTTCCAAGGTCGAAATTTCAAATCGTATCGAGGTATGGGTTCGATCGGTGCGATGAAAAAAGGTTCGAGCGACAGATATGCCCAAGAAGGCACAACTACCGATTCGAAGTTTGTCCCCGAAGGTATCGAAGGCCGCGTCGCCTACAAGGGCACCGTCGCCGACATGGTGACACAACTCGTAGGCGGCCTACGCGCCGGCATGGGCTATACAGGTTGTCGCACGATCAGCGAAATGCAGAACAACGCTAAGTTCGTGAGAATAACGTCCGCGGGTCTTCGCGAATCGCACGTCCACGACGTGATCATCACCAAAGAAGCTCCAAACTATAGGATAGAGTCTTAAAGAGCGTTGCCCGCAAACTACGCTTGAGACGCAAAATAAGGATAATTCTTACTTTTGAAGATAAGCGTACTTAGCGGGCACAAATTTTAACCAAGCTGATCAGCAGCCGATTCCCACTCCGAATATAGCTGTTGCACTTCTTCTTCGGTTTGCTTGAGTTTGTCGGTAAGCTCGTTCAAACGAGTAAAATCAGCGGCGATCTCAGGTTGAGACATTTGAGCGTTCAGGTCTGATATTTGAGATTCGAGATCTGGAATTAGTTTCTCGATCTCTGCAATGCGTTTCTCTAATTGAAGCTGTTGATTCTTTGAGAGACCTGAATTCGATCCAACCTGCTTTTTCGGTTCTACAGTCTTTTTCTCATTGAAATTCAGTGAGCCTGCTTTCAAGCGTGCTTCTCGCCAATCGTGAAATTCCGTGTAGTTGCCGAGATAGTCAAGCACGTGACCATTGTCTTCGAAAGACAGCATCTGCGATGCGATGCGGTCTAAGAAGAATCGGTCGTGGCTGACCGTAATGATCGTTCCCGGATATTCGTCTAGAGCCGATTCCAGTGCCTCGCGAGCGGGAATATCAAGATGGTTCGTCGGCTCATCAAGGATAAGGACATTCTTTTGCGAGTAAATGAGCTTAGCTAAGGCAAGCCTTCCCTTTTCACCGCCCGAAAGCGCAGTCACCGGTTTGTCTACGTCTTCGCCGAAAAAAAGAAATCGAGCCAAGAATGATCGCAGCACAACGGATTCGACCATCGGGGCAATTCTCTTCAATTCCAGTAGAACAGTGTTACCGTCGTGCAGATCATCGAGCGACTGCGAATAGTAGCCAATATTTACCTTGGTTCCCCAAAGTATTTTGCCGTCGATCTCGCGGATCTCTCCAAGTAGCGTCTTAAGCAACGTAGTTTTGCCGGTACCATTGCCACCGATCACACCGAGAACGCCGCCACGATGTAGAGAGATATTTATGCCGCTCGCAAGCACTTTGTCTCCATAGCCGATAGCAAGCTCTTCAGTCATGAGCACATTGTTACCGGTTCGTTCGACGTTCTTGAGTTTAAAGCTGCCGCCGTGTTTCTCGCTCTGAACAGCCTCAAGGCGTTCCATACGCTCGAGCATATTTCGTCGCGATTTGGCCTGTTTTGTCTTTTGACCTTCGAGGTTTCGGCGAATGAATTCTTCAGTCTTATTGATGAGGGATTGTTGGTTCTCGTATTCTCGCTGCTGTTGCTCACGCCTCAATTCCCGCTCAACGAGATAATCGGAATAATTGCCTTTATAAGTTACGGCTTGTCCACGATCGATCTCGATCACGCGATTTGTCGTTCGATCAAGAAAATAACGGTCGTGGCTGATCACGACGTAAGACTTGTCGTAGGTCTTTAGGAATTCTTCGAGCCATTCGACAGCGTGAACGTCTAAATGATTTGTAGGCTCATCGAGCAGCAGCACATCCGCACCGGAGAGCAGCATTCGGACCATTCCCAAGCGATTCTTCTGCCCGCCCGACAACATCGATGCATCGTGGTCCCACATATCGCGATCGAAGCCGATTCCTTGTAAGATAGCTTCGGCACGTGCCGCGTACGTAAATCCATCGGCGAGCTCAAATGCGTTTTGCAGGTCAGCGTATTTATTCAGGATTTCTTCCGAATAGTCAGTCGCCATTCGGTGCTCGAGCCGGCGCATCTCGGCTTCGATATCGTGAATCTCCTTGAACGCCGAAAGAGCGGCCGTGTGAACAGTATCACCTGACTCAAAATCAACGTGCTGATCAAGCAGACCGAGTTTAAGGCCGTTCATCTTGATCACATCACCGCTATCGGCACTCTCTTTCCCGGTGAGAATACGAAAAACCGTCGTCTTTCCGGCGCCATTACGTCCGACAAGCCCGACCTTTTCGTTTACGTTGACCTGAAAGGAAACGCCACGCAAGATCTCGTTCCCGCCGTACGATTTTGTAATGTCTGAAAGTCTAAATAACACTAGAATGTCCAACAGTGAAAAAGTGAAAAAGCCAAGAACCGAAGTTCTACATGCTTTTCCACTTCTTCACACTTCTACTTTTCTTCTACTTCTTTGCCGGTGAAGCCGGAGCTGCCGGTTTCGCATCTGTCTTGGCAGGCGATGCAGGTGCCGCAGGCGAAGCTGCAGACGCCGTAGCTGGCGAGGCAGGTGCCGCCGGAGTCGAAGCTCCTGCAGGACGTGCTCCACTAAGCTCGTTGGGGTTATCGACAACCTTCTTGGCAAGATAGTTCTCTATCTTCGCTTCGTTCATTGCGATCGCCTGATACGATGCAGCCAATAACTGCTTGCGACTGCTGCCAAGTGATTCGATAACTTGCTGACGCACGCCAGGGCTTTCAAGCGTAAGAGCCTCGTCCTTGTCGCTGCGTTCCTGAAGCTTTAGGATGAAAAGCTTGCCCTGCGAGCGAACGTTCACAACTTGTCCAACTTCGAGTTGTGGATTCATGAGCGCAGCGGCCGCACCTTCAGGAAAAGCCTGTCTGAGGTCATCTTCGGAAAGATAGCCGAGCTCACCACGCTGGAATCGGCTCTGATCCTCGCTGAACTCACTCGCCAAAGTTGCAAAATCCTGTCCGGCTTTGATCTTTCCGATGATCTCGTTAGCTTTTGCCACTGACGATACTTCATCAGTAGTAACGTCACCTTCGCCGGTCTTTGCAGGATCGATCACGATCGCGGCAAGTTTGACGCCTTTGCGTTTCACAAAAGCATCCTTGTTACCGTTGTAGAATGCGTCGATCTCGCTATCTTTCGGTGCGTCGATACGGCTAGTGATCTTCTCGACGAGCTTTCGGATCGCGAGTGCACGCTTGGTGTTCTCTTTGAGAGAAGCCTCGGTGAAACCAGCATCGGTCATCTGCTTGTCAAACTCCTCCGCAGACATTCGGCTTTCCTGCTTTTGCTTGTTGATCTCGGCAGTTACTTCCTCATCGGTCGGAACCGTGTTCTCTTTCTGAGCCTTTTGGAACATCACTTCCTGCTCGATCAAGCTTTGCAGGACCTGAAGCCGAGCACTAGCTAGCTCGAGCGGCGAGAGTTTGCTCTCCTGGCCTTGGGCCTGCTGTTTGATGCCGCGTTCGACCTCTTCCATTTTGATGACCTTGCCGTTAACGGTAGCAGCGGTCTCGTTGGAATTTGCTCCCGGACCACCTGCACCACCGCCGCACGCCGCAAAAAGCACCGATGTCAATAACACCGACGCGATCATCCACTGTCTTTTACTAACGAATTGCACTATTGCGTTTTCTCCTTTCAATTCTCCGAATCTTTTCATAACTTGACTAACCCTCGGTTAGTTGGTATAAATCTTGTTTTTGAGTTTTTCAGAAACTCACAACCTCAATAGTTCGAGGCTTAATACTATGGCAAAACGATGCGACATCTGCGGCAAAGGTCCGCAATTTGGAAATAACGTTTCTCACGCTAACAACAAGACGCGACGGCGTTTCAACCCTAATCTTCAATCTGTCCGTGTACAGATGCCTGCCGGCGGCAACGCTCGTGCTAAGGTCTGTACCCGCTGTATCAAATCCGGAAAGATCGTAAAAGCCGCTTAGGTTTCTTTAGAAACACGAGCTATTGATCTGGTTGCCTAACGCCCGAATTCATTTCGGGCGTTAGGCATTTATACAACCGCGATACAATCGATCTCGACACGAGCTCCACGTGGCAATCCCAACGCCGCAACGGTCGCTCGTGCCGGTTTATTGTCAACAAAATGCCGAGCATAAACTTCGTTCATCTCAGCAAAATCATTCATATCAGCAAGAAAAACACCCGTTTTCACTACATCATTCAGACTTGCTCCAGCAGCAGCGAGAACCTCAGCAAGATTCTTTAGAACCTGTTCCGTTTGCTCAGCAACGTTGTCCGAAACAAACTCGCCGGTAGCAATATCGATCGGGATCTGGCCCGAGCAAAATATCATGTTCCCGGCCTTAATTGCCTGCGAATAGGGGCCAATGGCTCCCGGTGCTTTGTCTGTTGAAATGACCTCGTTCATCAAAAATCGCCTCTGCTTCATTCCTCAAGCAAAAGGCGAATTCTAACAAAAAAATTGGCAAAAGGAAAGCGTGTCAACCACTTACGCGCTCAACGGCGATAACCCCGGGAACTTGTTCGACCGCAGAAACGACTTTATCGAGGTGTTTCTTATCAAATACTTCGACCGTGACCTCGATAATACCGAAATCATCCTTGGACACATTTGCACGAGCATCGCGTATTCCCGTCTTGATCTCCGCGATGGCATTCGTGATACCGGCCAACATACCGGTTCGATTTTCGGTCGTAACCAGCAACTGCACGGACTGGATCTCTTCGCGGTCGCTTTTTGCCCATTCGACTTCGACGATCCTTTCTTTGTTCACCATCAACTGATTCACGTTCTTGCAGCGTTTGTTATGTACAACGATGCCCTTTCCAAGTGAGATGTAGCCGATGATCTCTTCGCCGCGAAGCGGATTGCAACAACGAGCACGGGTCGTCAATAGATTATCTACGCCGCGAACAATGATGGCGTCTTCACCGAGGCCAATGAACTTCTTAACGGCCTTCATACCCGAACCGAGGCGTGATTCCGCCTTTTTCTCAGGGTCAAGGTCGTCGAATTTCTCACCGAGATATTTCGCCAACACGTTCCGCGGCAACGTTTTTCCGTAGCCGATCGATGCGAGCAGATCCTCGCCGCGGCTTAGGCCATATTCGTTGGCGATCCGTTTCATCTCGGCTTCGTTGTTGATCAGCTTCTTTGGCGTTACACGAAATCGCTCGGCCTCGCGTTCGAGCAGCTTTCGGCCCATATCGACCGATTCTTCGCGCTGTTGTTCGGATATCCAATGTCGAATTCGGCTTCGAGCCTTTGATGTAACAACGTAATTGAGCCAATCTCGCGAAGGCTTCGACGATTGCGTGGTCAGTATCTCGATAACGTCGCCGTTCTGTATTTCGTGTCGGAGCGGCACGATACGGCCATTTATCTTGGCTCCCGTGCACGCGTCTCCAACCTGTGAGTGAATGGCGTATGCAAAATCAATGGGCGTGGAACCTCTGGGAAGTTGTATGACCTTGCCCATCGGCGTAAATGCATAAACATCCTTTGGAAAGAGGTCTAGCTTTAGAGATTCGACGAATTCTTCGGAATCTTCGTGCGTCTCGTTCGATTCGACAAGAGGTAACAGCAGTTTCTCGACCGTGTTCCTGAGCTCGTCAAGACTTTCATCGTCGCTATTTGCCCCAAGCGAAGCCTCTTTGTATTTCCAGTGTGCAGCAACTCCTTCCTCGGCGATATGATGCATTTCCTCGGTACGGATCTGCACCTCGAAAGCTTGGCCGCTATTATCAATGACCGATGTGTGTAGCGAGCGATAAAGGTTGTCCCTTGGTATTGCGATCCAGTCCTTGAACCGCTCAGGCACTGGCGTCCAAACGTCGTGGATCACCGACATCGTCAAATAGCAGTATTTGCGGTCATTAGGCGTAATTACGCGAGCAGCTATCAGATCATAGACCTGCTCGATCATGATCTTTTGTTTTTTGAGCTTCTTCCAAAGCGAATATAAACGCTTTACACGGCCCTCGATCGACACGAACGGAACCTCGTTCTCCTCGAGCTTCTCTGAGATCGTCGCTTTGATCCGATCCAGTGCAGCTTCAAGTTCGGGACGACGGGCGTCCACTTCGCGAGAAAGTCGTTTGTATTCTTCGGGATAGAGGTTCTGGAAGGAAAGATCTTCGAGCTCGCTTCGCATCTTACCCATACCAAGGCGATGGGCGATCGGAGCGTAGATATCAAGTGTTTCCTGCGAGATACGTGCTCGTTTCTCGGGCTTGAGAAACTGCATCGTCCGCATATTGTGAAGCCGATCCGCCAACTTGATGAGCACGACACGAACGTCCGTTAGCATCGCCAGCACCATCTTTCGAACGTTCTCCGCTTGCTGCTTCTCTTTCGACAGGTTGCTGATATGGGCGATCTTAGTGAGACCGTCGACCAGTCCAACGATCTCGCCGCCGAAATACTCTTTGATAGTATCAAGGTCGACCAGAGTATCCTCTACAACGTCGTGTAAGAGCCCTGTGGCGACGCTAACGTCGTCTAGACGCATCTCTGCTAGTATCTCGGCAACTTCGATCGGATGAACTAGATAAGGCTCTCCTGAGGCACGTGTTTGCCCTCGATGATGAAGGGCACTGAAAAGATAGGCCCGCCGTATCAGATCGACGTCTGAATTCGGCCGGTTGGTTTGTACTTTGGCGATAACATCTTCGATCCGTATCATCGCGTAACATGCGTCGAAGCAAGAAAGAAAAAGACGACGCTCAATTTATGATAAATGAGCGTCGCCAACTTGGAAAGAAAAATCTGATTACTTATTAGTGTTAGCGTTCGAATTTGGTTTCGTTGCTCCCGGTTTTTCGGCCTCAGCCTTTGCCTTTCGAGCTTCGATCTCAGTTTCGATCTTCTTAACGACATCACTTAGTTCAGTGAACTTTGCCTTATACTGGTCACTCTCAGCCTTGAGCTTGTCACGTTCGGCGGTGTTTCCATCCATTTCGGCAACTCGCATCGCCTGAACGGTTAAACTTGCCTTGTAAGAACGGGCAGATTCAAAGACCTTTAGAACCTCACTATTCAGAGCAAGAGCGATGTCTGTCGCCCTGGTCGGATCGAACGAAGCAGCATTCTTAACCTCATCGCCTTCGAGAGCGGCGGCCTGATCCACGAACTTCTTACCGTCTTCAACGCACTGCTTCAGCTTGGCAAAATCATCTGCATTTGCCGGCTTAACGAACTGGAACGAAGGTTTGCCATCCTTTTGAACGGTCTTCTTCGTGTCCGGTGTGTCCGTAATGTCGTTTGCACAGGTATTCGATTTAGCTGCGAGTGAACTCAATGCTCGCACTCGGGCGGTAGCAGGCATCGCTTCGTTTGCCGCGACCTCATTCTGCCAAGCACGGGCCTCATCGCCTTTCTGCAGAGCATCCAGCAGACTTGCTATAGCGCTGGTCGTACTGTTTGTTGCGGAAAGAGCAGTGTAATAACGACGCTGAGCGCTTTCTGCTGCTTTGTCTTTCTGGTATTCGTCCGAAGCTTCCTTGAGATCCTTGAGCGACTGAGGAAGGCTCTTCCGATATTCTGCCAGCGCAGATTCGGCGAATTCCTTTTTCTGCCGATCGCCGATGTACATCGAATGAAGCGTTCGAGCGAGCGACAATTGCGCTGTTCGGCCTTCGAGAGTGTTTCCCTCAGGATCTAACGACGCTGCATAGCGAAACAACCTTTCGGCATCGGCAAACTTTCTGTCCTTGTACGCCTTAGAGCCATCCACGAGGTTCTTTCGTGCCATGACCTTGTTGTAGTACGAGCAGCTAGTTCCCGCTAAGGCAAACGCGGATATCAGCAATAATACCCAAAAACGAGACAATCTCATTATTAGACTCCATTAAATAGCCCAATGACTGGCCTCAACACCGAGGCCGGCCAGGCAAAACTAATTCGACAGATCGTCGACCTGTAATCCGATCGGCGATGCACCGGCCCCTTTGGCCGCATCGATCACCTTGACAACGTCGCCGTACTTCGCGCTCTTAGGAGACTTTAAGAAGATGGTCTTTTCCACTTCATTAGTTCCTTCACGGAGAACGCCTCCCTCTTCGCGGGTCTTAAAGACCTCGGTGAGGCGATCCTTGAGCTTGGACGTGTCGGTGACATCGCCCAAACGCTCATTGTTGAGCGATACCGAGCCGTCATTTGCAATAGCAACGACAAGCGTCAGCGGATTAGGCTTTACGTTGACGTTAACTTCATCCTTCGGCTCCGCCGGAACCTTCGCCTCAAAACGGCTTGGCTTCAGCGGCGTAATGACCATAAAGATAATCAACAATACAAGTAGTACGTCTATAAGTGGTGTTACGTTGATGGTAGGTACTGCACCATCACCGGAACCTCCCGTTGACATTCCCATAATTTACCAAGACCTCCGGGCCAAATGGCCAAATACGAGGTTAAACCTTACTTAGGTGCTTCACCGCCGCCGCCTTTCTTCTTATCAGCAACGAGACCGATCTTGTCAATATCTTGACGGCGGATCGTGTCGATCGCTTTCACGACCTGACCGTATTCCACCTCGATGCCGCTCTTGATGTAAACGATTCGCTTTTCGGGGGCTTTGCCCTCCATGCGACGTTTGATCACATCGCCGAGCTGATCGATCGGATACTGATCTTTGCCAATATAAAAGTTGCTGTTGTCCGGAATAGCGATAACAACAGACGTATCCTTCGCAATATCGCCATCCTCATCGGGGCTGACCATATCGCGCGGAAGGTTAACAGAAACACCCTGCTGCAGAAGTGGCGTGACGATCATGAAGATGATCAGGAGAACCAACATAACGTCCACCATCGGAGTTACGTTAATATCCGAATTAAATTCTTGTTCGCCGCCAATTTTCGCTGCCATATTAGTAGATCTCCTAACTTAGTACGGAAAAGCCTTCGCAAAAACTACCCGCGAAGGCCCTTAGCACGCTGTTTGATAAAGTAATCAACAAGTTCCGAAGCCGAGTTGTTCATTTCAACGCCAAAGCTTGTAACTTTGTTGGTGAAGTAGTTGAACAACCAAACGGCAGGAATAGCCACCAAGATACCAAACGCCGTAGCTACGAGAGCTTCTGCGATAGCACCACCAACGGCACCGATACCTGCGGTCTCATTCGAACGAAGAGCCATAAACGCACCGATGATACCGACGACGGTTCCGAACAGTCCTACGAAAGGAGCGGTCGAACCAACGGTAGCAAGACCTGAAAGGCCACGCTTGAGTTCGGCGGTCTTAACGGCGATAGCACGGTCAAGAGCACGCTTGGATGCTTCCATTTCATCAGCCGAGATGTCCGAATTGCCCTGGTGTGCGGCGAATTCTTTCAAACCTGATGAGACGACCATTGCAAGGTGCGAATCTTTGTACTTGTCGCTGATGTTGATAGCTTCGTCAATATTGCTGTTCTTAAGTGCCTGAGCAACTTTCGGAGCGTATTGACGGGACTGTGCCTTAGCTTTGTTGTACGTCAGCCAACGCTCGATACCGACGGCGATCATGTAAACGGACTGGATAAGGAGCGTGATGATAACGCCCCAACCCGGGATCGTCAAGCTCTTAGCGATGTCGTAAACACCGAAAGAAATGCCCTCGGAAAACAAAAGAAATGTCATGATTTTTCCTCCAAAGAAATCAAAAGATACTTATTGATTACTAACTTCTTTCCAAAATTTGACAAGGAAACGGCCAGGGCCGCTCCCTTGTACATCAAAAACCTATACCTTACGGCACAAAATTGTAAGTGATCACACCCGAAACTTTAACCGGCTGACCGGAAAGCATTGTCGGGCTGAAACGTGCTCCACGTGCGGCACCTTCGGCTGCGGCTCGCAAAAGCGGATGTCCGCTAACAGCGTTAGCCGAAATGACGCTACCGGTTTCGCTGATCAGAACCTGAACGCTCACTGCTCCGGAAGCTCTCACCGCACGAGCGGTCGGCGGATAAGCCGGCTTAGGCAAGCTCGTAGCTTTACCGTTCAACACACCGCCCGAAACAGTCTTAGGAGCCGGCTTCGGCGTTGCAGGTGGTTTGGGTGGTGGCGGCGTTCCCGACTGATCTTCGTCATCGTTTCCGGTTCCAGTGGGGTTACCAAGACCGCTGGTGGTTCCAGAGGTCACAACTTCCCCACCACGAGATGGTGCGGCCGCGGCGTTATTAAAATCCGTATCGCCCTGCATCGTCTTCACATTCTCGCGCATAGCATTAACCTTCTGCGTACTCGTGTCGACTTTGTCCGGCGGCTTTACCGGCGATGCCATGATGTTTTGGATCAATTCCTTGCGGATGTCCACATCAGGGGCTGCTTTCTTTTCAGGCTGCTTCTCAGGCTCAGGTGGCGGCTCATCCTCAGGTGGCGGTGGTGCGACGAGCGTTGAAAGCTCTAGATCGCTGCCGCTCATCCCGTAGTCCTGAGCGAACAGATCTCGTCCCCACATCGTGACGACGACTACGACCGCGATAACCAGCGTAACGGCCATAAAGCGGCCGCGACGGCTATTCTCAGCCGAGTTATTTTTTGATTCAACCATTTGGTCAAGCATAAGTTTACCTCCGTTGCTGTTAACCGGTGCCAAACTGGTTCGAGCGAAACAATGGAACTGTTCGAAACTTTTTAATACGCAGAGTAACCAAATAAGTTACAACTGTACGATAAAACTTTCCGTTTCGGTGTTATTCGATCTTCGTTGTGAGACTCTTAAAGGATGAATGAAATCTGCCGATCAAACAAGCAAGACCCCAATACTTTCCCTGCGTAAGACCCGAGTAAACACGCAGAAACGTCGAATATTCTTCAATTGACCAGCAACGTTATGCAGTCTAAAAGTTATGGAAATGAAAGTCAAGAATAATCAACGCTTATTGACCCAAATTTCACCCTTTTTTGCGACTATCTCGTCACCGGACGCCGCGTAACCGAGCGACGCGAGGCGGTCGCTAATTTTTCACCGGTTACGGGGGCAAGAACTTCCTTCACCTTTGCTTCGCCGATCTTGTCTTGCCACCAGATCGCGATCGGGCTGGCAATGGCTATGGTCGAGAACGTTCCAGTTATCGAACCCACAAACAATGCCAACGAGAACGCACGCAGAACTTCGCCGCCGAAGATAACCAACGCAAGGACCGACAAGAACACAAGCCCATTCGTTACGATCGTTCGCGACATCGTCTGGTTGATCGAGTCGTTTGTAAGCTTGTAGATCGATTCGCCGCGATGCAGCGTGATGTTCTCGCGAATTCGATCGAAGATAACGATCGAGTCATTCACAGAAAAGCCAACGAGCGTCAACAACGCCGCGAGCACAGTAAGATTGACTTCCCATTGGAATATCGAGAAGAACGCCAGCGTGATCAGAACGTCGTGAAACACAGCGATAACGGCACCCGCCGCATACGTCCAATCGTAACGGAACGCAATGTATAGCAAAATGCCGACCATTCCAAGCAAAGTCGCGATAACCGCCTGATTACGCAACTGTGCACTGGCCACAGGGCCGACCGTGTCAGTTCCGACGATCTTATAAGCAGCGGCACTGTCCTCCGCAAGCGTCTTCGCACCATCGGCTTCTTTACCGAGCGTGTCAAGGGCTTTTTTCACGTAGCAGCGGCTAGCTTCGTCAACGCCGGGACATTCCTCAGGACGAGCTCCCATATTTGGGACCTTGATCAGCATTTCGTCTTGCTTATCGGTCGAATCCTGAATCACGGTCTCGCCGACATTCAACGACTGCAACGCACTTCGCACTGTGTCAGCCGATGGCTTTTCGCGAAACTTGGCTACAACGACGGTTCCGCCCTTAAAGTCTACACCTTGGTTGAACGCCTCCGTGCCGCCTTCGGTAAACTGACGGCCAATTGCCGAGAAAAGCCCGGCAAGCAGCACAACGATCGAGACGAAGATGAGCGGACGGCGAAGGCCCATCCAATCAACGTTAATGTTCTTAAATAATTCTAACATCGCAAATTAACCGTAAACGGTTCACTATCAATAACTTAGATGCTGACGGTCTTAGCGTCAGGATTGCGTTCGAGCAACCACATAAAGATCGTTCGTGACACGAAAACGGCCGAGAACAGATTGATCAGAAGTCCGAGCACGAGCGTGACCGCAAATCCGCGGATCGGGCCGGTGCCGTTTAGATAAAGGATCGCCGATGAGATGATCGTCGTTAAGTGCGTATCGATGATCGTCACGAAAGCTCGATCAAATCCAAGACCGATCGCCTCGGCAACACTGCGGCCTGCTCTTAATTCTTCGCGAATACGCTCGAAGATAAGCACGTTCGAGTCAACGGCCATACCGATACCGAGGATAAGTCCCGCGATTCCCGGCAGAGTCAGCGTCGATTTGATCAATATCAATGCAGCCATTGTGAGCAGCAAATTCAAGATCAGCGCGACCACAGCATTGATGCCGGAGCCGCGATAGTAAAACAGCATGAACACGACGATGAACGCCAATCCGCCAAGCGACGCCTCAACGCCAGCCTCGATCGAATCCGCACCGAGACTCGGCCCGACCGTACGTTCTTCCTGATACTCGATCTTCGCCGGTAGTGCACCAGACTTGAGCGTCAACGCGAGATCTTCAGCCGAGGTTTTCGTAAACTTACCTGAAATTTCGCCCGAATCGAATATCTGCGACTTGATGTAAGCCACCGACTTGATCTCGTCGTTCAGCGCGACGCCCATGTAATTGTTGATATTCTTGCCGGTCCATTCACCAAACTTCTGGGCACCCGCGGGCTTTAAAGAGAATGAAATTTGATAGTCGCCTTCGCTACCGGTTCTGCTAACCGCGGAAGCATCTCGCAGTTCGCTACCGTCTACAACGGCCGGAAACTCGACTACGACATATTTTGGCGGAGTCTTATTGTTATCCGCAGCTTTGTTGGCGGACGAAGTAGGCTCATCGCGTTCGCGATAGATCATGATCCGACGATTCGCCGGAACATTTCCGCCAAGCGACTGTTTCGCCTCAGCTTCAGTATTATAGGTGGTTACCGGAGATGGGCTTCCCGGGCCAACGACCTTCATCAATTGAAGGTTCGATTCTGCTCTAAGCAACGATTTAACGCGCTCCGGATCGTCAACGCCGGGCATCTGTAACAAGATCTGGCCAGAAGTTTCTGCACCGTACTTTTGTAGCGTTGGTTCCTTGACGCCAAAAGCGTTGATTCGGCTATCAATGATCTTCAACGCCTGATCGACAGCTTGACGTTTCAAAAGGTCTTGAGCTTGAAGCGGCAGGCTCCACGAGATCGACGTAGCATTCTGGCTTTCGGTCCAGTTTGCGAGGTCAACTTTCTTCTTTACTTCTTCAATGATCGCGGCGGATTGCGAAGCGTCCGAGACGTTCAAGTTGATCTGATAGGTGTTATTCTCAGTAACGACCGAGCTCGCCGTGACAGGAAGTTTCGCGTCTTTCGCCGCAGTTTCTGCAGCTTGAGCGTTGTTCTCGGTCAAAACCTTGAGATAATCGTCGGTCTTAACACGCATCACGAGGTGCGAGCCGCCACGAAGGTCGAGGCCTAGGTTGATATTCTCAGATAGGTTCGTTTTGATGCCTGTCCACGTAAAGTCAGACGAATTCGGTATGCGGCGCGGGCCAAATACCAAATAAACACCCACAAGAAAGATCACCACAATGATGATCGTCCTGATCAAAAGACTCTTGTTCTTCATTACTTACTACGTCTCGGTAAATTAGGATTCGGCGCGGCGTCCGACCACTGCACTCTTACCGATCTCCAAAAAAGATTTATCTGCGCTATATATGATGAAGCTCGTTTCCCTAACTTCCTTGATCGTGCCGATCACTCCGCCAACGGTTACGATCTCGTCGTTTATCTTTAAGGCGGCGATCATATCCTGAAGCTGCTGCTTCTGACGTTTCTGAGGCAATATGACCAAAAAGTAAAAGATGCCGAATATCGCGAGCATCATAAAGACCATCGACCACGGAAATCCGCCGCCCGATGCATCTTGGAAAAACAGCACAAAAGTATTCATCATTTTTTCGACACTAAAGACAAAAACTCAATAATATACACAGTATCCGCCAATATCAAACGCTCTCAGCGGCAAACCTACCTATTTTCGCGAGAAAATCAGTGCGAAACTGTGTGAATCTGCCCTCGATGATCGCAGTTCTAGCCGACCGCATCGTATTCAAGAAGAACGCTACGTTATGATGCGATATCATCGTCGCCGCCGTCATCTCGCCGGCTTGATACAAATGACGTATGTATCCGAGCGAATATCTTTGGCAGACTGAGCACGAACATTCCGCATCGATCGGCCCTTTGTCGCTGGTGAACTTCGCGTTCCGAACATTGATCTTGCCATGCGAAGTGAACGCACTTCCCGTCCGACCGTTCCGCGTCGGTATCACGCAATCGAACATGTCAACGCCGTTGTAAACAGCCTCGATCAGATCCTCAGGCGTACCGACACCCATCAGGTATCGAGGTGCGTCATCAGGCATTTGATGCGCGATATGGTCGAGAACGCCGTACATCACGTCTTTTTCTTCGCCAACGCTCAAGCCACCGATCGCATAACCGTCAAAACCGATCTCAACTGTTTTCGCAAGGCTCTCGCTTCTCAGATCGTAATGTCCGGCACCTTGAACGATACCGAACAATGCTTGCCTTCCACTTAATCCATCGGCCGCACGATAACCTGTGTCCTGTCCCGAATCTTGTAGTTCGTTGAATCGGTCCTTAGAGCGCAACGCCCAGCGAGCCGTCATCTCGAGGCTCTTTCGCGTCAAATCATGCCCGGCGTCGCCCGGCGGGCATTCGTCAAATACCATCACGATCTCCGAACCCAACGCCGCCTGTATCTCCATCGAAACCTCAGGCGACAGAAAATGCTTGCCGCCATCGAGATGCGATCGAAACTCAACGCCGTCTTCAGTCAACTTTCGCAGATCGGACAATGAGAAAACCTGAAAACCGCCGCTGTCCGTCAGCAACGATCGGCTCCACGTTCCAAACTTATGTAAACCTCCGAATTCGCGGATAACGTCAACGCCGGGACGCAAGAAAAGGTGATATGTGTTTCCGAGAATAATGCGTGCGTCAAGCTCGTCTTCTAGCCATTCAAACCGAATTCCCTTCACCGCCGCCTGAGTTCCAACGGGCATGAAAACGGGCGTTTCGATCACGCTCCGCCGCGTGCGCAGCGTTCCGGCTCGAGCACGGCCATCGGTCGTCTCGACGTTCCATTCTATCGGCGATGTCATAACGGTTTCTTTCCGACGAGCAGCCAGATATTCGAAGCACCGACCGCGATCTCCGATGCGAAACGGCCCTGCTCGTCGATCAACACGGCGGACGGCGTGCCATACATGCCAAGCTCGGCACCAACCAAATTGCCTTCATCAAGTGCGATAGGCGCGTCGATTTCCAACGCCTTGTGCTCATCGGCCTCGCCTGCAGAGAGCATTACGAGCCGCGGACTGTCACCATTTCGTCCTGCCGCCCATCGTTTCAACTCGGGTTCCATCGCCTTGCAATGCGGGCATGTGGTGCTCCAAAAAGTCACAAGTGTCTCCGTGCCCTTCAAACTTCGATCGGAAAGCTCTCCGCCGTCGATAGTCGGCAAGCTAAACGCAGGAATTTCGTTTCCGATCTCGACCCGATTCAATCCGCCATTCGCATTCGGCAGTTCAAAACGAACGTGATCCCGAGATAGATCTGCTTCGCGAATTCGTTCGACAAGCTCCGCAACAGCCGTGTCTCCCGCCGAAATATGGCTGGCTACGCGGCCTTTCGCGTTGATGTACATCGCCGACGGCGTCCATTTCGCATTGACGGCATCCGCAAATTCACGTTTTTCCTGCAGTAATAACGGAGACGTTGGCAGATCGCCGAACTTTTTGATGTTCTCATCGGCTGTGCCCGACGTTATCAAATATAGATTCAGCTTTTCCGACAATTCGGGTGCCCACTCTCGAAACTTCGGTACGAGCGTCTTACACGGAGCACAGGTCGGGCTCACGAACAAAAGCAAGGCTCCTTTTCCATCGCCGAATAGCGTAGCTGTCGAAACTGTCTCGCCGTCTGTATCCTTTAGCTCAAACTCCGGCAGCATTGCTCCGATCGGCAGTCCATCGTGCGGATGCCCGGCGTGCTCACGCTCGACCTCAGCGATAGGCGCGGCGAGTTCGAGAATATCGATGCGTTTTGCTAGTTCGTCCTGCTTCGCTGATATTCGTTGCAGCATTCCGATCGCCACTAAGATCAATGCGATACAGCCGGCAACGAGCAACACCAAAACTGCTTGAGTTTCTAAATTCCAGATCTCAGTTCCTTGTTTAGCGGAACCTCTGGCCACCAAAAAAGCTGCCGGAGCGATAAATGCAGCATTTCGAATTACGCTTGATACGCCGATCTTTTCCGAACCAAGCTGACCGAAACAATGGCAATTCGGCTCCTCACCTTTCAGGAGTTGCACAGCGATCGCGACTGAAAAGATCGCAAGCAAGACCGTGATCGCGACGGCGCCAAACCAAGACGTTGTAACCGTCAGTAACATAACCGCCGCCGAAAGTTCCGCCAACGGAAGCACCAACGCAAACGCCGCCGCAAAGGATTCAGGCACGCCAAAACTTACAGCAGCTTTCTTGGTTCCGGCGTGATCACGCAGTTTTGTCACAGCCGCGACAATGAAGATCGCAGCCAACAAAACTCTGATTATTGTGACAAGTGTTTCCACGATACGAATCGATAGTAACAAACTCTGTTACAGAATCAAGAATTGTCCTTTCTACCTTTCGATTTGTGACGTTCGACGAGGCGAATTGGCGTGGCAAAAAAGCCGAATTCATCGCGCAGCTGATTCTCAATATACCTAAGGTACGAGAAATGCAGCCCCGGCTTTCCGCCCGAAGTGAACAAGATAAACAACGGCGGCCGCGTTCCGCCTTGGGAAATGAACTGTATTTTCAGCCGCGAACCTCCCGGCGGGCCGCCGCCTTTCGGCTGCGATACGGAGTTCTCGAAAAATCGATTCAATCTCGAGGTCTGTATCTTGACGGTCCTCGCCTCATAAGCCTGCGCGACAAGTGGCAGAACCTTCGTCACTCGCTGGCCCGTCAAAGCCGAGATCGTAATGATCGGAGCGTAATCGAGAAACTTCATTGCCTCGCGGATCTTGCGTTCGAATTCGTAGATCGTATTGGTCTCTTTCTCTTCGATCGCGTCCCATTTATTGACAGCAATGATCACAGAGCAGCCCGAATCTACAGCGTAGCCCGCGATATTTGCGTCGAGATTTGTAATGCCTTCGATAGCGTCGATGACGATAATGGCGACGTCTGCGCGTTCCAATGATTTCCGTGCCATGATGACCGACAGCTTTTCAGCCATCTCGGTCGTCTTGCCTTTGCGGCGAATCCCGGCCGTGTCTATCAGCAAATAATCTTGCCCATCGACCGTCAAATGCGTGTCGATCGCGTCTCTCGTAGTGCCTGCGATCGGCGATACGATCACTCGTTCCTCACCAAGGATCTGATTCAGCAGCGATGATTTACCAACGTTCGGACGGCCAATGATCGCGAGTTTGATCGGCTCTTCGGTCTCGACCTCCTCGGTTTCTTCGAGATCTAATACATCGAATAGCTCATCAAGCAGATCGCCGATGCCATTGCCGTGTTCGGCAGAGATCGGAGTGAGGTTGTAACCAAACTTATGAAACTCAGCAGCTTCTTCTTCGACCCGACGAGTTTCGGCTTTGTTTGCGGCAATAAATATCGGCTTTCCGGTATGCCGCAGCAGCACGCCTAGCTCTTCGTCGAGCGGCGTCACGCCAGCACGCGAATCGACGACCCAAATGATCGCGACGGCTTCGCTGATCGCCGCAGACGCCTGTTTGAAGATATTCGACGGAATGATCGCGTCGTCATCCGGCACAATTCCGCCGGTATCTACCAGCCGAAAATCTCGGTCACGCCAACTAACCTCGCCAAACATCCGGTCGCGCGTAATTCCCGGCTCATCGCCAACGATCGCTTTGCGCGAACCAGTTAGGCGATTGAACAGTGTGGATTTGCCGACGTTAGGCCGACCGATGATTGCTACTAAAGGTGCTTGCATGTGACACGCGAACCAAGATTCTAGCAAACCCCAGCCAAAAGGCATAAGCACGCACTGCGATAACGAAGTACGACAGGCAGCCATGCCTGTCGGTCTGCCGTAACGTGAAAGACAGGCTAGGCAGCCTGTCATACTAATGGGCACAAAGAACTTCATTGCA
>JAEUQI010000331.1 GCA_016789145.1 Blastocatellia bacterium | reverse complement strand
AGGTCGGTAGTTCGAATCTACCCAGGCCCACCATCTTCCCGGGCAAACCGAGAGGGCGGAAGTGAGCAGTCTTCCAACGGCCAACCAAAGGGGCCACCGATCGACTGTTGATTTACGTCTTCTCTAAAAGCGAAGCGTAGAAGTTCTGATCTTTGAAAACTGAATAGGATAGTAAGTAAAGGGCAACATATAAGTTGCCGGGCTTGTTCATCGCGAGAAAGCCTTGGCGGGTCGCACCGTTGGGGTCCCAAATATGCGATGGATAAGTGAGAGAGCGTCTGGGTGCGCTGGAAGCCCTGTCAGTAGAGAGGGGCGGAAAGTGTATCTGGTTAGAACATGTGCTTGAAGTTAATTTTATGGTCAAGCTACTAAGGGCATGCGTGGGGATGCCTTGGCGCTAACAGGCGAAGAAGGACGTGGCTAGCGGCGAAACGCCTCGGGGAGAAGCAAGCATTCTGTGATCCGGGGATATCCGAATGGGGGAACCCACCTGGTGTGAACACC
>JAEUQI010000330.1 GCA_016789145.1 Blastocatellia bacterium | reverse complement strand
ATCACCGAACTCAAGGACCGGCTGACCGAGGAGAAGCACTATCTCGAAGAGGAGATTCGCCTCGAACATGGCTTCGACGACATCATCGGCGAGAGCCGGGCGCTCAAGCAGGTCCTTGCCCAGGTCGAAATCGTCGCGCCGACCCAGGCAACGGTATTAATCCAGGGCGAAACGGGCACGGGCAAGGAGCTCATCGCCAGGGCGATTCATCGGCTCAGTGACCGGAACCAGCGCACCTTCGTGAAACTGAACTGCGCCGCAATTCCCACGGGTCTGCTCGAAAGCGAATTGTTCGGTCATGAACGGGGGGCGTTCACCGGGGCGATCGCGCAGAAAGTCGGCCGGTTCGAATTGGCCCATGGCGGCACGATCTTTCTCGATGAGGTGGGAGAAATTCCGCTGGAACTACAGTCGAAACTGCTTCGTGTGCTGCAGGAGCAAGAGTTCGAGCGGCTCGGGAGCACAAGGACCGTTCGTGTCGATATCCGGCTCATCGCCGCCACG
>JAEUQI010000032.1 GCA_016789145.1 Blastocatellia bacterium | reverse complement strand
CGACGACAAAGGGCCGATCGGCGATGTCGTTGCGGAAAGTACTGCGACCATTCTTCGCGAGGTCGAATCGCTCAAGATGATGGTCGATGAATTCTCGCGGTTCGCACGGCTGCCCGACACAGTTTTGTCGCCCGGCGATCTCGGCGAAGTCATCGAACTGTCGGTCGCGTCGTTCGACGGCAAATTCGCCGGCGTCGAGATCATTTACAACGCCAACGGCAGCTTGCCCGAGACGCTGATCGACGGCGAACAGATGAAGCGTGTCTTCGTTAACCTGATCGAAAACGCGGGCGAGGCTCTGACCGAATCTTCGACGGGCGGCACCGTCACCATAACGGCACGCCATGATACGGCTCGTGAGATCATCGTCGCCGAAGTCGCCGACAACGGCCCGGGCATTCAGCAGCGTGACCTGCAAAAGCTGTTTCAACCATATTTCTCGACCAAAGGCCGCGGCACCGGCCTCGGCCTCGCCATCGTGCATCGCATCATCAGCGAACACAAAGGCCGCATCTTCGCCGTCGCGAATCAGCCGAATGGAGCGAAGTTTATTATTGAATTGCCGGTTTCAGGAACTTAGAGTCATTTCGCAAAGTAACGTGGAAAGATTTAACTCAAGCCTTCAAGAACTCATGGTAAGAACTCGCGTTCTTTCGATGCTCGGCGCGGTTTGGGTGGTCGTTTTTGTCGCATATCAAAATATCCACACGGTGAGATTGATTTATGAACTTTGGAATACGCTGAACGCGGACATAATCGCAATAGAATCGGTAAGACTGCCATTTGCGTTTGTCGTCCTTTTTGCATTCATAGTTAGATTTGCTTCCTTTTTCAGTCGAACGAAAGATAAGTACATTTTCTCGCAGTTGAGTTGGCTTTGTGCAGTTTCACTTTCAATAATTTATATTGCATATTACGAGAATTGGTTTGGTCCAAACATAGGTTTCGCAGTTTACGATCTTTCGAAGATGGATCCAATTTTTCTTCACGCGCGGCTATACCTAATTTTTAGTGCGATTCGATTTCTGACTACCTCGATTGTTGCGTTGATTCAAAGAGATGAATTCAGTCCTAATCATTGACGATGAACGCGGGATCCGCGACACGCTCTCTGCCGTACTTTCGGACGAAGGTTTTGCTGTGTCTTCCGTTGCTACCGGCGAAGACGGTCTCGAGGCGGCTCGTAAAGGTACCTTTGCGTGCATCTTGCTCGACATCTGGCTCGGCGACGGTATTGATGGGCTGGAGACGTTGGAGCAGCTCAAGAAAGACGGCGTCGAATCGGCGGTTGTTATGATCTCGGGCCATGGCAATATCGAGACGGCGGTTCGTGCGACTAAGTTGGGTGCGTTCGATTTCGTCGAAAAACCGTTGAGTCTCGAACGCACCGTCGTGACGGTCAAGAACGCAATTCGCCAGCATCAGCTTGAGATCACCAATGCTCAATTGATGAGCGAGATCGCTGAGCAGTACGTGATGATCGGCGAATCGGTCGCGATGCGTGCTCTCAGAAAGCAGATCTCGATCGTCGCCCCGACCGACGGCCGCGTGCTTATTTCGGGCGAAAGCGGCTCCGGCAAAGAGCTTGTCGCTCGTGCCATTCACGCCCAATCGAAACGCAAAGGAGCGGCGTTCGTCGAGATAAATTCGGCTGCGATCCCTGAGGAACTCGTCGAATCCGAGCTGTTCGGCCACGCCAAAGGTGCGTTCTCGGGTGCCGTCAAAGCTAAGAAAGGGAAGTTTGAGATAGCCGACGGAGCGACCATTTTCCTTGACGAGATCGGCGATATGTCGCCGCGTGTTCAGGCGAAGATGCTGCGAGTACTCGAGGAACAGCGGTTCGAGCCTGTCGGCAGCAACACGCCTGTTTCGGTCGATGTCCGCGTCATTTCGGCGACGAACAAGCCGCTCGATTCGCTGATCGAAGGCGGCGAATTCCGCGCCGATCTGTTCTATCGGCTCAACGTCATTCCGTTCCAGGTGCCGCCGCTTCGCGAGCGAACCGAAGACATTCCGATGCTCGTCGCTCATTTCGATCAGCGTTACGCGAACGAATACGGCAGGCCGCAGCGGACATATACCGACGCCGCGATCGATAGGCTCAAGGCATATTCGTGGCCCGGCAATGTCCGCGAACTTCGTAACACCGTCGAGCGTGTCGCGATCCTTACCAGCAAAACGACCATCGACGCTGACGATCTTCCGCCGCTCGAAAATTCGACCGAAGCTCCGTCAGGCTCGTTCCGTTTCCAGAATTTCAAAGACGCCACCGACGCCTACCAACGCGAGTTCATCCAACACAAACTCGCCCAACACGACGGCAACGTCTCCCGAGCCGCCGAAGAAATGGGCGTCGACCGCAGTCACCTGTATCGCAGGATGCGGAATCTTGGGATCAAGTAGCCGTTCTTAGAACCTACATACTTTGTTGGCCAGCAAATGCACTTTGTTTGAGAACAAAGGTCATTTCTTCAAAAGCATCCCGTGTTCGGTCGCAATCTTAGGGAATTTATTGACTAGTTTCCTTTCGAACTAATAAGAAATGCCGCATTGTTTTCGAACGGTAGGTAATTGCCAGACAACAATCTCAACCTGTTACTAAGATTTCTGATCGGTTACGGCACTAACAACCTAAACTGAGTAGAAAAGTCATTCTTCGTTGAAGGAAGATCGAACATTTCGCACATCGTAAAAAAAAGTTCTTGACATCTACAACGAACGGGCGTACGCTTCCGTCAATAATTAGACAATTCCCGATCCCTCTGACGGCCCTCAACCGTTGACAGCCGTTGGTAGATCTTCACAAGACTAGTTTTCGACAACTGAACCAAGAGGAGCACTCCACCATGTCCGAAGCTCGAACTGCCTCAAGCGCGAAGCGCAAGCGTATATTCGTGTATCTATCTGCGTCCGTACTCTTATTGTTGATCGCGATAGGCGTATTTGGCCGCAACGGCTGGCTGCCTCGAACCGACGCGATGACCGGCGAGAAGTTCGGCTGGTTTGGCTCAAAACTGCCAAAGAACGCCGGTTCGACGTGGAACCCTCTCGCGGCTCCATTGCCTAATCCGACGCCACAACTCGCAAAGGAGTACATCTACGCTGGCAGCCGCATGCTCGCCGTCGTCGATGCCAACGCAAACGAAACACCGCCTGCTGATCTCGCAGTTTGGAGGCCATCGAGCGGTGTTTGGTGGGTCTTGGGCAGTTCAAGTACGCCACAGTATGCTCAGGCATGGGGATTGACCGGCGATGAACCTGTACCCGGCGACTATGACGGTGACGGTAAGACAGATTTCTCGATATTTCGTAATTCGACCGGCGAATGGTACGTGCTGCGATCAAGCGATAATGCTTGGATGCCCGTTCTCGCCTGGGGTCTCAGTAGCGACAAACGCGTTGCGGCGGACTTCGACGGCGACGGTAAAACTGATCGAGCCGTGTGGAGACCAAGCGACGGAACTTGGTACATCGTTCACAGCTCTACGGGCTTGGCCGTTTACCAAAACTATGGCACAAACGGGGACGTTCCTGCTCCGGCAGATTACGACGGGGATGGCCGGGCAGACATCGCAGTATTTCGACCTTCGAATACAACCTATTACTCGATAAATACTAGCAATTCGGCCCCACAAGCCGTTGCCTTAGGTGCTGGTACGGCGTCCGTTGGCGCAGATTACGACGGCGACGGCAAGGCGGATTACGCAGTTCGAAGTGGAGCAAACTGGATCATAAAACCTAGCTCCGGTAACACCGCCGGTTTAGGCGGAACGGTCGCAAACGGTCTAGTCACCGTCCCCTGGCAAGAGTCAAGCGACATAGCGGTCCATAACGACTACGACGGCGACGGCAAAACTGACATAGCCGTTTGGCGACCAACAGATTCACCCACTGGAACACTTGGCAACTGGTTCATCCGTCAATCCGGCCTAAACAACACACCACGAACAGTCCAATGGGGCATCTTGTACGACATCCCAGTGCCCGCTTTCTGGAGAAGATAAGTATTACGTCTTTCAAACTTATCCTTGTTAATGTTAACGAAGTCTTTGAAATTAGGAGTTTACAGATGATCAGCTACATAAAATCCCAATTGGTAATAGCGATTTCAATCATTCTCGCGATAACGGCGGGGTCCATTGTTGGCGTCGCTCAAGGGGGTGTGTCAAGCCCACAGAACAAAGAGACCGCTCACAAGCCTGATCAAAATTTCAAAAGCTTGGCTCGCATTAATCCATCGACGCTTGCAATGGAACTCGAGGTTGGTTTGATGAGTTATCCGGGACGCAATGGAAACTCGTTCCCCGTGAATATCAACTATTCGTCGAAAGTTTGGCGTATGGACGAATCGATCACTTATCCGTACCGACTTCCCTATAGCTGCACACAAGTATTTCAGACACAGGTGCGACCTGTGTTTGCCGAGCGAAGTAATGCCGGATGGACAAGCTCGCTCGCTGCTCCGGTTATTGAAGAAAAGTTTCAGTCTTACACTGATCAAGGCAAGCCATACAACGATATGTTTTTGGACGTTGCTGGATTCAACAGTTTTGCCGAGAATTCGATTCTCGATGCAGTTAGTGGAGGCTCCTCGAATTACGCATCTGCTTGTGGAACGGTTTGTAATGGATGGACTAATGCTTGCTGGGACGGAGTATGCGAACCTTATGTATGCACCGGAGGATGGACGATAGTTTATTGCGAAACAGGTGGGCCCGGAGCACCGGAAAGTGGCCCATGCACTCCGCCTCAGCCTCCTCAAGGGCCGACCCTTTATAACGTCAAACGAGTGCACGTTAGAATGGGAAACGGATCCACGCACGAGTTTCGAAAATCAGACGCGACTCATCTTGGCACGACCGAAGATAATATTGGAAATTTTATTGCTGTCGATGGATCTGGCATGAAGCTCGATAGATCGACATCGGGAAGCACTCTCTATCTGCCTGATGGGAATCAGTTTTCCTTTACGGCCACACCGACTGAAGGCCCAGATCAGATCACGATTTATGAGGCCACCGCTTACACAGACGTTAACGGAAATCGAAGCACCTTTTCCTCGCAGGTGCAGAACGGAACGCCTGTTGACTTTCGTACCGACACACTCGGACGAGAATTTGTCGACCCGTTAAGTAAGAACTACTTGACCCAAGAGCAAAGAGAAGGGAAACGGCACGTGGCATTGCCGAGCTTAGACGGGGCGCCCCCAAAAACCTTTGAGTTAGACTGGCTCCATCTTAAGCCAGTAGGCTGTTCATCTCAGAATAATACGAACTGCGGCAGTCCTAATGGGGCTCTCGATCCAGAACTTTCAAATCAAAACTCCTTTTATTACACAAGACAATTCTGCTTCGGCAGCACCTATGGAAATTTGTTGGCTAATCCAAATGACATTAACGACCCGGCAAACGAGGTGCTTTTTCCGCAGAATGGGTTTGGAGTCAGGGCATGCAACCCGTTTTTGGGAGTCGGGCCATCAAGCGCAGTAGGTGTCCGATTTAATCCAGTTGTACTTGCATCGATAAAACTTCCCAACGACCAAATTTACACGTTCAAGTACAACCACTTTGGTGAAATAACGAAGATCACTTATCCGTCAGGGAGCTACGAGAAATTCACCTATGGATCAATTGTCCCTATGGGAGGGTTTGACGGAATGGCGTACGATCAGACCAATCGAGGGGTCATAGAACGTCGTGTTTACAATGCGACAGGAGAACTTCAGCAACGGTGGAGTTATGCGGCAGAGTCAGCATCCCCAAACACCCAGTATAAAGTGGTTTCTATTGCACCTAAAGCAAATGATCCGTTAGCAAGCGGAGCCAAAACTGAGAGGATGCTTTATAGCAGTGATTCCGACACTGTGAAGTATGGATTCGTAAATCCTCTCGATGGAAAGCCTTACGAAGAAAGAACATTTGATGAGGCGGGTAACATGCGTTTTCGTACATTAAATAAATGGACGGTTGCACCGCCAAGAGCAGGAGGATGGCCTTCTGCAGTGAGAGATCCCCGCATTGAAAAGAGTGTTTCGATCTTTATTGAAGGCAGTAATGCTCTTGCAACATTGTCCGAAAAAATGTTTGACAGCAATGGACACACCGATCCAGAATATTTTTCTCACTTGAATGTAAAAAGTTCGAAAACTCATGTGTATAAGAGCATTCCACCCGCGTTGGCGGAGTCAGGAACGATTGATCAGATTCTGTCGTACTTCAATCCGTCAACCGTATCTTCTGCATCAGAGACGGATTGCTCGTACGATTCGAATTATAAAGCTCGAGGCATTATCGGGCTACCTGTCGAGTCAAGGGTTTTGAATCCAGCCAATCCGGATTCAACGAATCTAGCGAACGTCCTAGCGAAATCTGAGATGGTTTATGATGAAGCCGCATATCGTGATTTTAACTACACAACTACGAATTGGGTCGATCCGGGCTCGACACTTCGTGGAAATGTTACAACCACCCGTACTTGGGTTAAAGAATCGAACACTTGGCTAGAGAGTCATACGATGTATGATAACTTCGGAAACGTCCGCAAGGTTTGGGATGCGAGTGGTGACGCTTCGAAGTTCGTTGAGACCCAGTATAGTTCGACCTATAAGTACGCCTATCCGACCAGTGTGACTACGCCGG
Organism: Blastocatellia bacterium; assembly: GCA_016789145.1. Taxonomy (GTDB): domain Bacteria; phylum Acidobacteriota; class Blastocatellia; order Pyrinomonadales; family Pyrinomonadaceae; genus OLB17. The sequence continues at coordinate 27,336 of JAEUQI010000032.1, read as the reverse complement.
CTCCTGATTCGACCAACACGACGGGGACGAATCAGGGTTCGACGGTTTCGACTACTTACGATTTCAATACAGGATTGCCGTTGACGGTGACCAATGATTTTGGGCAGATTACGGCGACAGAGTACGATGATCCGCTTCTGAGGCCGACGCGGTCGTACGCGGTTAATTTCACTGCGCCGGAGACGCAGACGATCTATGGCGATACGCCGGGCAATTTGTTCGTTAAGGTGCGCAAGCAGATCGATGTGGTGAATTGGGATGAGGCGACGACGTTTGCGGATTCGCTTGGTAGGACGATTAAGACACTGGCGACGGATAGTCAGGGGGATATCTTTGTTGAGACGCACTATGATCTATTGGGTCGCGTAGAGCGTGTTACTAATCCGTATCGTATTGGCGATACAAAGTATTGGTCAAAAACGCGTTATGACGTTGCGGGGCGGGCGGTTGAGACGTTTGCACCGGCGACGGATGCTGAGATCGCTACTGCAGCCACGAATAACAACTCTAACCTCACGAGCCTTGGTATCACTTCGTTTGGCATTTCCAATGTCACGGACTACGTTGGCACGGTTGTTTCTACCAAAGACGCCAGCGGGCGGCGTGGGCGGTCTATTACGAATGCTCTTGGGCAGTTGATACGCGTTGACGAGCCTACGGGCATCAGTGTGTCTGAGGACAGCGATCTTGGTGCTTTGGCGACGCCGGTGCAGGCGACGAGCTACAAATACGACGTATTCGGCAAGATGGTCGAGGTTACCCAAGGCGTGCAGAAACGCTGGTTCAAATACGACGCCCTCGGCCGCCTGCTGCGAGTCCGCCAGCCTGAGCAAGAGGTTAATACTGGCCTCAACATGTCCGATGCATATAATACTTCGGGACAATGGACTGCGGGATTCACTTACGACCTATTGGGCAATGTCCTGACCGCGACCGATGCGAACGGTACGGTCATAACCAACACATACGATAGAGCCGGTCGTGTTACTTCACGAACATACTCGAACGAACCAAGCGGAGTGACTACTCCGAGCGTGGAGTTCCGCTACGACGGTAAAGGTCTAGCCGCGCCTCAGAATCCGAACTTTGCCAAAGGGAAACTGACTAAAGTTTCAAGTACCGTCTCGGCTACGGAGTATCAGCTTTTTGATAACTTTGGCCGAGTGACGCAATCGGCTCAGGTCACGGACGGAAACAACTATACGTCGAGATATACCTACAACTTCGCAGGTGCATTGGTCGAAGAAGAGTATCCGTCGGGACGTAAGGTCACGAATGAGTTCGAGCCCGACGGTGACCTTGCTAAGGTTACGAGTAAGAAGAATTCCACTTCGGTGAATGCTCCGTTCGTGTCGAATTTCTCGTATACGGCGTCGGGTGGAATCTCACAGATGAAGCTAGGCAATGGGCGTTGGGAAACTGCAAAGTTCAACAATCGTATGCAGGTTACAGAGCTCGGGCTTGGGGCTTCGGCGAGTGATGCTGGCACTTGGAAGACTCAATACGAGTACGGCGAGCTGAATGCTGACGGAACTGTTGACACCAACAAGAACACAGGCAACATCGCGAAACAGACCCTTTCGTTCAACGGATTGGCTCATCCTCTAGTCCAATCTTACAAATACGATGCTCTTTATCGAATAACAGAAGCCACCGAAACCGCAAACTCCGTTGCCAATTGGTTCCAAGTCTGGGGCTACGACCGCTACGGCAATCGCACCTCGTTCACCCAAAACATCGGCGGCAATCCAGCTTCGGTCAATCCCGCGATTATCGAGGCGACGAACCGTTTTGACGAAACGGGAACGAATTTCGATTACGACCTTAACGGAAATCTAATTCGAGATGGCGAGGGTCGCCAGTTTACGTTCAACGGTGACAACAAGCAGACGGTAGTTAAAGACGCCAACAACAATACTATCGGTCGATATTTCTACGACGGCGAAGGAAAACGTGTTAAAAAGATCACAAACTCCGAAACCACGATCTTTGTCTACTCAAACGGAAAGCTTGTCGCTGAGTATTCAACCCAAACATCGACATCGCCTTCGATAAGCTACTTGATGGCAGATCATCTAGATTCACCTCGCGTGTTAACTGATGCAAACGGCCAAGTTTCGTCACGACGAGACTTCCTTCCATTCGGTGAAGACTTGCTCGCAGGGGTAGGATCGCGAACTTCGGCAAACCGATACAGTTCGACGACAGACAGCGTAAGGCTAAAGTTCACTGGCTACCAAAAAGACACCGAGACCTCACTTGATTTCGCCGAAGAGCGTATCTACGTCGGCTCATTTGGTAGATTTACGGCAGTCGATCCACTAATGTCGAGCGGGAGGTCTGATGTACCGCAAACTTGGAATAGGTATACGTATTGTCTTAATAACCCGATAGTATGCACGGACCCTACCGGAACGGACGGAGGTATTTGGGCCCGTAGGTCGGTAGATAACGGCACAGAAGTTCGCTATTTCAAATCGGAAGACGAACTGAATGCCGAGAACGGAATTGGCTTTACTGACCTTTGTAGGGTCTACACATGCAGTTTTTGGAGTAGATACTCGAATGAGTACATTCTCTGGGAGGATCAGACGGCAAGTCATCTGGGTGCAAACGGAATCAGAACGGACTTCTCAGTTGCAACAATTGGTCAGGCGGCGTGGGACGATCTTACGAGAAGTCTTCATTCCTCTTCAGGGTTTTCGAGCGATCAGAAACTCATGCTCGACATTCTGCGAGTTAGACAGGGCGAGCGCGATAGAATGGACATATGGCTAGGACTCAAGGACGATCCAAGGCATTTGGAAATGGGGAAAAATCCTGTAAAGTTGGCGAAACAGGTTGGCGAAACTGCTCGAAAATTCATGTCGGGACAACACTCGCAGCTCACCAAGAAAGCCGCTGGGACGGGACTGGACGCTCATCACGCTCCTCAAAGCGCTTTGATGAAACGGTTTGTTCCTGATTATGAGCCTAGCTTTGCAATTTCGATTTTGGTGCCGCGGGAAGGTCATAGGATCAATATACCCGGCGTCGGACGACTAAGCACAAATACAGAAGGATTCAGTAGCGTTAGGCAAGTGATGGCGCGCGATATTTGGGAGTTGCGCCGCGTTTATCCTGGAATTACAAACACGGAGCTTAGACAACTTATCCATCTCAATCGTACACTTTACCCGAACTATTTCTTAAAACCGCCGAAATAAGGAAAACCATGAATAGTAAAGAAATTGTCGAAGAACTAACGAACGAAATTATTGGTAGAGGACAAACAATTTACAAGAATCTCTACGAACATCCTAGTCATCCTGCGCCTGAAATAGACTTTTTTAACTCGATTTCGGACAGTCAGAAAGATCTATTCTTTAAGATCTTGAGAGATGTTCAAGTTGATACAATGGCGTCGGTATTGGGTTATTTGGACGGAGACTTCTTGTTGCCAAGCCAATCGGACAGTTTACACCTCTCGTTTGAGGGGAATCACGGGTCGAAGTTGAACGGGTGCCTAGCAGATTCGTTTCTAGATTTTGTTTCCAAAATAGATAGCCAGAGTTGACAACGACGACCTAAACGAAAAAAAATGCGATGTCACATCGAATGTCGATCCGATCACTTCGCTGGATCGCACTTTTCTATTCAACGGCGACAACAAGCAGTTCGAGGTTAAGGATGCCAATGGGACGACGACGGCTCGGTATTGCTACGATGGCGAGGGCAAGCATATGAAAAAAAAGGACCGTGAGCTCAATGCTCACGGCCTTTTGGGTTTGTATTGTGCAAGCAGGGATGCTTGCCGTTCCAGTCTTACTTCGGCACCGGAAAGCCTCGGGCTCGCATTAGGGCTGCGGTTTGTGGGTCGCGGCCGCGGAAGCGGCGGTAGCCTTCGGCGGGGTCGATGGTGTTGCCGACGGAGAAGATGTTTTTGACGAGCGAATCGCCGACCTTCTTATCGTAAGCGCCTTTGCCTTCGGTGAAGGCTTCCCAGGCGTCGGCTGACAATACATCAGACCAGAGGTAGCTGTAATAGCCAGCCGAATAGCCGTCGCTTGAGAACAAATGGCCGAACTGCGGCGTGCGGTGGCGCATGACGAGTTCTTTAGGCATGCCGAGATCGGCGAGAGCTTTCTTTTCGAATGCATCAGGATCGATCTTTTCGCCGCCTGCGAGGTGGAGTTTCATGTCTACGAGAGCACTCGACAGATATTCGGTCGTGTCGAAACCTTGCATGAACGTATCGGCTTTTTTGATCTTATTGACCAGAGCCTGCGGGATCGGTTTGCCGGTCTTGTAATGGACCATGAACTTGTTCAGAACCTCAGGCGTCGCGAGCCAGCGTTCGAGCACCTGGGAAGGGAACTCAACGTGATCGCGAGTCGTGTTCGTTCCCGACAGCGACGGATAAGTCACATTTGACGCAAGGCCGTGAATTGCGTGGCCAAACTCGTGGAACATCGTCGTAGCGTCGTCCCAAGAGATGAGAACAGGCTCACCGGGCTTGCCTTTGATGAAGTTTGAGTTGTTGGAAACGATGGTCGTGATCTCGGATTTGAAACGCTCCTGATTGCGGTAAGCATTCATCCAAGCACCGCTGCGTTTGCCGTCGCGAGCGTACGGGTCGAAATACCAAAGGCCGACATGCTTGCCCTTAAGATCCTTGACCTCATAGACCGTCATGTCAGGATTGAAGACCGCGATGTCTTTGAGCGGTGTGAACTTCATACCGAAAACTTCGCCTGCAACCCAGAACATCGCTTCGCGAACCTTTTCAAGTTGGAGATACTGCTTAACTTCATCTGCGTCTAGTGCGTAACGGTCTTTGCGCACCTTCTCCATGTAGAACTTGTAATCCCACGGCTCGATCTTGATCTTGGCGCCTTCTTTGTCGGCGAGTTTTTGCATGTCAGCAACTTCCTCGTTGACACGAGCTACGGCTGCGGGCCAGACTGATTCCATCAGCTTCATAGCGTTCTCAGGCGTTTTTGCCATTGTGTTTTCGAGACGCCAGTGTGCATGAGTCTTGTAGCCGAGCAATTTGGCTCGCTCGAATCGAAGCTGAAGTATCTGCGAGATAACAGCGTTGTTGTCCCGCGAATCGCCGTTGTCGCCGCGATTGATGAACATCTTCCAGACTTTTTCACGAAGGTCGCGGCGTTCCGAATAGGTCAAGAACGGATCGACCGACGAGCGTGTATTGCGGATGATACCGAGTGCGTTTACGTTCTTTGCTTTTGCGGCAGCGGCGGCAGCATCTTTCATCGACTGCGACATTCCTTTCATGTCGTCTTCAGTCTTGAGTTCGACCCAAAGACCTGACTCGTCGCCTAGTAGATTCTGGCTAAATTTGGTGAACAGGCCAGCTAGCTGTTGGTTTATCTCGCCGAGACGTGCTTTCTGAGTAGCGTCTAGCTTTGCACCGGAACGGACGAAATTTTTGTAATAGTTCTCGATCAGACGGAACTTCTCACCGCGAGCCATTCTGTTTTTCGACTCGATTTCATATACGGCCTCGATCCGTTTGAAAAGAGCCGTGTTTTGTGTGATCTTGTCGCCAAAAGCAGCTAGTTTCGGTGCCATCTTCTCTTCGAGCTTGCCGAACTCTTCAGTATTGTTGCTGCTGGAATAGGTGTAGAAGATGGTCGAAACGCGATCGAGCGTGCGTCCGGCATCTTCCAAAGCTTCGATCGTATTGGCGAACGTCGGAGCCTCGGTATTGGCGGTAATGGCATCGATCTCTTTGAGGTTCTCGACCATCGCGGCTTCGAATGCAGGTTCAAAATCCGATGTCTTGATCTTGTCAAAGGGCGGTAAACCACCGAACGGGCCGCTCCATTTTTCGAGCAACGGATTTGCGTAGGGCTTAGTCTCCGCACTTGCGGTCTTTGTAGTAAAGCTCATAGATGTCACAACTACCGCGGCAACTGCGGCGGCACACATTATCGATCTTAATTTCATTTGTTTCGGTTCACTCCTCTAGCCGTATGGTTAGAATATAGCGTTTTACGGATGGTTGGACAATATGTTGCAACCAACAGAAAAAGCAGCCCTCACGAGCTGCTTTGAATTTATGGTACACCCGGCATGATTCGAACATGCGACCCCTTGATTCGTAGTCAAGTACTCTATCCAGCTGAGCTACGGGTGCACATCTGGCGAACCTGTAGAGTAGCGAGTTGGGTGACGAGAGTCAAGACGAGCTACTTAGCAAAATAGCCTTGGCGCGTGCGGGCGATCAAATTTATGTCATTTACCGCTATCCTGATCGTACGCCATTTGCCGTCTGACTTTTCGTTGGTGGGCGAGTATTCGATCGTATAAAGCGTGCGAAGCTCGGCCGCGACCCGGCCGTAGAGAAGCCCCATGTCTTCCAAGTTCTTGATGGCGTTAAGTGTTCCGCCGGTTCGGTCCGCAACGAGTTGAAGGCGCGTTCGAGCTGCGTTGTACATTGCTATTTGTCGCGGAGTAGGATCAGCAAGTTTCGCCGGATCGCCGGTCGGCAAAGCCAAAGGGAAGATAGTGACACCTTGTGCGTCGGACCTATCGAGAATTCGTCGGAGAGTATCATTTTCGCTCGGTCGAAGTGCGGAGAGTATATTTGCGTCCGGCACCCTTTCAAGATCATTACGATCCTTGTCGCGGACGGCGGTATCGACACCGTCTGTGAGAACGACGATCGCTTTTCGTCTAGTATTTTCTTTCGAAAGACGGTCAAGCGACTGGTCCAGAGCCTTGTAGAGTTGGGTCTTTCCGCGGCCATTGGCGACCTGGATCGAATTTAGGATAGTTCGACGATCAGTGGTGAAATCGTTCAAAACATTGATCTTATCGTAAAACTCGATCACTGCTACACGATCCTCCGGCATAAGGGCATCAATAAACCTTGCCGCCGAAAGCCTGATCACTTGGCGAAACCCGAGCGTTGAGCCGCTCATGTCGAGTATCATCACGACGGAAAATGGAGCCGTCGAAGGAGCAAAGCGGGTTATCTCTTGCTTCACACCGTCTTCGTATACGGTGAATTTGCTTTTGTCCAGATCGATTATCGGTCTTCCGCGGCCGTCAACAACGCCGACATTTAGCCGAACGATAGACGAATCTACACGAACGGGATCCTCATCCTGAGAGTAAAGTGTGCCGAATAGCGAAAGTGATAAAAGGAATGAGACTATTATCCGGCGAGTTAACATAGCGAAATTCTAACAATCAGACGCCGACAAGCGAAACGAGGTTGTATCTTGTAAGCGTTTCTGCGTTAACACTTCGATCGAAATAGTTTATAATTCATCGTTTCACGAATATTAGTTACGTTCATTGGCCGATCGAATCAATTCGATCTCCTGAAACAAGTACGTATGCTTTACCGGCCAAGTTTTTGTTCGAATTGCGGCGAAAAGATAGTTCGCGCCGAATGGCATTTGTGGACGAGCAGAAGATTTTGCGACGTTTGTGTCAGCGAGCAGCCAGTCGCAGAGTACGGGCCCAAAGCGGCCATCTTACTTGCGATGGTTGCAGCGGCAGCCGGCGCAACGACCTATTTTGCCCCGAAGAAGGCGGACGAATCGGCGAAGGTTGCTAGTTCTCGTATCGAGCGGCCACCCATGTCAGCGGCATTGGTTTCGACTCCGGTGCCGACGCCGAAAGTTGAAACGTCGGTACCATCGGCTGCAAGCGTTCCAACATCGAAGTCTGCCGTTGTTGTTGAACAAGATCAGGCGAACGTTTGCGGAGCGGAAACGAAAAAGGGGACTCCGTGTTCGCGGCGGGTGAAGGGGAATGTACGATGTTTCCAACATCAAGGTATGCCCGCAATGTCAGCTATTGCTAGTCAAGGCAGATAGCCTGTAAAATATAGTTTTGCCATCTAATGAAACCTCTAGCTCCGAACACATTGATACAGAACCGCTACCTTGTCGTCCATCTGATCGGCAAAGGCGGCATGGGCGAGGTTTATCTCGCGGTCGATCAACGCCTTGGCAGTGCGGTTGCTCTCAAACGCACGTACTACGCCGGCGATGAAATGCTCGGTGCTGCGTTCGAACGTGAGGCTAAGATCCTAGCTCGCCTCCGCCACCCTGTGTTGCCGAAGGTAAGTGACCATTTTGGCGAAAATGGCGACCAGTATCTGGTAATGGAGCATATTTCGGGCGACGATCTAACAAGTCGCTTAGAATCGGCTGGCAAGGCATTTCCGACGAGTTGGGTGATGTTTTGGGCAGATCAGCTGCTTGATGCATTGTCTTACCTTCATTCGCATGAGCCGCCGATAATCCATCGCGACATTAAGCCGCAAAATCTAAAGCTGACCGACGAAAATCACATCGTTCTGCTGGATTTTGGCCTTTCTAAAGATTCATCGGGCCAAACAATTGCCTCTCAGCCGGGTAAATCGGGAAGCGTAGTTGGGTATACACCGCATTTTGCCTCGATGGAGCAGATCCGCGGAACAGGCACAGACGCCCGAAGCGATATTTATTCACTTTCAGCAACACTATACCAACTTGCTTCAAACACCGTGCCAGTGGACGCGTTGACACGTGCCGACGCCATGCTCGGTGGGGCGGCGGATCCGATCGTGCCGCTTTCGACCGCAAATCCTGAGATCTCGCCCGCAGTCTCTAACGTGATCTTAAAGGGACTCGAAGTAAGTCGCGATAAGCGATTTGCAAGTGCAGCGGAAATGCAACGTGCTTTGCGTACTGCTCATTCGCAAATCCAGGGGCAGATGTCCGCTGAAACTCAAGTGTTTACCGTTGGCGATATTCACAACACTGTCCCACCGCTTGTCGACCCGACGGCCCCGATCGCTCCCTCGGAAATGGCAACTCGGACGCCGACCTACAATCCCGAGGCACCTGCTATAACGCCGAATGATGCAACAGTGCAAATGACCGCGGCCGATGTCGCGAATGAACCGCCCGGAGACAAGACCGAGGTCATGATCGATATGTCAGCTGTGAAGGCCGTTGACGAATTTGTATCGCCAGAAACAAGCGTGCCGGCTGAAACAATGCGAATAGAGCCGGATGTTGCGGCTCCCTCAGAGATTCCCGAGGCACCCGAGTTTTTCACTGAGGCTAACGTAGAGGTTCCAATTGAGCAGGAAAAGCGCGTTATTGAAACGCCTCCACCGACTCCGCTTGCAAGTGATGAAAAACAGGCGACCCCGGCCAAACCCGCACCTTACGCAGCGGTTGCGGCTGCTACCGCCGCTCCAAAACCAGACGGAAAGAAAGGTAGTTCTAAGGCTGGCTTAATACTCGGAGGTTTGGGCGGCGTGTTTCTGTTCATCATCGCAGGTTTGGCCGCGTCGTGGTACTACTACACGAACTATGTGAATGTACCACCGTCTGCAACACCTACGCCAGTCTCGTCGCCTGCGGCAACGAGCACTCCGGTGCAGACTCCGGAGGCTACTCCTCCGACCAATGGAAATGCGAATTCCAATAGTGATCTAGCGTCGCCATCGCCGACGCCCACACCGATCGATGAGCCGACAACAACGGTTCCGAAACCTCAAACGCCGCCTACGGGCCGTGAAACGGTTCCCAAACCGGTTAAAACACCAGGCCCAAAAGCGACTCCTAAGCCAAAGACCGGAAGCGATAGGACAGTGATCTTGCAATAGAATTACGGATGTTATGCAAAGTAGAAACCTGAGAGTAATCGCGTTTATAGCTTTATTGTTGGTTGCGGCTGCTGGTCTGCCATTGAACGTAGATGGTCAAACGAGGGCCGAGATCAGGCGTTCGCGTGAACTTGCGGACCAAGGTAACAAGGCGTACAGAGAAAAGGATTTCAAAGCTGCGATCCAATTTTACGGTGAAGCGATCACGCTGGTGCCAACGAATCCTCAACTTCACTTCTACAAAGCCGACGCTCATTATCAGTTAAAGGAATACGCCGCAGCAGAACGCGAGTTTCAACTCGCATTGACTCAGGGCCACAAACCGCTGGAGGTTTATTCATTTCGCTGGTATGTTTTCTTTGACCAGCAAAAATACGACCAAGCTATAGACGACCTAAACAAAGCATTGCAATTGGCGCCTAAGAATGCTCAGCATTGGAAAGCTCTTGGCGAAGCGTATTTACAGAACGGCAATCGTAAGAATGCCCTTGAAGCAACGCAGCGTGCGCTACTAATTAACCCTAAAGACGGCGATTCGTATTATCAGGTGGCGAGGATCCAGGCTCTTGAGGGAAACACAACGGCCCAACTTGCGGCGGCGGAGGAAGCCGTAAAGCGCGGCACACAATTTATTGGCGACACCTACTATTTGATCGGAGATGCCCAAACTAGGTTGAGGAATGACGCTGCGGCTATCGATGCTTACAATCGTGCGATCGCGGCGAACCCTAAGATCTTTCAGGTCTATTTGACCTTAGCAGCTCTTTATCAAAAGCAGAATAAGCTTTCGCTTGCGATTGATACGCTAAACAGGGCAAAACCGCATTTTCCTTCGAACGGCCGGCTCTACACTGACATTAGCTGGTACTACAGCCTCGCAGATAGACCGGCAGACGCGGTTGCAGCGGCTCGTTCGGCCACTCAATTGTTGCCGAGCGAATATATGGGCTATACGAATCTCTGCCGTGCCTTAAATGACACGAAAGAGTACCGCGATGCGATCACTGCGTGTAACAATGCTCTGCGGCTTAAACCGGGCGATGGCGAGACGCTATTTTACCTAGGCCGTGCAAATGATCTGCTTGGCAGAACCGTTGAGGCGACTAGATATTATCGTCAGGCGGTTACGGGATTAGTCGAGTTTACCAATGCCAATCAAGATTATGCTGACGGATTTTACTTGCTAGGTAATGCTTATTTTGCGGACAATCAACGCGATCGGGCTATAGAGGCTTATACGAAATGTCTCGCTCTTAATCCGAACTTTGTGAAAGCGCGATTCAATCTCGGGATTATCCAATTGCTGAAAAAAAATAAGGCTGCGGCACTAGAGCAACACAAGTTCCTACTTGCTCAAGACGCTGCATTAGCAGCTAAACTAAAGGCTGAGATCGACAAATAGACTAGCGGCGGCGTTTTCGTGGTTCTGAAGTGCTGACGTCCACTTGCTGGAAGCGAAGAACGACGCGCATATTGTCCGAGCGGCCATCTAGAGATGCGGGCACAAACGGAGCATCGCCAAGGTCTGCGTCGAGAGCTTTCTTAAGGTCCGCGAGTGCCTTGTTGCTCTTTGCCGGCGATACCACCTCTTCGATTCGAGCCAAGCCGTCACCGAACACATTTGCGATCACCACAACGCCATCTTGTGAATTACCCGAATTACGCAATGCGTTACTCATTGATACTAGTGAGCCTTGCGGGTTAAGACTCGGCGATTCGGTGGCTACCGACATTCTATTTCGGGCGTATTCATCGGGATAGATAGTTGCAAGCTCGTCGGAGCCCCTCAGCCTATCATTACTCGACATAACGACGCGGTCATTTGGAGGTGTCTTAGATGTAGCGATGTTAGAATTTGTACTTGAAAACAGAAACATCAACAACCCGAGACCGACCATTAAACTTGCTGCCGTTCCCGCAAAGACCGGTATAAGCCGAAACTGGGTCCATTCGAATAACGGCGATTCGAACATTGGACGCTCGTTTCCGCTAATTTCATTGGTCAAGAGCTCTCGTAACTGATATTCAGATCTTTTCGAAAGCGCAGGCCGCGAAAGGTTCGATAATTGGGACCTGAGTGCAATAAATTCATCACGAGCAACGCGGCAATTCGGGCACGAAGATAGATGCATCGAAACCACTCCGTCCGTGTCGGACAGTAGCTCCGTGTCGATCGAAACTATTTCTCTGATGTCTTCGCAGTTCATACGATTATTTGGCCGATAACTCGCTGAATGGCTGACTGACCCCGGCTGCCGTTGTCCCGTTGACAATGGCAACGTGATTGCCGCTGTGATCCCATCTCGTCTTGCAAAGAACGCTTTCTAGTGGTGTTGCTGGCCATTTCAATTACGTCGTTCACTTGATCCGATGTTCGCTGCAACGCTCGAACTCCTTGATTCATCGTTTGGCACCGATTTTGTTTTCCTCAAAGATAGAACCGGGGCGAGTCAACCATTCATCGAATTATCAAAGATCGTTCAACCGTTTTCTCAACTCCTCGCGGCCTCGCGAGAGTCTCGATTTCACCGTGCCGACGTTAGTCTCCAACGCCTGAGCACATTCCTCGTAACTAAAGCCTTCAATATCACAAAGCGTGACTGCTTCGCGGTAAACACTCTTTAATGACGCGAGAGCTTGTTCCAAACGCTGCGTTCGTTCGCGGCGTATCGCGGCTTCTTCGGGCGAAATGCTGTCATCCGCCATCGTCTCCCAAACCGCTGTCTCAGAGTCGCCGATCGTCGAATCGAGCGAAAATGTCGTTTCGCGACGACGTCGTTTCCACCAGCGAAATCGGTTTCGCGATTCGTTTATCGCGATCCGGAACAGCCATGTTTTCAAACTGCAATCGCCTCGGAAACTTCCGATAGATCTCAAAGCCTTAAGAAAAGTCTCCTGAACAAGATCTGCAGCTTCTTCGTGGTCGTTCGTCAATCGATACAGCAACGCGTTTACGTCAGCCGAATATCTCGTAACAAGTTCATCGAACGCCGCGGCGTCTCGCGACTTTAGTTTTTCAATAAATCCGGCATTATCAACCGGACGTGCGGCGTCTAGGGGTGCCGTAATTACGGGACTTCCCAAGCTCTCGTCATCAAATGTGATCGATCTGCCGATCGTCATTTTCTGCTTACGACGGCCATTTTCGACCGGCCGCTGTCGCCGCAGGGTTCGTATGAAATATGCGAACCTGAATAGTTAGACACCAATGATCACAATTTTGTTCCCACAAAAGTTCCCATCGATAGATTTTTTCTTGCGGGCTGAAAAGTGCTTTTGTTTCAACGTTTGTTTGCCCTTACGGCATTTTTACGGTAAATTAACACTTTTGGATAAGCCTCGCTTCGCCCAATTATATAACGAACTTATGGCGAGTGTTTGCAGTTTTTTTAGTCATGGCAAGAAAGAATAGACGATTTGACCAAGTAGCGACGGCCCCGGAAGCGCCGAAAGATGCAGTACGTTATCAAGATGCGTTTCAGCAGAACGTGAATGCAAAGCTTGATGAGGTCGGCAAAAAGTTTGAAGGCAATGGCCGTAAGATCGTTTATGCGGTCTTGGCATTGTTGGTCATAGCATTGCTTGTTTTTGTAGTGATGCGTTTGAGCCGTCGTTCAGGAGCCGAAGCACAGGCCGCGTTGGGCAAAGCTATTGAGACCTCGCAGTTACGTGTTACGGATCAGCCTGTGCCCGCTGGCTCGACCGAGAAGACGTTTAAGACAGAGAAGGAGCGTGCTGAAGCAGCGATCGCCGAATTTCAAACTGTCGTCGATAAGTTCGGCGGATCGGTTGGCGAACGTGCTAAGTACTTTATCGCAGTAAATCGATTGGTCATTGATAGAGCGGCTGGAATTTCCGAGCTCGAAGCAATTGCAGGATCTTCGTCGGATAATGGAAAGCTTGCTAAGTTTGCTCTGGCTCAGACACGAGCTGACGATGGGAAGTTCGATGAAGCCGTCAAGCTTTACCAAGAACTTATCGCAATGCCGGACGCGATCATTGCAAAGGATACTCTAAATTTCGCCTTAGCAAAGGTTTACGAAAAGCAAGACAAGAAAAAGGAAGCCGCTGACCTCTACTTTACGATCGCGAAAACGGCAGCCGATGCGAAGGATGCTGAAGGCAAGCCTATCCCAATGACGCAAACCGCTCGAGATGCAAAAGACCGCGTGACCGAACTCGATCCTGAGCGTGCAAAAGAGATCGTCGAGCCGCCGCCGTCTGCATCGCCGTTCGGTTGATCTAGTTTTATGAGCTCGGAACCAGTTGGAGCAGCAGATCTAAAGAGCAAGAAGCTCTCTGTTCGCGTTCCATTGAACAGTTACGTTACAGCCTTTATGGTCGGCAGCTTTTTTGCCGGCCTTTTCGTTTATCTCGAGTTCGACCGGTTTGCGTACGCGGTTTTCGTCCTTTCGTGGATCGCTATTCCCCTGCTTGCATTCTCAGATAGGATCGTCTTTGATGGAAAACGACTCAAACGGACGGGCATACTGCCGCGAATATGGTCGGCTTTCACGGGCGGCCGCTCACGATTGCGTGTCCGCGATATCGAACAGATCGATTCGGCTACGCTTCGTATCATCAAGCGCGGTGGAATTGCTCAATACCGATTTCGAACCGCGATCCGTGGCCGCGATGAACTCTTCGTTATCACATCCGGAGGGGCTGAGCATCGAAGCATGCTGATCGCAATATTGTCAGCGGTGCCCGAGGAGGTTCTGGATCAGCGTTCGATAGATCTCCGCGATTATCTTGCCGATCCGAAAGAGGTCGCAATGAAAGCTTCTTTCTCCCGAATTCCTGAGGCTGATGTTCTCGAATCGACCTTGTTTTCGCGTCCTTCGTCTAGGCTTTCATCGGTCAAGCCGACCGATGACGAATCTGATAGCGAAGACCTCAGAACGCTGGGGAACGAACTTCGGATCGCTGGGCGCGTGCATCAATCCCTTGAGGTTTTCCGTCGTGCATTTCATCGAGAACGTGCCAATGCACATCTTTATTTCGATCTCGCCCGCTGTCTTTTTGTAATGGCAGGTATTCGTCGCGATTCCAAACTGCACCGCCGCTCGGTCGCTGCTTTACGGCTTGCGGAACGCCATTCACAAAACGATGGCGAACTGTTAGCACGATTAGGAGAGACATACTTTCAGGTCGGTGACATTAAACGAGCATCGTCGGCATTTCTGAATGCAGTTGAAAAGGGAAGCGGCTATCTCGGCTCGCGAGGCCTTGCGGAGATCGCACTTCGCGAGGGGAAGCTTGCACACGTCGTCCATCAATTTGCGTCAGCTCATGAAAATGCCTCATCACGGGCGGCTAAGCGGTTTTCGCAAACCGAAGCTGATTATTTCAGTAACCTTACGTCGGATAACGCTTATCTCGACCTCGAGGTACATCGCGTAAATCTTGTCAATTCACT
Source organism: Blastocatellia bacterium (assembly GCA_016789145.1). Classification (GTDB taxonomy): domain Bacteria; phylum Acidobacteriota; class Blastocatellia; order Pyrinomonadales; family Pyrinomonadaceae; genus OLB17. The sequence continues at coordinate 12,295 of JAEUQI010000032.1, read as the reverse complement.
CGCAACCGCAGGCCGAACGGCATTGACGATTACGCTCTTTGGACTAACACCGCTGATATTTGGCTTGGTTGCCGACGATCTCTTGTTAGCTGACATTGGTTGGGCTGTATCGGGAATTGCCTTGGTTGTTTGGTGCATTCTCCGAGTAATTAGCCGAATGCTCGCTTCGCGAATTCCTTACGATATAGCGGCTACTGATGATTAGTTGGAGCCCGCCATTTCTGGAGCGCTCATTTCTGACTGGACGTTTCTGACGAGTCGATACAAGCTTGGCAGTGAATACTCGGACGAAATCCCTGATACAGATCGGAGCCATATTGTCAGGACAATAGATCGCCGAGTTTCTCCACATGATGTCAGTCTGTCTAGCGGGAGACATTTGTTAGCTAACATACGAAGATTGTTGGCAAACAAGTGTCGATTGTTAGCAAGCAAACGCTGTTTGTTAGCAAACATTTGGTCTTTGTTAGCGAACAATGTGAGTTTGTTAGCGAGTTTCGTGATCGACTTGCAAACAATCGGGCCTTGTTTGCAAACATGAGGAACTTTCTCTCTTACTTTATCTATTTGTTTCAAAGTTCTTTCCTCAATTGCCACGCAATGTATCAAAACTGCGAAGAGCGATCATTTTTCGTTGGAGAAAAATTGATTTTCGGGTTGCCTCAGAAAGAGAGTTTTTTGCAACAAGTGTGAAAAGGGGAAGTTACATGACCGTTTAGGGTTCAGGCCGGCGATTATGCGATCTATTGTTTCGTTTGAGATACCAACAAACCCCTTCCATTCCGCATCAAATCGTTACATAATGCAGACCATTGAATGTCGGATCCTACAGTTCAAACTACTTGGCCGCCAAGAAAAGGCAGGCTCTGCTAAAGATCGGAGCCAACACAGACTCTTCGGCGGGAAATCAAAAAGTAAAGGAGAAATACCGTGCAAGAGTCCTTTAGTCGCAGGTCTGACCGTGTTCTTTCTGTACTTTTTACGGCTACCAGTTTTTTTGTCGTATTTAGTATTTTGTCTTCCGTCAAAATAAATTATGCCCAAAACCGCGAACATAACTTACAGATATTGGAAAGAGATTCTACGATACATACTGTTCTACCGCTCAATGACGGTTGTGTACTTGTGGTCGGTGCGCTCTCACCTGTCGGCGACAATTTCATAGTAAGAACATGTGGAAAAGACTTTAAGATCACCAACGTTGGGCCGATTGGTTTTTTCGACAGATTGCTGGAAGTGGAAAAGAACAAGATCTGGGGGATCGTTAGTGGAAGCTTGGTGAAACTAGAATTGAAGGACAAGTTAATCCGCTTCAATGTAGTCAAAAGGAAGAGTGCGAATTTATTTCTTACCGATCTAACTTTTGTAGACGAAAAACATGGCTGGGCGTGTGGTGATGACGGCAAGATAATATTCACTAGAGACGGCGGGGGAACTTGGAGCGAGGCAAACTCTACTACCAACCTGAATCTACGCCGAATTCGTTTTGCTGATAAGGATTTTGGGTGGAGCCTAGGTGGAGAGAACACGCAGTCTGGTTTTTACTCAGTTTTTCTAACAACAAGAAATGGAGGTATTAGTTGGGAAAGAAGAGAATTGCCAGACAGCAAGTCGTTCGATGCCGCGTCATTTACATCTGGTTTTCAGGGTTGCGGGCTTATGAGCAACACGAAGGTCCTTTGTACCGGTGGTGGCACTAAATGGTACTCATCCGAGCTTAAAAACAATAATATTTCTGACGTGTATTTTGTTAACGAACAAATTGGCTTTGTTGTTGGCGACACGATCTCAAAGACTGATGATACCGGAAAGACTTGGCTCAACAAGGTACCCGAAGACATAACGTCTCCTATGCTAAGTAAGATCATCTTTAAAGACCGCACAACAGGATTTGCTTGGGGGCTTAGAACAGTGCTGAAGACAACCGACGGTGGCGAGACATGGAATGAGATTTCAAGTCCGTGGTTTGGGAAGTAAATGGGAGAATTGCGGAGCTGGCTGAAAGTAAGAACTGAGGCCATTTATGTAGTTACCAGTTGCCTTCTGATATCAAGCTCGGCGGGGAGTAAAACGGAGCCGGACCTACAAGATTGCGATTCGGGCTAGGTTCGTTGAGCATCTGTTAAAGGTAAAAGGCCGTGAGATTGTTACTCGCGGCCTCTTTTGAAAATCACACAGATTAATTAGCTCGTTGCGGCTTTGTCGTTGCCTTTGAGCATTGATGACCAGCGGTATTCGGGCATTTCCCAGCCTTCTTTTAGCTTTCGCAGAATGAAATCGGTCATGTTGTCGACGATCCAGCGGTGGTTCTTTTCGCCGACCGATGCAAGTTCGGCGTCTGGGGCCGGATTCATAAAGTCGATAGCGTATGGAATGCCGTCTTTGATCGCGAATTCGACCGTGTTGAGGTCGTAGCCGAGAGCGTTACAGATCGTCTTGACGTCCTGTTCGACACGAGCGTGAAGCTCAGGCGATAGATAATCTTCGACATCGACGTACTGCATACCTGAGAGATATGGCTTCGACGGATCGTAGGGCATGATCAGTACCTTTTCTCTGCCGACACAATAGCAGCGGACGAACTGATCGTACTCAACGCCCGCCTGCAGCGTCATGCACAATGTACCCGATTCGTTATATTCGGTGAATAGCTCTTCGAGCGAATTCACCTTAGAAACATTCTTCCAGCCGCCGCCGTCAAACGGTTTCAGGAACGCCGGAAAACCGACGTGATCGACGACGCCCTGCCAGTCGATAGGGAACTCGAGGTTCCGAAGTGATTCAGATGTGATGTCCTTGATATAGCTGTGCTGCGGCAAGAGAACCGTCTTCGGGATCGCAACGCCCAGCTTCGTAGCAAGTGCAAAGTTAAAGAATTTGTCATCAGCCGACCACCAGAATGGATTGTTGATGATGTACGTGCCCTCAAGTGCAAATCGCTTAAGAGCGGCACGGTAATACGGCACCTCGTGCGAAATACGGTCGATGATCACATCGTAACGCTTGGTTTCATCGAGCGTAATTCCGCCGATATTAACCATTTCAGCAACGACTTCGCCATTGCCTTTTTCATTAATGCTTTTAATTATTGCTTCGGGAAAGGTGACCTCGCGGCCCACCAAGATTCCTACTTTTTTCATAATGATCCTCTAAATAAAATTACGTGTCTTCGAAAACAAAAGAGTAATTCTATTAGAGTTGAGAATTATGCGCAAGAATCTCTTAGATTGGATCAAAGGCTACTTAATGCCCGGCAAGAGCTCGAGGTTGCCCATTTCGCGATTGTAGCTGTCGAGCTGCCCAACCTCGTCGGCGGTAGCATCGAGCATTTGCTTAGTCATCGCTATGGAATCGGAGAGCTGTTCGAAATCGAGCAGTGAGAATTTCTCAGGCGTCGTGATCGTTACGATCTCGTCGTTGAGGTATGAGAAGAAGTTTTCGATCGACTGAAGCTGACCTTCGACAAGTTTGACGCTTCGCTCGATCTCATCAAACGACGCGATGCGGCGTTTCAGTATCTCGACATTGGTTTGCTGAATTCGCTTCGTCTTGTCGTCGGTTGCGGATTCCATCGCGCGAAAGGCCTGCGACAGCTGATTATGAACTGATTGTCGATTGATCGACTTAAGATGCTGTTTGCGGCGGCGATAGACATCGAGCAGGTCGACGAAATCTTCCCAGCGCTGGTCAAGAGCCGTTAGATTGCTCGGCAATTGGCGAGCTCCGGTGAACTTGAGATAGTTGTCCTGGATCTTTGTCTTGAGCCAGCGAAGATATTCGACGGCCTCGCGTTCACGCTGAGTGAACGATTTAATGAGGCCTTCGCGATTGGCATTATGTGCGGCGAGCCGTTTGTCGTGATATCGCTTATTTACAAGCTGACGATAAGCCGGAAGATTTGGAACAACGACAAGATAGATCGCCTCGGCGACGAGAGCAATAAGTAACGGAATGATGCTGCCGGTAAACACTGCGGCCGCGAGAAAGCCCGCCAAGCCCCAGAAATTCCACAATTCTTTTGCGGCTTCCTTAGCGTAGCTCTGATTGAATTTCTCGAGGCCTTGCGAGTATTTAGCGATGTCTGCCATAGAGAACCGTAGCGTAAGTTCCGAACTTTCCTTCATTAATTGGTCTGCGACGATTCGTTTACGATCACCTGATCGAGAACCTCAGCCTCAGTCGCCGTTGCGTTTGCCTCGATCTGTTTTGCGGCCGGCGGCGTTCCGGCACCGAGCATTCCCATCTGCGACTTGTATTCAAGAAGCTTATCCTGAAGTTGGATGTCCATCGCCTCACGCTCGATGTCTTGCATCTGCGAATCGACCGACGATGAGCCAAGCTGAAGCTTTGCCTCGGCTGCTGCAACACGGCGATCGATCTTTTCGCGCATTTCGTTGAATGTCGAAGCATCGTCGCCAATGTTGAACGTATCCATCGTTTGAGCAAGCTGCTCTTGCAATTTCGCCTGCTTAGCGGCTGAAATAAGCTGCATTGCCTCGGCACTGCGCTTTTTCATATTGAGGACGTAGTTGTCACGAGCTTTGAGTGCTTGTTTCGAAGCCACACCTGCATGTTCTGCCTGAACCGACGTACGTTCGAGGTCCATCTGAGCCTGCTGAAGCTGACCGATGTATGCCGTTGCGATATCGTCGCGCCCCATCTTGACCGAGGCCTTGATCTTGCTGTCTAGATCTACAACCTGAGCGGATAGCTGCTCTTTCTGCTTGGTGAGCAGACGTTCGGTCGCCATGACCTGAGCGACTGAGTTGTTGAGCTCAGGCACGCGATCGCGCATGTCGCGGATGGTTTGTTGAAGCACAAGCTCAGGATTCTCGATCCTGTCGAGTGCCGCACCTGTTCCTGCTCTAAATACTCTGGTTATTCTCTGCCACAATCCCATGATTTATCGACCGCTCCTCAATTTAAGCCGCCTTTGCAACGACCTGCCTTCTCACTTACGACGGCAAATTCCGCAAAGTTGCGTTTTTCGGCAATAGTATAGCAGTAATTGTCGAAATATCAGTATCAAAACCGCAAATGCAAGTAATTAAACTGCGTCCGTTCTCAATAGTGGAGTACTGGCGGCCGTTTTGTCTTAGCTGCCGTGGCAACGTTGATATAGAATCAGGCTTCGAAAGGTGAATAATGAGAACAGCGAGAAAGGTGATAACGTGGGTTTTGTTGGTGTCGATCTATGCAGGTTCGATCGCTCAACTTGGAATTTCGGCTAACGGACAATCTATCAGAAAAGCGATGGAAGATCGTGATAAAGATAAACAGAACGGTTTGAAGTTTCGCTTGAGCGAAGGCGTCGAGGGCGCCGAAAAGCGCGAGAAAACGCCGCCGGCGGCATCCGATCCTTTAGGCGACAGTGAAACGAACGGCCTGCTAAAGCGAGTTCCCGCGATCAAGACCGATCCGGACGATAAGACCGAATTCGCAAAGCGTATAGGTAGCCTCGCTGCTCCAAAAACCGGCAGCAAGATCCCGGTTAAATTTCCGTCGGACGAGATGCGAGCATTGCCGAACGCTACCGATGGCTCCGCATTGCAGGTGCTTCGCTATTCACCCGAAGGCGAGATCAGCCTTGCTCCTGACCTGAGCGTTACGTTTTCCCAACCAATGGTGGCCGTTACTTCGCAGGAAGAAGCTGCGAAATATGCTCCCGTCGAACTAACTCCGCAGGTCGAAGGCCGTTGGCGTTGGCTTGGCACCAAAACACTGATGTTTGACACGGACAAGCGTTTTCCGATGGCGACAAAGTTCACCGCACGCGTGCCTGCCGGAACCAAGTCAGCGACAGGCCAGACGCTAGCGAAAGATGTTGTTTGGACATTCACAACGCCGCCGGCAAAGGTCGAGACGATGTTTCCTAATGGCGGCATTACGCGCCGGAATGCGTTGATGTATCTGCAGTTTGATCAGGCGATCAATCCTGAGGCTGTGCTTCGAACGATCAACGTCAATGGCGGCGGCAAGAAGCTGGCACTACGGTTAGCAACCGAGGCCGAGATAGCTTCGGATTCGACGATCGGTTATTACTCGAAACAAGCACAAGCTGGACGCTGGATGGCGTTTCGTGCTGTCAATACGGATGGTTCGGTGGAGAATGCATTGCCCGGAGCGTCCACGATTTCGGTTACTGTAGGACCGGGAACTCCATCCGCTGAAGGGCCGCTTCTAAGCACGAAAGCACAGGGCTTTTCGTTCCAAACATTCAGCCCGCTCAAATTCAACCGTGCCTATTGCGGCTGGAATGGGAACACAACCTGTTCACCGTTCGACAATTGGATCATAGAATTCAATAACTCACTTGACGCTGCGAAGTTCACCAAGGAGATGATAAGGATCGAGCCTGCGGTCGAAGGTCTGAATATCTATCCTTCTGGCTCGAATGTTTATATTCAGGGCTACAAGAAAGGCAAAACCAGCTATGCGATAACCGTCGATCCGTCGGTGCAAGACATATATGGTCAAATGCTCGCGAAGACCGCGACCGCAACGATCAAGGTCGGCTCGGCCCCTGCGAATCTTTATTCGCAGGGTGGATTTATGTCCATCCTCGATCCGACCGCTAAGCCAAGTTTTTCGGTTTACTCGACAAATCAGCCTTCGATGAAGGTCAAGATGTACGCTGTCGATCCGACGAATTGGAGCCAGTTTCAACAGTTTATTCGATATTTGAACTATGACGACGGCAAACGACCAACGATTCCCGGACGTTTAGTTTCGGACGAAACAGTTGCGATCCAAACCAAGCCCGACGAGATGGTCGAGATGCGTATCGACCTCGCAAAGGCGTTGAGCGGCGGATACGGCAACGTCATTCTCGATATCGAGCCGACGATCAAACGCGACAAATATGATCGGACGCGAATAGTTACTTGGCTGCAGGCAACACAGCTAGGCATCGACGCATTTGTTGATAACACTGAGCTTGTAGGATTTGTGACTGAACTCAAGTCAGGCAAACCGCTGTCTGGCGTTGACGTCACGATCGCTCCAAATGGAACAAATGCCAGCGTTGAAACGCCTGAATATCAAGAGCCTGGATTCTTTGCTCGTGCCTGGAATTGGTTGACTAGCGTCGGTTCAGGTCCGAGTGCTGACGAAGTTCAGACGATCGAATCCGACGGCACCGAAGCTCCGAGTGAGACGATCGCGGAAACTGCCGCATTGAAATCGACAGATAACGGCATTGTGCGATTGGAATTGCCTGCAACTCCGTCGGCAAAGGAACAGAATGTACTGATCGCGCGTCGTGGGAAAGACGTCGCATTCTTGCCAGAGAACACAGACTATTATTGGCAAGACAGCGGCAGTTGGTACAAGAAAACTTCGTCGGACACCTTGCGTTGGTTCGTTTTTGACGACCGCAAGATGTACAAGCCAAAAGAGGAAGTTGCCGTCAAGGGCTACATCCGCAAGTACACGGCAGGCAAACTAGGCGATGTCGAGGCTTTGTCCGGTGCGGCCAATGGGATTACATACTCGGTCAAAGATCCTCGAAATAACGAGATCGCAAAAGGTTTCGCAGATCTAAACGTATTCGGCGCATTCGATTTCAAATTCTCGATACCTGACAACGCGAATCTTGGCTACGGACGCATCGATATCTCGACAAACAGCGCACTTTCGGGTGGCAGCACGCAGCATTCTTTCCAAATTCAAGAGTTTCGTCGCCCTGAGTTCGAAGTTACAGCAAAGGTCGAGACCGAGGCTCCGCATTTTGTTGGCGGCAACGCTATGGTCGCGGTCGAAGCAAAATATTACGCTGGCGGCGGGCTTGCGAATGCGGATGCAAATTGGAACGTGACGGCAACTGCAACAAACTACACGCCGCCGAATCGGGGTGATTTCACGTTCGGTACGTGGACGCCGTGGTGGTGGGATTTTGATGGCGGCTATGGTCGTGGCGGTTACAGCGGCGGTTCGTCGCAATCCTTCAAAGGCACGACCGACGCTAGCGGAAAGCATGTCCTCAAGATCGATTTCGATTCCGTCAAGCCGCCTCGTCCATACACGGTTACGGCTTCGGCTTCGGTTCAGGACGTGAATCGTCAGACTTGGGGCTCGCAGACTTCGCTGCTTGTGCATCCTGCCGATCTTTATGTCGGAATTCGAACACCGCGAACATTCGTTCAGAAAGGCGAAAAGATCGCTGTCGAATCGATCGTTTCTGATATCGACGGAACGCTCATCACAGGCCGTGATGTGGAGATCAAAGCGTTGCTCAAAGATTGGGTCTTTGACAAAGGCTCGTGGTCTGAGAAGACAGTCGATGAGCAATTCTGCACCGTGAAGTCTGGCGATAAGGCTCAAACGTGCGAGTTCGTTGCCAAGGCCGGTGGTCGCTATATCGTGACGGCTACGGTGATGGACAATCGCGAACGGTTCAACGAGAGCGAGATCACTGTTTGGGTTCCGGGCGGCAAACAGGCTCCGAAACGAAATGTTGAACAGGAGAAAGCAGAGATCATTCCCTCGAAGAAAGATTTCTCGGCCGGTGATGTCGCTGAATTGCTTGTGATCTCGCCATTCGTCGGTGCTGAGGGCGTATTGACCCTTCGTCGCGACGGCATTGTCAAAACCGAGCGATTTACGATGAAAGATTCGTCAGTAACGCTCAAGATCCCACTTGATGAAAAGTATCTGCCGAATATAACTGCTCAGGTCGATTTAGTTGGAGCGGCTCGGCGCGAAGATGGTACGCCTGCGTTCCTGTTGGACGAAAAGAGTCAGCGGAACTCAGTGACTCGGACGCGTCCTGCATACGCGTCGGGCTCGATAAATCTTGGGATCTCGACCGCGAGCCGCAAGCTCAACGTCGTTGCCGATCCTGTCGATAAAACGCTAGCTCCGGGCGGAGAGACCAAGGTCAATGTTGCCGTAACAGATAGTACGGGCAATGCCGTTTCAAACAGCGAAGTCGCTATCGTCGTCGTCGATGAAAGCGTACTCGCTCTATCACGATATTCGATCAGCGATCCACTCGGTGTGTTCTACACGCAACGCGGCGACGGCGTGACCGATTATCATTCTCGAAAAGATGTACTATTAGCTCACCCTGACGATGTCGTGAATGTAGTCGCACCGTCGGGTCAGACGATCGATACCTCCTCAAGCGTGGTGACTGTTTCCGGTGGTATGGCGAACGGACGAGCCATGTCGACCGGAGTTGCGCGACCTGCGGCACCGGCAATGGCCAAAATGGCAGCGGAAAGTATTGCAGATGATCGTGAGGAAAATCGACCTGCGGACGCCGGAGCGATCAACATGCGGCAGAATTTCAATGCTCTGGCGTACTGGTCGCCTTCGGTCAAGACCGACTCGAGCGGCCGTGCAGTCGTCACGGTGAAACTGCCCGACAATCTCACGCGATATCGCGTCACAGCGGTCGCGGTCGATACGGGCAAGCGATTTGGGAAGACCGAATCGAACATCACGGCAAAACAGCCGTTGATGGTTAGGCCTTCGGCACCGAGGTTTATGAACTTCGGCGACAAGGTCGAGCTACCGGTCGTCATACAGAATCAGACCGACAAGGATATGGCCGTTGATGTTGCTCTGCGAGCGTCAAACGTCAATGTCGGCTCGAGCGGCAATAGCACAGGCAAGAAGGTCATCGTAAAAGCAAACGACCGTGCCGAAGTGCGTTTCCCGGTGTCTACTGACAAAGCAGGAACCGCAAGGTTCCAGTTTGTCGCAACCAGCGGCTCGTTCAGTGATGCGGCTGAGATCTCGCTGCCCATCTGGACGCCCGCGACTACTGAGGCGTTTGCGACGTATGGCACGACAGACCAAAACGGTGCGATCGTTCAGCCGGTACAGACGCCCGGCGATGTTTATTCGCAGTTTGGCGGGCTTGAGGTTACGACTTCGTCAACTCAATTGCAAGAACTGACCGATGCGTTCCTTTATCTGACCAACTATCCATACGCCTGTTCCGAACAGATATCATCGCGAATGATCTCGATCGCAGCGATGCGTGATGTGCTGTCGGCATTCAAGGCAAAAGATATGCCGACCGCCGAACAGCTCAATAGCTTCTATGCTCGCGACATTGAGATCCTTCAATCGCGGCAACGCAGCGACGGCAGCTTTGGGCTATGGAAGAAGGATAAGGAACGATACGAGTATCCGTTCCTGACCATCCACGTTGCCCACGCTTTGGCTCTCGCGAAATCGAAGGGCTACAAAGTACCTGACGAAATGTTCAACAAGACAAAACCCTATCTCAAGGACGTCGAGAAGCATTTTGACGAATGGTACAAGAACTCACCCGAAGTCCGTTGGACCATCTCGGCTTATGCCCTGTACATCCGTGACATGATGGGCGACAAGGATGTTGCTAAGGCCAAGAAGCTCCTCGCTGAGATGCAAGGTGCGGCAAAGGGCGTTAGCACAGAATCGCCGGTCGACGGAGCGTTCAACAAGGCTCCGTTCGAAGCACTCGGCTGGATCATGTCGGTGCTCGCAAACGATGCGAATTCACAGACCGAAGTTCAAGCGATAATTCGCCATTTGATGAACCGCACGACCGAAACCGCAGCTACGGCGAATTTCGTCACGAACTACGGCGACGGTGCTTGGCTCATCATGCACTCGAACCGCCGTGCCGACGGCGTGTTGCTCGAAGCGATGATCAAAGCGGATCAAAAGAACGACCTTATTCCAAAGCTCGTTCGCGGCCTGCTTGCACATCGCACAAAAGGTGCTTGGTCGAATACGCAGGAGAACGTTTTCATCTTGCTAGCACTCGACAAGTATTTCAACGCGTTCGAAAAGGTCACGCCTGACTTCGTCTCGCGTGTCTGGCTCGGCAACACGTATGCGGGCGAACAGGTTTTCAAAGGCCGCTCGGTTGATTCGAATCAGTTGAACATTCCGATGTCGTACCTGACCGAGCAAGGCGGAACATCTAACCTGATCCTCGACAAACAAGGTGCCGGTCGCCTGTACTATCGCATCGGCATGAAGTACGCACCGAAGAACCTCAAGCTCGAACCTGCAGATTACGGCTTTACGGTACTTCGTAAATACGAGGCCATCGATGACAAAGACGACGTGAAGCAAAACGCCGACGGTACCTGGACGATCAAGGCAGGTGCTCGCGTTCGTGTTCGTCTGACGATGGTCGCACAGGCTCGGCGTTATCACGTCGCACTTGTCGACAACCTGCCTGCAGGTCTTGAGATCCTCAATCCGGGGCTTGCTGTTACGGAGCAGATCCCGGGCGATACGCAGCCGAATGCCGGTGTTGCCACGTTCAATAGCCGTTCGTATGGCGGTTCTTGGTGGTGGCGTCAGTATTGGTTCGAACATCAGAATTTCCGTGATGAACGAGCCGAGGCCTTCGCCTCCTTGCTGTGGGAAGGCGTTTACAACTACTCCTATGTGACGCGAGCTACAACGCCGGGCCAATTCGTTGTGCCGCCGGCCAAGGCCGAGGAGATGTATCATCCCGAAACCTTTGGCCGAACGGGAACCGATTTCGTCAACGTCGAATAGCGGTTCGGAAAACGAGGGGCGAGGCATTTGCTTCGCTCCTTTTTTTGTTGCAAAGTTGGTCTGAAGTTCTCGATAATTTCTTGAGGAGAGATCAGATCAAATGCGTCTAGTTTTAGTCACGGCACTCGCCGTCGTAATCAGCGGTTGCTCGTTCAATATAGGCACCAACACCGCAACATCGAACACTAATTCAAGCAACACCAACAAACCAGCTGAAACAGCAAAAACCGAAACCGCACCGGCGGCAACTTCGGCTGCGGTTCCTGCAAAGCAAGACTGTTCGTCGTTCTCGATGCCGGGCAAGGTGTTTGTTGCCAAGCAGTCGTTTCCGTTCGACCATATGCCGTACCAAGGCTCGTGTTTCGTAACCTTTGCGAACAAGGACGACATGGTCGATGCTAAGGACGTTCCACGTGGTTCGAAGTTTTACATTTATCGCGACGGCAAGCAGATATTCGAGTTTCCTGATGCATTCGGTGGACAAGAGGCTTGCTGGGTCGAAGCAGTTTCTTTCAAAGATCTAAATGGCGATAAGGAAACCGATGTCGTCGTCGCCGGCAGTTGCCTCGGTGCGAAAGCCGGTTATCCGACGAACGCTGTTTACGTTAATGTCGGCAAAGGCTTTATTACCAACGAAGAAGCAAATGCCAATCTCGACGAGCTCAAAACGATCAAACAGATCGAGGACTACGTCACCAAGAACAAGAGTGACTTCTTCGCCGAATAATGCCGAACGTCGAACGAGTCAAAGAAATTCTCGCGGTCGAGATCGCCGCTATCGAGC